>NZ_CP099490.1:2514205-2828481 GCF_023923205.1 Ornithinimicrobium cryptoxanthini | reverse complement strand
CCCGGGCAGCCGGACCACGAGCCGGTCGCTCGTCGAGGTGGTGCTCGAGGGCGGCGTGCAGCGCCAGCGGGGCGACACCGCCCTCCCGGACGGCGTTGTATGCCGTGCGGTCCCGGGAGCGTCCTCGCTTCACGACCCGGGCGGCAGCCCGCTCAGTCGCGGGTGTGGGGGCAGGTGGTCGCGGCATGTCCTCACTCCTCGGTGGGCTCAGGGGTGACGCGGATCCAGCCCTCCTGCGCCTCGTGCGGCAGTCGCGGCAGGTAGGCCGCCGCGGTCGCCGCGACGATGGGGTCGTCACGCCAGGTCAGTGGTCCCGTCCGGCGCGTGAAGACCTGGTCGGGTCCGAGGCTGGCGACGAGAGGGAGCTTGATCTCGGCCGGGTCCACGAGGAGTGGCCCCACCCGCATCGAGGGGCTGAGCCGGCTCAGTCCGGGCGTGACCCACTCGTCGGCGAGACCGAGCGCCTTGCGGGGCAGGATGCCCGAGGTGAGGTGCACCCGCCCACCCGGCACCATCACGATCGTCAGGCGCACCACCTGCCCGATCGCGACGAGCAGGGTGTCCTCCGGGTGGATGTAGGGATGCTCGATCGGGGAGACCTCGGGGGTGACCGTTGCCCCGAGCAGGCCGAGGTGGCCTCGGTGTCGGCGGCTCTCGCGGGCCACCTGGGCGACGACCTTGTCGACCACGTGGAAGCGCGAGTAGTCGTCATCGACGAAGAACCCGATCGTCGCGTCGTCGGAGCGTCCTAGCTCGCCCAGCCGCACCGGGAAGCGGTGCCGGCGCAGGGCCTCGAAGGCGGCGCGGCGCTCACCGGGTCCGCCGGGGGCGGTGACCTTCACCTCACCGAGGTCGCTGGGAGCATCGAGCCGCAGCGTCGCACGCACGATCGCGAGGGGGCGACCGACCAGGCCGGCGATCGTCGGGGAGCCGAGCGCGGCATAGGTGTCGACGCTCCACAGCGTGGAGTCGATCACGCCGAGGAAGGCCGACAGCGCCGTGTGCTCACGCTCGGTCGACCCTGCCTCGGTGCGGGCCTCGATGTCAGCCTGCACCAGCCCGGCGGCGAGGCGGCCGGCCAGCTGGGCGTGGGCCGGGGTGGAGGGGTCCAGCGGTCCGGCGCTCGGCGGGACCGGCCTGCCCGGGGCTGGCTCCCAGAGGACGGCGTTGGTGACCCCGTCGTGGCCGATCTGTCCCAGCGGGTGCCCGTCCCGGTCGAAGACCTCGCACGCCTCGTCGATGTGGTCGGGGAGCAGGAACCCGCTGATCGGGTTCACGCTCAGGTCTGGGCGCACCTGGTCGACCCAGGCCTCGGTGGCCGTGACCGGGTCCGCGGTGATCGGGTGTGCTGGGTCCACGAGCCGGAACAGCCACCGTGCCCCGTGCTGGAGCCGGGGGGTGACCTGGATGCTCGAGCCCGCACCCGGCACCTCCAGGGCCGAGGTCGTCGCCAGATCCGTGACGTCGACCGGCAGCACCCGCCCGAAGGTGTCGACCAGGCGCAGGTCGGTGACGGTGAGGGTGCCGCCGAACAGGGGGACTGCCCGCTCCGACGCCTCCGGGAGGCCGTCCTCGTCCGGCGCGGACTTCTGGCGGACGACGAAGCCGCGATAGGCGATGCCGAGCAGCTGCTCGCGCACCCCGTCGAGCGAGGCGCTGGCCACCCCGAGCGGGCCGAGCATCGTGGCAAGCTCCGCGAGCGCCTTCTCGTCGGGGTCGCTCAGCTGCGAGGCGCCGGGCTGCTCATCCCGCTTCTCCTCATCCTTGAGCCAGTCGCCAATCGACTCTGCCAGCTTCTTGCCGACGCCGGTGTTGAGGGGGGCGCGGCCCCGCAGGACGCGGGTGACCGTGGCGCTCTGCGGGGCTGCGCCCTGCGGTGCCGGGGCGGGCTCCAGGTCCGTCGGGCCCAGCTGCCAGCCGTCCAGGTCGTCGCGTCCCTCGAGCAGGACCTCCCACTCGACGAACAGCGGACACCACGGCTGGGCCCAGGTGGTCAGCGCCACCGGCGACGGCGCCATGCCATCGAGCAGTGAGTGGGCGCTCAGGGCGGAGGCGAGCTGGGCACGGACCGGGTCCCTGCGCGCCTGGTGCGACTCCCAGACCGGCGAGCCGCTCGCCCGGGGCCGAGTGCCAGTCGCGGCCTTCGTCAGGGCTGAGACGCCCGTCCCGTCATAGGTCGCGTCGGTGCCATAGAGCCGCAGCAGCTCGCCCGCAAGACGGACCTTGACCGCCTTCTCGGCGGCCACCCGCTGGTCGCCGACCGAGGCGAGCCAGGTGGCGTCATAACCGTTGAGCAGCACCATCTCCCGGGCGAGCGGCAGGACCTCGTTCGGCACCGCGCCGCTACCGAGGGTGGGCAGCACATGTTGACCCTCGACGATGCCGGTGAGGGCGGTGACGATGTCACCAGGACGGCGGCAGACCAGTCGTTCGCTGGCGTCGTGCGAGCCGTCGTGGTGGTGCCGACCGCCGGGTCGCACGCCGCGCAGCCCGAGCAGGGGAGCCGCCGGACGGAAGATGCGCGGCGCCGCCTTGATGACCTCCCGCGAGGCCGGGTCCTCGCTGGCACCCCTGTTGATCACCGACCCCTTGGAGGGTGGGGGCTGCGGCTTCCGCTCCCGCTGCTCCTGGTCCCGCCGCTCCTCGTCGCGCTGCTCCTTGCCCCGCAGCCCCCTTACCCCGCCCGTGAAGGCGATCCTGGGTGACTTCGCCACCTGGCGGGCGCCTCGTCCCTTGCGGCCCACGGTGAGCGGGTTTGTCGGCAGGGCGTCCTCAGCGCGCAGCCGGTCAGGTTTCAGGCCGGGCAGTGGTGGTCCGGGCACGGAACCGAAGGTCTCGGTGTGCTCGTGCTCGTCGAGGTCGAACAGGCCGTCGGGTGAGCCGATGCGGGCCAGCAGACCCGAGGTGAAGGCGGCCATCAGATGCTCGGCCGCACTCCGTGACGAGGTCGACGACGAGAGCCCTTCGGCGGCCAGGGCTGCGGCGACGTCATCCAGGTCGAGGCCGATGGCTCCGGTGACGGACGAGCTTGCTGGGCGGTGGTCGCGACCCGAGACCGTGCCGTCGACGGGCACCCCCAGGACCGCCCCGTGCAGCAGGGTGCGATAGGACGGCGCGCGGCGCCCGAAGACGGTCTTGGCGACGCGCCCCACCTGCACCAGGCCGGAGGGCGCAAGACCTTCGTGGTGGAGCACCTGCACGCCGGTGGAGGTGACCGTCTCAATCGTCCCCTCGGTGGGGGCTTTCTGCCCGGCCCGGGACTCGGCGCGCCGGGTGGCCGGGTCAACGCCCTCCTCGTCACTGTCGGGGCCGTCCCGGGTCACAATCCAGCCGAGGCCCGAAGTGACCTCCTCCAGCGTGTGCTGCCAGCCGATGCCGTTGAGCGGGTCCACGTCGTCGGCGGCATACCACCCTGCGACCAGATAGCAGGCCCTGGACGAGAGCAGGGTGCCCGCCTCGCGGACGGCGGCCAGGTCCCCGAGGTCATCGTGGAAGGTGAAGCGGCCCTGCGCTCCGGCATACGTCCCCGTCCAGAGCAGTGACCGGCGCGCGGCGGCGTCGAGCGGGTCGAGGACCTCAGGCTCGCTGGTTGGGCCTGTGCCCGTGGTGCCCCCACCGACCACGGTGCCGGTGCTGGCGACTGTGCCCCCGGCATACGACTCGAGCGGAGCGACCCCCGCGGTTGCCGCGTCGATCACCCAGCCACGCTGGTGGACCGTCGACTCACCCTGCCGCGAGAGGGTCCGGACCACGACCCAGCGGTCGGGCAGGCGGGGGAAGTCGGGCAGCGTCGAGTCTTCAGCGGCGCGCCCGCTGAGCAGACTGTCCGGCAGCGCCCAGTGCAGGTGGACCCCGGCGCTCAGGGAGGTCAGGTCGGCAAACGGCTCCGGGTCCTTCAGGACCCCGCCCACGGGTGTGACCTGTTCACCGTCCGCGGTAGCCACGAAGGCCTGCACATCGACGGGCACGAGCACCCGTCGCTCGCGGTTCAGCTCCTTGTCCCAGGTCGCCAGGGTGGGCAGGTCGGTGCCTGTCGTGGCCAGGTAGGCCCACCGCTTGGAGTAGGCCGTGACCGAGAGGATCTCGCTGCTGACGTACCTGGCCATCGCTACTGCCCCCCGAAGGTGAGGAAGTGCTGGGCCAGCACCTCGTAGGGCACCACCGGGGTGAAGACCGAGGCGATCGGGGTGCGTCGGGTCTCGCCCCACACCTGCCGGAAGGGGTAGCGCACCAGCTGGAGGGCATACTCCGCGCTGTCCATCTCGTTGCCGCCCGTGGCTGGACCGCGCAGGCGGTCCTCCAGCCGCTGGATGTCGACGACACCGCTGGTCCGGTCTCCGGACCGGAACGGCACCTCGACCGGGTGCACCCCCTCGAGATCGTCACCCGACTCCGCCGAACGTGGTGGCAGGGAGGCGCTGATCTGCCCAGGGGGCCCGGAGGCGTCGAACCCGAACTGCACGCCCTGGCGCGGCTCCTCCATGTGCACGACCGACGGGATCCCGTCAAAGAGACAGAACAGCACGGCCGGGGCCAGACGCTCCAGACGCAGCAGCCGCATCCGCTCGGGCTCGTCCTCGGTGAACTGCGCGTCGACGGCCCCGTCCGGCTCCATCGCAAAGGCACGCACGTGCATGCCCGGATAGCCCGCGATGACCTGTGAGCGCATCACGAACCCGCTGATGGCGTCCACTTGGCCACCGAAGCGCTCCGAACCTGCTCGGCGCCGGGCGTTGCGCTCCTCGGTGTCGAGCTCCTCCCGGATGGCCGGGTAGGCGTTGGTGAGCTGGACCCGGTCGTCGGAGTTGACCGTGCCGACGCTCAGCGCACCCTGGACCAGCGCGTCGGTCCACCGGCGGTCGAGATAGAACCAGCGGATCGACTCCGGTGGGAGCAGCTCGGCGTCGGCGATGAGGTTGGCGAAGGGGACCCCCTCGAGGAGGCGGAGCCGGCCGAGCCAGCTGCGCACGTCGGCCGGGACGGAGCTCTCCGCGTCGTCCTGGTCGACGATGGTGGCGGCCGCGGCTGTGCCGGCATACTGCAATGGCATCTGCGCATAGAAGACCTGGGCCTTGATCATGACTCGTCTCCCGATCGGGTGGGTGAGCGCCTGAGGTCGGTGCCAGAGGGCCCTGCGTCGGTGAGGTCGGTGTCGGAGGTTCTGGTGTCGGTGAGGTCATCGAGTGCGTCGCGCGGCCGGATGTCCTGCGGGCCGATCACGCGACCGCCGCGCCCGACCCGGCCCACCATCACTTCGCCGAGGTCGAGCAGCTGCGTGTCGATGAGGTCGAGGTCGAAGCCGCCCCAGGCGACCCCGCCCCCGATCCAGTCGTGCACGACCTCGGCTCCGAGGGTGCTCGCCGCGAACTTGGTGACCGAGGCGTCCAGGACGCCGTGCAGAGCCTCGGAGATGAGTCCGTTGGTCACGCGGGTGCCGAGGTCGCTCACCTGCCAGACGTCCTGCCCCTTGACGACCTCGAGCACCACCCCGGGGCTCAGGCTGAGGTCCGCGTCGACCGCGAGTCCGGTCGCGAGTGCCTCGGGCAGCGTCGCGGTCAGCGACAGCTCCTCGAGGACCCGCATGTCGGTGCCGGCGGGCTGCAGATCGAGGGGCGGACCGATGATCTCCATCGGGTCGGCGACGATCGGCCTGGTGATGAACAGGCCGAGCTCGTGGGGCAGATCCCGCAGGGTGGCGAGGAGGTCGAGGTCGAGACCCAGGTCGACCGTCGCCTGCAGCACCGAGCGTCCGCGGGCCAGCTGAAAGCGGTGTTGGCGCCACCGCAGCAGCGCGTCGACGAACGATGGATGGGCCAGCGCCATGAGCCGCCCGATCTCGAAGGCGGTCGCCAGAGAGAGATCCTCGCGACCGTCGGGCACGACGATGCGCAGTTGGTCGGACGCGTGGGCCAGCGGGAGGCGTGGTGCCGTGGTGTCGGTGGGGTGCGGGCTGAGCGGGCCGCGATACCAGGACGTGGTCAGGTCGCCGTGCCGGGTGCGGTGCGGGAGCTCGACGTGACCGGTCTCGACGACCGTCAGCGGTTGGCGTCCCTCGGGCGCGGGTCCCGTGGAGGGCGTGCCGACCAGGCCCGAGTCGAGGTTGGTCATGAGGGACTCGAAGGTGGTGTCACCCACCGACGTGAAGCTCCAGTGGGCGAGGACGGGGTAGCGGAACATCGGGTCGATCAGAGCGCCCACGTCGTGGTGGGCGAAGTCCGTGGCCATGACCTGGGACACGGTGGCGGAGTCGAGGATGTGGTCGGTGGGCCACCCGCCGCTGCCGGAGTAGGCCGTGGTCGTGGCATCGGGGGCCAGGATCGCCTGTTCATAGGACTGGGCGTGAGCCACCGCGCGGGGTTGGACCTGACCGCCGGGGTCGAGCGCCAGGGACAGCCCGGTGAGCCCGCCGACGACGTCGATCGGGCCGGCCGGGTTGACGCCTCCGTGCATGATCACCTGGTCCATCACCGCTGGTGCGTGCGCGACCTGCAGCACGGTGATCAGGTCGGAGGTCCATGAATCCGGGGGTGGTGCCTCTGGCAGGAGCGAGTCGAGCTGACCCTCCAGGCTGATCAGCGCGGCGAGGTACTTCACGGGTGCCTTGCGCCCGTCTGTGCCACGGGCGGCGAGGGGGAGCCGGTTGGCCACGACGACCGCGACGACCCCGTCATCGTCCCCCATCATCAGCTCGGTGTCACTGATGTCGACCTCGCGCACGTGGGCGAGGAGGGGCACGTCCTTGCGCGTGGGCAGGACGGAGTTGATGACGGAGCGTCGGACGGCGAGGTAGTTGCCGGTGGAGACGTCGGCCGCACCCGGCAGCGTGATGCCGGGTGTCACACACTCGGCTACCGACTTGTTGAGCTCCAGTGTCGCCTCACCTTCGGCGATGACGACGAGCGCCAGCCACGGAGTCTTGGCTGAGGTGCCCGGCGCGACGTCCCTCTCCCAGGGCAGGGTGCGTCGTTTGATGACGATCTGCGGCAGGCGTGAGCCGAAGGCGCCCTGCGACCCGGCCGGTGGAAAGGTCGACAGGATCTGGTCCGGCGGGAGCTGGTAGCGCGGCGAGGTCACCTCGACGTAGGTCCTGAGGTCGTCCACCGGCAGCTGGCCGCTGTCTCGGGTGGCGCCACCGACCTCCTTGGCCTCCATGGTCTGGCTCGTGCGGAACCGGTAGGAGCCGGCCGTCAGGTGTGGCCTCATCGACGGGTACAGGCGGAAGTGGCCCTCGGGAAGCGTCATGGCGTCCTCCTCGCATCCAGCCAGCCCACGGCGACCTGGCCCTCGACTGCGATGACCCGGGAGATCACGCCTGGGAGGCCGGCCTCGGCGATCTGTGCCGCGAGGTCTTCGGGGGTGTCGTCCGCGCCAACGACGCCGACGAGTGACCAGGCAGGTCCGTTGGTCACCGTCACACCGACGCCGGACGTCTGCTCGTCCGGCACCACGGGATAGACCAGGACACTGACCCCGCCGAGGGCGACGAGGATCGGTGGCCGGTCGACGCCGTCGTCGCCGGCGACCGTCGCGCCGGACAGCCTCAGGTCTGTCTCTGGCGGCACGTCGGCCGGCACCGTGTCGTCCGGGCTGCTCCCGCCGGAACGGGTCAGTGCGATCGCCACCGTGCGCACGGGGCGGGTGAACCGGGTGAGGACCTCTCGCGCACCGCCGGTCAGCGTGTGGGCCGGCTGCCAGGCGGCCCCCTGACCCTCCTGCGCCGCGAGGCCGTCGACGCTGAGGGCACAGCCCGCGGCCAGCCCGACGCGGCCGCCGACGCGCGCGATCCGCGACCCGTCGTGCCAGCCAGCGAAGCCGAGCTCGGGGTCGATGTCGCCACCGGCGTGGACGGCGATCAGCGTCGCCCCAGATGGCACGGGGACGGACTGGTCCGCGCGCCGCGCGTCGACCTCGACATCGGTAACGATCGAGCGTCCGGTCAGGGCCAGGACGCGTGCCGTCCCGGCGATGGTGAGGTGGGGGCGCCGGTCGGGGTCGCCGTCATAGCGTGCGTCGAGCGACTCGAGGATGATGACGTCGCCACCGGCGATGGACTGGGCCAGCTCGGCGTTGCGCGAGGAGGCGGCGCGGCTGAGCCGTCGGGCCCGTTCGGCCCGCGGCACGAGGCCGGCGCCGGGCCCCAGGCCCGTGACGAGACCCTGCAGGTCGGGCGCCGCGAGGCGGCTCCCGGTGCTGACGTGTCCGGTGGACGCCGCGGTGGTGCGTGGCACAAAGGTCGTCGCAGCCAGGGTTGCCCCAGCCCTGGTCACCGAGGGGCTGGACCGGGTGAGCGCGATCGGGAGCCGCGTGGACAGTCGGCTCTGCACCGAGACGGTGCTCGGTGCCGGACGACGCTTGAGCCGACCGTCCGCGACCGTCGTGCCGGCCGGGCGACGGACGGCCAGGTCGCCGGACTCGAGGAGGCCCACGACGATCGGCCGGCGCGGCTTGCGCTTCGGGGTCGCGGCGACAGGGAGCCTGGATCGCTCGCCGTCGGCACCGTTGTCGGCGACGAGCCCGTCGGTGAGAGTGCCAAACATCGGCGGCGCGGACCGGTCCGCGGCGAAGGATGCCCTAGCCACCGCGCTGTGCTGCTCGTGCCCGTGCTCAAAGAGAATGGTCTGGGCTTGGGTGAGCGCCTCGCTGGCGTTGACCGGCAGGGGGGCCTCCAGCGTCCGGCCGAGGTTGACCATCGACGCGCGGGAGGTGCGGGTTGCCTGCAGGGGCAGCGGTCGTTGCTTGCACTCGACCTTGTAGTAGTCCATCGGCGGACCAGGGGTCGACGCGATGATGCCGGCGACGAGGGTCACCTGGTGGGCGGCGACGACGACCTCGTGGTTCGGCAGCCTGGTGTTTGACGCGGAGGCATGCGGGGCCCCGAACACTCCGAGCGGGAACGACTCGGTCGCATACGATGCCGGCCCGTTGCCGTTGAGACCGGCTGCGAGGGGGCCGAGCTTGCTGTCGTGGGCGGTCCAGCCACCGCTTCCCGTCTTGCGCTCAAGGCGGATTCTGAGGGTCGGGGTGAGATCTCGTAGCCCCATGGGTGCCAGGCCCAAGGACGTCGTCGACCCGGCGAGGGTGGGGGCGACCGGCAGCGGGGAAGCAGTGCCGATGGTCAGTGCCGTGGCTGGGATGGAGGACGTGAAGGTGATCTCGAACTCGGCAAACACGCGGTAGGGCAGCGTGGCCGAACCGTCGGCGCTCGGCGCCCCGGTCTCACCCTTGGTCGACGTGGGCAGCGTGCCGCGGCCCGTGATTGCGCTCAGTGCCCGGGCTGTGTTGCCACTGCCGCGCTCGAGGTATTTTTCGACGAAAGGCACCCAGGCGAGGGTCTCGGGCTCGACTCGGCGGTTGCTGCCAAACCGGATCGGCACCGTCGCCGGCCCGATCTCGAAGGTGACCTTGCCCGCGAAGTCCGGCCCCCAGACGTGGATCTCGGCACTGATCGTGATGCTCAGGCTGAGCGTGGTGAGCCAGAGGTCGATGTGGATGCCTGCGGAGATGCTGGCCCGGACCTTCACATCGAAGGAGAACGGGTCGAAGTAGACGATGCCGTCGGCGCTGAAGGTGACCTTGGCCCAGACCCAGCCGAGGTCAAGGCTGGCCTCGACGGACTGACCTGCCATCAGCGCCTCGGAGGTGAGCGCGAAGTAGGACTCGCCCTTGATGACGAGGGAGTCGCTGATCCGCCAGACCAGCCCGAGGCGGGGCACGTCGGGATAGCCCTCGACGTGGAAGGTCGGGTGGTAGCCGCCCATCGTGAGCACGAACTGCCCGGCCAGTGGCCCTTTCCACCAGATCGCGAAGGCGAAGCCACCGGTGAGGCGGATCTCGGGATAGAGCAGCCACGAGTTGTCCGTGAGCTGGGCACGGATCATGAACACGCCGTCGCTCAGCGAGAAGCGGACCACGATCGCCAGCTCGATCGACACCAGGGCGGCACCCGGCCGGGGCAGGGCCATCCGCGCGAGACCGAAGAGGTTGATGTCGAGCCCGCTGCTGCCGAAGGAGACCGCCACCACGGCGATGCCGTCGATCAGGGCGAAGGAGGTGAACGAGATCCCGCCGGCGAACCAGAAGTTGCCCACCTGGTGCGGGAAGTAGTGGCTCAGCTCGTGCAGCGCCTCCATCGGTTCACGCTGCGGCGCGGCGGGGTTGAGAGCGGCGATGAACGGATAGCTGCCGAACTGGGAGAGGTCGTCCGGCACCCGCAGGCCGCGGTTGATGCCGAGGCCGCCGGCGATGCCGGTGAGGAAGAACGCCGGTGGTCCGCCGATAGGGCCGTTGACACCGCCGAAGACGAAGAACGAGGCGTGCTCGCCATCGTGGGTGAAGCCACCAAAGACCGACAGGCCGTATGCCGCGAAGCGGCCGACCAGCATGCCCACGTAGGACGTGCTTGAGCCCTGTTTGATCTTGAGCAGGCCGCCAGAGAGACTGACGCCGGCCATGTCGGCACTGACGGCCAGCCCCATCAGGTCGACGGACCAGCTCGAGATGGCGAGCACGTCGCCGCCCTCCCAGGACAGAGCCAGCTCGTCGACTGCCGCGGTGAGCCCGAAGAGGTCGAGCTGGCCGGTGAAGAGCAGGCTGATCTTGGTGACCTGGCCGTTGTTCTCGACCGAGTCGAAACCGATGCGGTCGACATACAACGGACCGAGCTGACGCTCGATCACGACCCACCACGGCCCGGGCGGGTCCCCGGCCCGCAGCGAGATGGCGAGGTCCTGACCCGGTGGCTTCTGGACCGCGAGGGAGGGCGAGAAGGTGGGTCGGGCGCTCTCGCTCGCGGCACCGACGTCGTTCATGATGCCGTTGGCCACCGGGTTGGTCCCGCCACCGCCACCGGGCGCGACGGACAGCCCTTCGAGGACGAGCTGGGCGCCTCCGCCGACGCCGGCGGCGCTCGCCTCGCCATAGACCCGCACCGCGATGCCGTCGAGGGAGACCGAGCCGAGGTCCAGCAACGGCTGTCCGCTCGCGGTGAAGCGCACGCCGAGACCGCCGACGATGACGCCGGGCACCAGCTGGAGCGAGGTGGCGGTTCCCTCGAGGAGGAGGATCGACAGTCCCGGCTGCACCTCCGGCACGATCCAGCGCGAGTTGCACTCCAGCGCGACGGTGAGGGACCCCTCGACGAGGGTGAGCTCCTCGCCGTCGGGCAGGCTGAGTCGCAGGCCGAGGTGCTGTCGGTCATCGGTGGTCGCGACGGCCGTCAGGCCGATCTCGAGCGTGTCCTCGATCTTGACCGAGACCGGGGTCCCGACAGTTGCGCAGTTCCACACCAGCGTGTAGAGCCGGTCCAAAAGCGTTTCGGGGTGGATGAGCGCCTCGACGAGACCGGGATCGATGGCGGCCGACCCGCCGGTGAACACGACGTCCTGGAGCCTGGCGGTCACCTCGGTGGTGAGCACCGACGCGAGCTGCTCGGCGAGCACGCCGGACGCGATGTTGACGGCCAGTCCGAGCGCGCGGGTGGCGATCGTGGCCGGGTCGGTGATCGGTGCGCCAGAGGACACCGCCACGATCTGAGGCGGGGTGGCGTCGAGGACCCAGCGGACCTCGACGCTCTCGGTGCCTGTCGCGCTGGTCGCCAGACCCACCCCGACCATGCGATCGAAGCTGCCGCTGCCCACCCCTGCGCGGATGGTCACGAGGGGGAAGAGCAGCACGGACCCGAGATCCACGGTGACCGGCCCGACGCTGATCTCGACGCTGACCCCGGCGGCGCCGATGCAGATCTGCGTGATCTCCAGGACGCCGGCCCCGTCGAGGTCAACCGTGGCACCGAGGCGGACCTGTCGCGTCGGCCCGTCGAGCTCGAGGTAGGCCGTGGTCCCGTAGGCGATGCGGGTCGCCGTCCCGACCGGCGTCGCGGTGATCTCGTCTGAGCCGAGGGCGGTCGCGATGCTCGCGAGCAGGTGCGCCGTGAGGTCGGGTAGCCGCGCGAGCAGGCGTGCTCCCGGGTCGGCCGCGAAGGCCGAGACCTGCGCCGGGGCGAGGGCATGGTCTGTGCCGGCCGGGTCGGCGACCAGACCCAGACCGAGGGCCAGGTGGTCGGCCACGGTGCCGACCTGCTGGATGCTCGAGTCCCCGGTCCCGCGGCGGGCGATGAGCTCGTTGAGGGCGACGACAACCGCGGCCTGGGCTGCTGCGCCGGCGATCTCGAGGCCCCCACCCAGGCCCGGCCCGACGGGATAGATGGCTAGTGCGCTGGCCGGACCCGGGCGGGTCAGGTCCAGGGCGACGGGGGCTGTCGTGGACGTCCCGACCCGCAGCGCGAGACCATAGCCATCGACGCTGCCGGATGCGGTGGCGAGCGCGTGGACCTTGCCCGACGTGTCGATGCGCAGGCCGCCGGCCAGGGTGAGGTCGACCGCGGCGGTGTCGACCGTGGTGTCCAGGTCCACCTCGACGAGCAGCTCGAGGCGGCCGGCCACCAGCGCATAGGAGAGCCTGACCTCGTCGGTGATCGGCCAGCCGGACCCGGTGCGACCCGGGACGACGAGGTCTGCGAGCGCCTCCAGGATGCTCAGGGCCGTCCCGAGCGGGTCAGGACGCCGGCGCAGATAGCCGATGGGGTCGATGAGCACCGCGACCGGCACGCCGAGCCGGTCCAGCACGGGGTCGAGCAGGCCCAGCTGGGTCAGGACCTCGTCCAGGACGGCGGCCCTGGCTCGCGACAGTGCGCCGCGCAGCCCGTTGAGCAGGGCCTGGCAGAAGACGGCGGGGCTGAAGGCGAGGAGCGCCTCAGTGACGTCGGCGACGATGAGCGTGGGATAGACGGGCACGGTCCGTGGTCCGGACGCCCCGGGGATCGTGAGGGTGACTGAGGGACCGGCCGGTCCCAGCTCGGCGTCGAGCCGCACGCCGTCGTGTGGCTCGAGCGAACCAATGCTGAGCTGGGCGCTCGTGCCGGTGCCGTTCGTCGCACCGCCGAGGCCGCTCCCACCGGTCAGCTCGCGTGCCGGCACCGTGACGCTGGCCGTGACCGCCGCCGCCCCGGGGACCTCGACGGTCGCCGCGGCGCTGACCGTGCCTGTCGCCAGGTCGATGTCGACGCTCGCGTCGGCGGAGCCGAGGCGCAGGGTGGTCGGGGTCGGCCCCACTGGTGTGCCGAGCACCGTGCACAGGTGGCCGACGACAGTGGCGGGGTCGAGCTGCAGCGGCGTGCTCAGGAACGCCCTCGTGTCGAAGAGCAGGCGGTCCAGCCCCGTCGGGTCGAGTCCGCCCTCGCGGAAGAGGCCGTAGTCGGTGAGCAGCGCCGAGAGGGAGGGTGCCTCGGCGTGGATCCGGGTGGCGACGGCGCTGAGGATGAGCTTGACCTCGGGCAGCGCCAGCGTCGCCTCGGGGTCGAGGCCGTCGGCGCGCACCACCCAGCGCTCGCGGGAGGCGGTGTAGGCGTGCGCCTCGTGCAGGACGAGCTCACAGGTCGGCTCGGAGCCGTCGAGTGGGTCGCGCAGGGCGATCTCCACCCAGCGCACCTCGAGGTCTCGCTGGGTCGCCCCCGGCCCACCCAGGAGCCACCCGTCGGTGACCGCGAGACGGATCGCGGTGGTGAGGACGCGCTCTGAGCGCACCCGTGGGTCCGCGCGCTGGACCGACAGCAGGGAGAGGTCGGCGCGCACGCCGAGACTGATCGGACCGACGGCGACGTCGACAGCAGGCAGGCCGAGGCCGGCGTGCAGCTGCTCGACCGGTTCGGGTGCCGTGCTGGACCCGATCCGCTCGTCCACGGCCTGCGCCATCAGGGCACCGAGCTGCTCCACGACATCGGACGTGGTGAGCGAGCCGGTGATGGCATGGACCGTGAGACCAGGCCGGATGACCTCGGCCGCGGCGTTGGGCAGGTCGGCCACGAGGCGCTCCTGCCGTAGCCGACGCAGCAGCCCGAACGATCGCTGGAGTGGACCGCTGAAGTGGGCGAGCTGGTCGTCGGGGAGCTCGGGCAGATCGCTGCCGGCGAGGGCGTTGAGGAAGGTGAGAGCGTTGCCGCCGTGCCCGACAAAGGTTGCCGTCGGGACCGCGGTCCACGGACTCCCGACCGTGGCGACGGCGCCGACGACGGCGGTGAGCGCCGGCCGTGCAGCCGCGCGCAGGGCGGCTGCCCCCGGGCCACCGTGGGCCACGAGGGTGACCGCACCGGTGCGTTCGCGGAGCACCTCGGCGATCCGGTCTGCTTGTGCCGCAATGCCATCTGTGCCAGGGCCAGAGGCCGTCACGGCCGGGACGAGGACGAACCACGGGCCGGACGCGACGGTGGGCAGCGCTGGCACGGTGCCGCCGGTGGCGTCGATCCGCTGGGACTCCGGGTGCCCCTGCCACCAGCCGAGGTCTGTCGTGAGGTGCACGCGGTCTGCCGGAGCCGGTCCCATGCCGGTCCAGGGCAGCAGGTCGAGGACGCTCGCCGCGCGCGCTTCCGCGTGGCCATAGCCGGCCAGCACGGCAGAGGTGACCCCATCGGGCAGCCCAGAGCCGGCGGCGACCAGACCGTCGGTCCCGCTGGACCGGGTGATGAGCGCGTCAAGGCCGCTGTCCAGGGAGGGTCGGGCGGTCAGCAGGTCGGCGAGCTCGGGCAGGTCCCGGGCCACGGTCTCGAGCGCGGCGACGAAGCCGGCGCCGCTCGGGTCGGGGCCGGGCTCGAAGCCGCTGGTGCCACCCCACTCGCTCGGGCGCGGGCACGGCGGCTCGGTCCAGACCGCGAGCCCGGGCAGCGAGGGGTGCCCGCCGACCGGAGCCCGATAGGGCGCACCGCGGCGGCCCAGGCCGAAGGGGACAGACGCCTGCCCGGCGGAGAACAGGGTGGCGATCGCGCTCAGGGTGGTGTGCAGGTGCGTGCACTCCAGCGCCAGGTCGGCCGCCCAGTCCTCCAGGGCGGCGACTGGGTCGTCGAGCAGGGCGCTGATCGTGAGGCGGGGACCGGTGCCCGCCCACCCGAGGAGGTGCACGAACGGGTGGATCGCGCTGAGCTCGGGGGCCAGGAGCAGCCGCCCCAGCGCCAGCTCGACACCGTCCCAGTCGCTGGTGAGCGTCAGGGTGCCGTCCGGTGCGCGGACGGGCATCGGCAGCGGCAGCGTGGTCGGCCCCGCAACGTCTGACCAGGTGAGTGAGACGTCGCCGCTCGGGGTGAGGAGCAGCCCGGCCGCTGGGGTCCACGTGACCTCCAGCCCGACGGCTGCGACATCGAGGTCGGCGACCATCAGAGGGAGATGGAGCGGGTCGGGACCGACGGGCGCGACCTGCACGCCGCCGCTGAACCCGGTGACGAACGCGGCTGACCCGGTGTCGAGATCGACCCGCAGCAGGTCCGTGACCACGGAGGCGGAGACCGCGACGTCACCCAGCGCGGTGTCGGTCAGGGTGTGGGTGGGCCGTGCCGAGACGGACACGGTCAGGACGTTCTCGACATACCTCACGGCGAGCGCCACGGCCACGCTCGGGTGCAGGGGCAGCAGCCACGGGTCCTCGGCCGTCCCGTCACCGGTAATGCTGGTCGGGGTGCCGAGGAGTAGGTGAGCGAGGTCCGAGAGCAGCTCCCTGGCAGCCGCCGGGGCGGCCAGCACCTCGCGCCAGTAGGCGGCCATCGCGGTGAGCGGGTCGGCGAGCAGGGCGGGGACCGAGACCGGGTCGACCCCGGTGGGCGGGTCGGTGCCGAGCGCGGTGGCAAGCAGTGCCCCGGCCGGACCGAGGTCGTCGAGGAGGTTGGTGAGCAGGTCGGCCACCACGTCGTCGACGGCGGCGAGCGCGGCATCGGGGGAGGAGAGGTCGAGGACGTCGTGGTGGGTGGCGTTGGAGGTGCCGGCCGCGAGGTCGACGTCGTGCAGGGTGAGCCGAGGCGTCGGGTGGCGCTGCTCGTCGATGCCCACGCCCACCCGCACGGAACGGATGCGCACGGGTCCGGTGGCGAGGAGCTTGGGGGCTGGAGCCTCCGCGCCGAACACCGCAGAGAGGTCGAGGGCGGGCAGCGCGACGACGGCGCCGGTCGCGGTCTCGGCCCGGAACAGGTCGGCGCTGACGGCGACGACGGCTCCGGGTGAGGCCTCGAGGTCGAGTCGGAGCCACGGGATGAGGACCAGGTGACCGTCCGCCCCAGGGGTGACTCGCATCCCGAGCAGCAGGTCGGCGTCGCCGATCGAGAACGCGACGGCGTCGTCGGCGGGGCGTGCGCTGCCGCCGGTGAGGAGGGCTAGCTGGCCGAGCCAGGCGTCGAGCGCGTCGTTGTCGGCCAGGATCCCGGAGATCCAGTCGGTGATCGCGGCGACCCCACGCTGTGGCAGGTCAGCGAGAGGGAAAGCTGGCACGTTGGGGATGTCCCGCAGCCCGAGCAGCCCACTGAGGGCGGCGGCGATCCGCAGACCGGCATCGTTGGTGTCCAGCGCGGCGAGCTGGCTGCGGAGCAGGCCGACGGCGAAGGTGAAGACGTCCTCGCCCAGGTCGTCGAGGCTGTCGAGGTCAAGGGTCGGGCTGGAGGGTGCGGTGGTTCCGGGGATCTGCAGGTCCCGCAGGGTGAGGGTGAACCCGACGTCGCTCACGCCGTCGGTGGGCACCTCGATGCCCGCGCGCAGGCCGCGCAGGAATGCCTCGCCGGGGGTGGGCGCGTCGTCGGTGAAGGTGGCGTCGACCTCGATGGCCACCCGTCCTGCCTCGCGGCCGAGCAGCAGCCAGCTGGGCAGACTCGTGGCGCTGTCGCTCGGCAGGGTCGCGGTGTCTCGGGGCACGCGGAAGAGCGGGGCGTGGAGTCGCGTGGTGACGCGGGGGCTGAGGTCCCCGCTGGAGTGGGCGACACCGATGCCGACCTGGACTGCGCCGGTGACCGGGGTGAGCACGGCATAGATGGTCAGCTCGGGGTCGGGGTTGCGGAAGAGCGGCAGCCAGGTGGTCTCCTCCCGTTGGTCGGCCTCCGGCGGACCAAGGACCTCGTCAACGAACTGGACGAGCGCCTCGCGCTGGTCGTCGTTGGCCAGGATCGTCTTGAGGCCGGTGGGGTTCTCAGTGGTGCCGCCCACGGGGTCCTGGAACCACTCCGCGTTTGCGCCGCCGCTGCTGGTGGTGATGCCGAGCGCCCGGGTGAGCTGGGCGAAGGACTCGAGATCCGACTCGGCGACCGTCATTCAGGTCACCGGGCCCTGTGTGGTGACATCGGCTGGATGATCAGGGCCTTGCTTTCCGCACCGATGGCACCGGGGGTCAGTGGACGTCCGCCGGCGTCCGCGCCGGCCAGCTCACAGAGCCGGCGGGCCGTCTCGACGACGCACTCCCAGGCAAAGGCGGTGATGGCGTCGGCCCACCGGTCGACGACGACGGACGGCCCGGCGAGGTGGGTCAGGGCAGACATGACCAGGCCCGTCGGACGTTCGGCCGTGCCGACGCCGAGGGGGACCTCGATCACCGCCTGCTCGGACAACTGGTCACAGCTCACGGCGACGCCGACGGTCACGACCCCGACCCGGCAGCTCAGGCTGGTGGCAGCGGTGTCGATCTCGAGCTCGCTGCCGCGGTCCTGCCAGACGACGACGGGCGTGCTGTCGCGGGGCAGGTCGGCGACGAGCCGGACCACGCCGCGCAGCGCCGTCTGGGCCTCGCCCTGCGGGATGTGCATCAGGCCGCGGGTGAGCTCACCGGGCTTGAGCTTCTTGGCCGGACCGACCTTGGCGATCCACGGCGCGGTCTGGACGAGTGTGATCAGCTGGGTCAGGTCGGCGTTGTCCAGCGTCACGCCGGCGAGACGCTGTGCGCGCGCGAGGGTCATCGGGGTCTGGCTGCGCCCCCCTGCCGTGGGCGCGCGATCCGACGGGGACATCAGGTCCTCTGTCCTTGACGGGCGTGACCGCCGCGTCATGATGCGGGCTGTGCTGAGAGTTGTGGAGTGAGACTCGGGGCTGGATCCCTGTCCCTGCCTGGCCTCCCTCCGATCAGGCGACCGTAGCAGCGGCCAGTGCGGGTCGGCTAGGGGTAACCCGCGGGTAACGTCCTGCTTCCCGCCCGGTCCGGTGCAGGCCCAGACCTCTACGCTGGGTGCCATGACGAACGCAGCGGGTGGACCCCGCCACGATGGACGCCAGAGCGACGAGCTCCGCGAGGTGCGGATCACGCGCGGGTGGCTGGACCACGCCGAGGGCAGTGTGCTCATCGAGTTCGGCAGGACGCGAGTGCTGTGCGTGGCCTCGTTCACCGCAGGCGTGCCGCGCTGGCGCAAGGGGAGCGGACTGGGTTGGGCGACAGCGGAGTATGCGATGCTGCCGCGCGCCACGCACACGCGCAGCGACCGCGAGTCGGTCAAGGGGCGGATCGGCGGGCGCACCCACGAGATCTCCCGCCTGATCGGACGAAGCCTGCGGGCGGTCATCGACCTGTCCGCGCTGGGGGAGAACACCATCCACCTGGACTGCGACGTGCTCCAGGCCGACGGGGGCACCCGCACCGCGGCGATCACAGGTGCCTATGTCGCGCTCGTCGACGCGGTCGAGAAGGGGCGCTCGCTGGGGTTGATCAAGGAAGGTGCAGAGCCGATCACAGGGGAGGTCGCCGCCGTCAGCGTCGGCGTCGTCAACGGTGAGCCGGTGCTCGACCTGGACTATGTGGAGGACTCCACCGCCGACACCGACATGAACGTCGTGATGACCGGCGACGGGCGGTTCATCGAGGTGCAGGGCACGGCCGAGGGCGTGCCGTTTGACAAGGAGCTGCTGGACGCGATGCTCGACCTGGCCGCCGAGGGGTGCACCGAGCTGACCGCACGACAGTCCGCGGCCTTCGGCGGTGACGACATCGGCGGGGCTGACCCGCGCGAGGTCGGCGCAGACATCGACCAGGGGCCGCCGACGTGGTGAGTGGGGCAGGGGCCGCAGACAGCACGCCTGGGCCACCCGCTGCTGATGTGACGAGCGAGCGACGGATCGTCCTGGCGACGCGCAACGCGCACAAGGTCCAGGAGCTGCGCACGATCCTCGCGGACGTGCTGGAGCAGACCGGCCGCACCCTGGTGAGCGTGACGGACTTCCCTGATGTGGAGGATGTCGTCGAGTCCGGGGTGACCTTCGCCGCCAATGCCACGCTCAAGGCCGAGGCGGTGAGCGCCGCCACGGGGTTGCCCGCGCTCGCCGACGACTCCGGTCTCGCCGTCGACGTGCTGGGCGGGAGCCCGGGCGTCTTCTCCGCCCGCTGGTCCGGCGTGAACGGTGACGGCAAGGACCGGGCCAACAACGCCCTGCTCATGGCCCAGCTCGGTGACGTGCCGGACGAGCACCGAGGGGCCGGTTTCGTCTGTGCCGCAGCGCTGTCGGTCCCTGGACTGGAGACGGTAGTGCGCGAGGGCAGCGTGCGCGGCACCCTGGCGCACGAGCCGCGCGGCAGTGGCGGCTTCGGTTATGACCCGCTGCTGGTGATGCCCGACGGGCGCACCCTGGCCGAGCACGCGCCCGAGGAGAAGCACGCGATCAGTCACCGGGGCCGTGCTTTCCGGGAGCTGGCCGGCGACCTGGTGCGCCTGCTCGCGCGACCTGGGCCGGAGAACACCCAGACGCTACCGTGAGGGGGTGAAGACCACCATCGACATCCCCGACGCCCTCGCCTGTCAGGCCATGGACGTCGCGGCTCGTGACGGGGACACACTGGGCGACCTCGTCCTGGCCGGACTGCGCGGCGAGATCGCGCGGCGGGCGGCCTCCCCGGACGGCTTCCGGGCTGCGGTGCCCGGCGAGGGCCGTGCAGCCGACCTCAGCCTCGAGGACGCGCCGCCGACCGCCTACCAGCTGCCCGACTGACCTGGGACGGACAGCGGGTGCGGCCTCGGCTGGCACGGTCGCCGGAGCCGGTGTTGCCTAGAGGGGAACGCATCCCCAACAGGAGGTTTGTCATGAGCCAGATCACCGAGACCGTGGACGTCGACGTCCCGATCCGCGTGGCATATGACCAGTGGACACAGTTCGAGACATTCCCGCAGTTCATGGAGGGTGTCGAATCCGTGACGCAGGTCAGCGACACCCGCAACCACTGGAAGGTGGAGGTGGCGGGGGCGACACGGGAGTTCGACACGGAGATCAGCGAGCAGCACCCGGAGGAGCGGATCGCCTGGACAACTGTGGGTGGCGACCTGCAGCAGGCCGGCGTGGTGACCTTCCACAAGCTCGACGATAGTTCGACGCGCGTCACCATCCAGATGGACTGGGATCCGCAGGGCGTGCTGGAGAGCGCTGGCGCGGCCCTGGGCGTGGACGACCGGCGCGTCAAGGGGGATGCCAAGCGATTCAAGGAGTTCATCGAGTCGCGAGGCACTGAGACTGGTGCGTGGAGCGGAGATGTGCCCCGCGAGTGATCAGTCACCCTGAGTGAGCCTGCCAACGCAGCGGCGCCCGCCCCGCTGAGGGGGTGGGCGCCGTTGCTTTGCTGGGGTGGGTGCCGAACCAGCCGGAGTCGGTCCAGCCGCAGCGGTCAGGGCAGCCGGTCCTCAGGCACCTGCGGGGGTCGCGCGGACTGCTGGCGGTTCTGCTTGGCCTGGCGGCGCTTCCACCACTGGAAGCCGGCCATCGCCAACGGTGCGATGCGGATGAGTGAGCGCCACATGAAAGCCTCCGGGGTTGGTTGGGGATGTCCCTGCCCACCCTTCCCCGAAGCGGGCCCCCTCACAACCGCAGGGCCACGGTTCACCGGCACCTGCTCAGGCTTAGTAGTCTCACGTGCGGGTGCCCACCGACCGGGCCCCGCGGCATACCTCGAAAGGGTCTCCCATGGCACACCAGTGGCGCGGCGTCATCGCCGAGTATGCCGATCGCCTCCCTGCATCGATCACCGGCACCGTGGTGACGCTGCGCGAGGGCGGCACGCCGCTGATCCCGGCCGAGCACCTCTCTGAGCTGGTGGGCGCTCAGGTGCATGTGAAGTATGAGGGTCTCAACCCGACCGGCTCCTTCAAGGACCGCGGCATGACGGCGGCGATCTCCGAGGCCGCGGGGCGCGACGCCAAGGCCGTCATCTGCGCGAGCACCGGCAACACGAGCGCCTCGGCTGCGGCCTATGCCACCAAGGCCGGTATGACGTGCGGTGTCCTGGTCCCCGACGGCAAGATCGCGATGAGCAAGCTGTCCCAGGCGATCGCGCACGGCGCGACCCTGCTGCAGGTCGACGGCAACTTCGACGACTGCCTGACACTGGCCCGCAAGCTGGCCGAGGCCTACCCGGTCGAGCTGGTCAACTCGGTCAACCCCGCGCGCATCGAGGGCCAGAAGACGGCCGCGTTCGAGATCGTCGACGCGCTCGGGGACGCCCCCGACATCCACTGCCTGCCGGTCGGCAACGCGGGCAACATCACCGCCTACTGGAAGGGCTATCGCGAGTATGCCGAGTCCGGGCCGGCCACCCACCGCCCCGCCATGTGGGGTTTCCAGGCCGCCGGCGCTGCCCCGCTCGTGCTGGGCCACCCGATCGACGAGCCGGAGACCATCGCCACCGCCATCCGGATCGGCAACCCGGCCAGCTGGACGCAGGCCGAGGCGGCCCGCGACGAGTCCGGCGGCATCATCGACAAGGTCACCGACGAGGAGATCCTGCGCGCGCACCGGCTGCTCTCCTCCCGCGAGGCCATCTTCGTCGAGCCGGCCTCGGCCGCGTCCGTCGCAGGCCTTTTGAAGATGGCCGACGCGGGCCTGGTCCCAGCCGGCGCCACGATCGTGTGCACGGTCACCGGGCACGGGCTCAAGGACCCGCAGTGGGCGCTGCGCCAGGCCGACGGCTCCGAGATCGAGCCCACCCGGGTGTCGGTCGACGCGGTCAGCGCCGCCCGCGCGCTGGGCCTGCCCGACTGATGCTCGCGCCTGGGGACCGGGTCGTCGTCAGCGTCCCGGCCAGCTCGGCCAACCTCGGCCCGGGGTTCGACACCGTGGGGCTGGGGCTGGGCCTGCGCGAGACGTATGCCGTGGAGGTCACCTCTGCCCCCGGTCTGGTCGTCGAGCTCGCGGGGGAGGGCGCGGACGAGCTGCCGGCGGACGAGACACACCTGGTCGCCCGGGCCCTGCGCACCGCGCTCGAAGTCTGCGGGGTGCCGTGGGTCGACGGTGTTGGCGACGACAGCCGCGGGCTGCGGCTGACCTGCCGCAACGCGATCCCGATGTCCGCCGGACTGGGGTCCTCGGCCGCGGCCCTGGTCGGTGGGCTGGGCCTGGGCTTCGCCCTGGCGCGTGGGGGCGAGCTGACCGAGGACGACCTGACGCTCGTCAACACCCACGCCGGGATCGCCGAGGGTCATCCGGACAACTCGTCGGCGTCGGTGTATGGCGGGCTGACCGTGTCGTGGATGCCGTCGCCGGCGACCGTCCGCACGGCCCGACTCACCGTGCACCCCGGCGTGGAGCCACTGGTGCTGCTGCCCACCTCGACCCGGCTGTCGACCAGCATCGCCCGCGGCGTGCTGCCCGACTTCGTGCCGCGCGCCGACGTGATCCAGCAGGCGGGGCGGGCCGCGCTGCTGAGCCACGCGCTGACCGCTGACCCGACGATGCTGCTGGACGCCACCCAGGACTGGATCCACCAGGAGCAGCGCCGCGGGGTCTATCCCGAGTCGATGGGGGTCGTCGACGAGCTGCGCTCGCTGGGGCATGCCGCCACGATGTCCGGCGCGGGCCCTGCCGTGCTGGTGCTGGCCCGTGCCGAGGTCGCCGACGTCGTCGTCACCGAGGTGCGCTCGTGGGGGCGGACCTGGCGGGTGCTGCGACCCGGAGTCGCCGCCCAAGGGTTGCGGGTCGAGAGTGTCTGAGGAAGGATCCGATAGCGATGCAGTTCCACCACCACGGCTATGTCTCCGGCGACCCGCGGGTCCGCCCCGCGGCCGGCACCGGCCTCGACCGGCCGGACGAGCTCCCCGCTGAGGTCGACGTCCTCATCGTGGGCAGTGGGCCGGCAGGCATGCTGCTCGCGGCCCAGATGTCGCAGTTCCCCCAGCTCACCACCCGCGTCATCGAGCGCCGCTCCGGGCGACTGACCCACGGGCAGGCCGACGGCATCCAGCCGCGCAGCGTGGAGACCTTCCAGGCGTTCGGCTTCGCGGAGGAGATCATCGCCGAGGCCTACAACATCGGCTGGATGAACTTCTGGGGCCCGGACCCGCAGAACCCGCAGCACATCATCCGCACCGCGCGCACCGCGGACTATGCCCAGGACATCGGCGAGTTCCCGCACCTGATCGTCAACCAGGCCCGGGTCCTGGACTACTTCGCCGAGGCGGCCGAGCGTGCACCCGGTCGGGTCAGCCCGGACTACGGCTGGGAGTTCGTCGACCTGCAGGTCACCGACAGCGGGGACTACCCGGTCATCGTCACGCTGCGGCGCTCCGATGCGGACAACGCGGCCGGAGGGGCCGACGCGGCCAGCGCTGGCGAGGAGCGGGTGGTCGCGGCGAAGTATGTCGTGGGTTGCGACGGTGCCCGCAGCAGGGTGCGCGAATCGATCGGCTGCCAGCACGTCGGCGACATCTCCAAGCATGCCTGGGGCGTGATGGACGTGCTGGTCAACACCGACTTCCCGGACTGGCGGATCAAGTGCGCGATCAACGCCGAGGCTGGCAACATCCTGCACATCCCGCGGGAGGGCGGCTATCTGGCTCGGATGTATATCGACCTCGGCGCCGTCCCCGAGGACGACAACCACCGGGTGCGCCAGACCCCGCTGGAGGTGGTGGTCACGAAGGCCAACGAGATCCTGCACCCCTACTCCATCGACGTGAAGGAGGTGGGCTGGCACAGCGTCTATGAGGTGGGGCACCGGGTCACCGACCGATTCGACGACGTGCCCGCGGGCGAGGACCGGAACCCACGGGTCTTCCTCACCGGCGACGCGTGCCACACGCACAGCGCGAAGGCCGGCCAGGGGATGAACGTCTCCATGCAGGACGGCTTCAACATCGGCTGGAAGCTCGGGTCGGTGCTCTCGGGACTGAGCGACGAGTCGCTGCTGGCGACCTACACGGCGGAACGCCGGCCGGTGGCCCAGCAGCTCATCGACTTTGACCGGGAGTGGTCCAGCCTGATGGCCCGCAAACCCGAGGAGATCGAGGACCCCACCGAGCTCGCGACCTACTATCTCGGCACCGCAGAGTTCCCCTCCGGCTTCATGACGCAGTACGGCCTGTCGGTGATCGTCGGCACCGATCAGCACCAGGGCCTGGCCGAGGGCTTCCCGATCGGCAAGCGCTTCAAGTCGGCCGAGGTCGTGCTGGTCAGCGACGGGAACACCCTGCACCTGGGGCACCACGCGACCGCCGACGGTCGTTGGCGCATCTATGCCTTCGCCGACGCTGCCGCTGCAGGTGAACCCTCGGCCCTGACCGACTGGGCGCAGTGGCTGTCGACGTCGCCGGAGTCACCGGTGCTGCGGCATACGCCCGCCGGGGCCGACGTGGACACCGTCCTTGACGTCAAGGTGATCTATCAGCAGAGCTTCGAGGAGGTCGACGTCGCCCGGGTGCCGGAGACGTTCCGGCCCCAGAGCGGTCCTCTCGGGCTGACCGACTGGGAGAAGGCCTTCGCCGCTGCACCCGGGCGGGACATCTTTGAGGAGCGGGCGATCTCACGTGACGGGGCCGTGGTCGTCGTGCGTCCGGACCAGTATGTCGCGCACGTCCTGCCGCTGACGGCCACCGACGAGCTCAGCGACTTCTTTGCCCAGCACATGCTCGCCCAGCGCTGAACGGACTCCGCCGTGTGGGGAGCTCCCGCACCGGCATGAAAACATCGTCACCATGTCGACCGTCTCCGCCCACGTGGCCCTCACCCTCGCTGCCCATGTCGACCACGTGTTCGGCGTGATGGGCAACGGGAACGCCTACTTCCTCGACGCCCTCGAGCGCGACAGCACGGCAGAGTTCACCGCCGTGCGGCACGAGGCTGGTGCGGTCACCGCCGCGGACGCGTTCCATCGCAGCTCTGGCCGGCTCGCCGCAGCGACCACGACCTATGGCGCGGGCTTCACGAACACGCTGACGGCGCTGGCCGAGGCTGTGCAGGCCCATGTGCCGCTCGTCCTCGTCGTCGGCGACGAACCCACCTCGGGGCCGCGCGCCTGGGATGTGGACCAGATCGCGATGGCGTCCGCGCTGGGTGCTCGCACCTACACCGTGGGCCGCACCGATGCCGCCGCCACGACGGTCATCGCGATCGAGCACGCGCTGACCTATCGGGTGCCCACGGTCCTGGCGATCCCCTATGACGTCGCGACGCTCGACGTCGGTCCGGTGCCGGAGGCACCGGAGCCCCGGCTGCCGGGCCGGCTCACCCCGCAGGGTCCGTATGCCGAGGAGCGGGTCCGCGAGATCACGGCGGCTCTGGCCTCCGCCCGCAGGCCGCTCCTGCTCGCCGGACGTGGTGCCTGGGTGGCCGGTGCCGGCATGGCCCTGGGCCAGCTCGCGGACGCGACCGGCGCGCTGACCGCGACCACGGCACTGGGGCGCGGACTCTTCCCACGCACCGAGTTCGACCTCGGGGTCGCCGGCGGGTTCGGCGCCGAGGGTGCTATGGAGGCGGTGCGCGAGGCCGACGTCGCCGTGGTGTTCGGCGCCTCGCTCAACCAGTTCACGATGCGCTTCGGTCAGCTCTTCGCCCCAGGGACCAGGGTCTTCCAGGTCGACGTCGCCGCGGCGGCCACCCACCCGCATGTCAGCGGCTATGTGCGCGGAGACGCAGGAGTGATCGCTTCAGCTCTCGTCGCCGGGTTGGCTGACGCTGAGCCCAGTGGCTGGCGGGAGTCGGTCAACGTCGCTGCTGCCCGACGCTATGACGATGGCGACGCGCTGGCTTCCGACGGCCGCCTGGACCCCCGATCAGCGGCGGCGCGGATCGGCGAGCTGCTTCCGCCGGACCGCGTCGTGGTCTCCGACGGGGGTCACTTCATCGGCTGGGCCAACATGTATTGGCCTGTCGCCTCCCCGGACCGGATGATCATGGTGGGCACCGCCTTCCAGGCGATCGGCATGGGCTTCCCCAGCGTCCTGGGTGCCGCGCTGGCCCGCCCGGAGTCGACGGTCGTGCTCACCTCGGGGGATGGTGGTGGCCTGATGGCCCTGGCTGACCTGGAGTCCGCGATCCGGGTCGCCGGCGGCCGGGGTCTGGCCGTCGTGTGGAACGACGCGGTCTATGGCGCCGAGGTCCACGTCTACGGCAGCAAGGGCGTCACCCAGAAGCCGATGCAGATCCCCGAGGTGGACTTCGCCGGGATCGCCAGCTCGCTCGGGGCGCAGGGGGTCGTCGTCACCACGCTGGAGGACCTCGACGCCCTGGCCGAATGGGCCGACCAGGCGCCGGGCCAGCGAGACTTCCTCCTGCTCGACCTGCGGGTCTCCCCGACGGTCGTTGCGCCCTATCAGGAGGAGATCATCCAGGCGAACCGGTGAGAGCAGAAGTCCTAGTAGGAGTCGCGCTCAGCCTGTTCGCCGGCCGGCACCCAGCGCTGGGCCAGGGCCTCTGAGCCACGGGCCAGGAGCGCGACGTCCGCCCCGACCAGGATGAACCCGGCGCCGCTCTCGACGTAGCCCTGGGCCGCCTGGGGGTCGAAGGCGTTGACGCCGAAGTGCTTGCCCGCCGCGCGGACGGCCTCGAAAGTGCGCCCCACGGCGGCGACCACGTCCGGGTGCGTCTGCTGGCCCAGCAGTCCCATGCTGGCGGACAGGTCGGACGGGCCGACGAAGACCGCGTCCACCCCGTCGACGGCCGCGATCTGCTCAGCAGCCTCCACCCCCGCCATCGTCTCGATCTGCACGATCAGGCTCACGTGCTCGTCGGCGTCCTGCAGATAGCCGTCGATCCGGTTCCAGCGTGCCGAACGAGCCAGAGCCGAGCCGACACCGCGCCGGCCACGGGGCGGATAGCGCATCGCCTCGACCGCGGCGCGGGCCTGCTCGGCAGAGGAGACCATCGGGACCAGCAGGGTCTGGGCGCCGAGGTCCAGCACCTGCTTGATGACCACTGGGTCGTTGGTCGGGACCCGGACCACGGGAACCACCGGATAGGCGGCGACCGCCTGGAGCTGAGCCAGCACCGAGGCCAGGCCGTTGGGGGAGTGCTCCATGTCGATCAGCACCCAGTCCAGGCCGGCCCCCGCGCAGATCTCGGCGACCAGCGGGGACCCGGAGCAGACCCAGATCCCGGCCAGCGCCCGCTCGTCGGTGCGGTGCAGGGCATCCCGCAGCGTCGTCATACGAACCGGCATGAGATCGTCCCCAGATCCTTGTAGTCGGCCAGGATCGTGTCCCCGGGATGCACCCACATCGGGCGGGTGAAGGACCCGGCGAGCACGATGTCACCGGCGTGCAGCTGGTCGCCGTGGGAGGCCAGCTTGCCGGCCAGCCAGGCGACCCCGGACGCCGGGTGGTTGAGCACCGCGGCCGCCACACCGGACTCCTCGATCGTCTCGTTGCGATAGAGCAGGGCGGAGACCCAACGCAGGTCCACGTCGTGCGGACGGACCGGGTTGCCGCCATAGACCATGCCGCCCATCGCCGCATTGTCGCTGATCGTGTCGACGATCGTGCGGCCCTCCATCTCGATCCGGGAGGAGAGGATCTCCAGGGCGGGCACGACAAACTCCGTCGCGCGCAGCACGTCAAAGACGGTCACGTCCGCGCCCGCGAGATTCTCGGAGAGCACGAAGGCCAGCTCCACCTCGATCCGCACGTTGGAGAACTGCTCGTGCTCGATCAGCGACCCGTTCTCGAAGACCATGTCGTCAAAGATCGCGCCGTAGTCAGGCTCGCTGATGCCGGTCGCCGCCTGCATGACCTTGCTCGTCAGCCCGATCTTGCGACCGACGAGGCGGCGGCCCGCCGCCTCTCCCCGACGACGCCACTCGGCCTGCACGGCATACGAGTCCTCGACGGTCATCTGCGGGTGACGCGCCGTCAGCAGCGGGACCGTGGTGCGGTCCTCCTCTGCCTGCGCCAGCTCATCGGCGATGGAGGCGATCTGCTCGGGTGACAGCATCCTGTCCCTCTCATGTGGTGGTGGGCGGCGTGCGGGTCAGAGCTGGTGGCCGAGCTTGTATTCGCCCTGCTTCCAACTGGGCATGTCGTGATCGTCCCCCTCGTGCCCCTCACGGGTGTAGGAGAAGCCGTCGGCACCGATCGTGACCGCCAGCTCGGAGCTGTCGGTGCGGGCGACGACGGGCTGGGGGTTGCCGTCGAGGTCCAGGACGAGTGAGGCCTCGGTGTACCACGACGGCACCACCGGGTTGCCCCACCAGTCGCGGCGCTGGTTGTCGTGCACGTCCCAGCTGACCAGTGGGTTGTCGGGGTCTCCGGTGTAGTAGTCCTGGGTGTAGATCTCCACGCGGTGCCCGTCCGGGTCGCGCAGATAGAGGTAGAACGCGTTGGAGACGCCGTGGCGTCCTGGGCCGCGCTCGATGTGGTTGGACATCCGCAGCGCGCCGAGCTTGTCGCAGATCGCGATGATGTTGTGCTTCTCGTGGGTGGCGAAGGCGACATGGTGCATGCGGGGTCCGTCGCCACCGGTCATCGCGGTGTCGTGCACGGTGGGCTTGCGGCGCATCCAGGCGGCATAGACGGTGCCCTCGGAGTCGCGGATGTCCTCGGTCACGCGGAAGCCCAGGTCCTCGACGTAGCCAACCGCCCTCGGCACGTCCGGTGTGACCTGGTTGAAGTGGTCCAGCCGGACGAGGGCGCCCGGGACGTGCAGGTCGTAACGCCACGCGAGGCGCTCGACGTGCTCGACGTCATAGAAGAACTCGTAGGGGAAGCCGAGCGGGTCCTCGACGCGCACCGAGTCGCCATAGCCCTTGCTGAAGCCCTCTGCGCGACGCTCGACGCGGCACCCGAGCTCGCCGTAGAAGGCCTCCGCCCTGTCCAGGTCCTCGGGGCTGCGCACCCGGAAGGAGAAGGCGGCTACTGCCGCCACCGGGCCCTGGCGCAGGACCAGGTTGTGGTGGATGAACTCCTCGAAGGAGCGCAGATAGATCGCCTCGTCATCCTCCTCGGTGATCACCAGGCCGAGCACGTCGTGGTAGAACTCGCGCGACGCGGCGAGGTCGGTCACCACGAGCTCCATCGAGGCACACCGCAGGATGTCCGGCGGCGGCGCGTTCGGCGTGGCGATCGGCTCCGATGAGACGATGTCGTGGTCGGGGCGGTGGGTCGGAGTGCTCATGTCAGCGTCCTTGCTGCTTGCCGAACGTGGGGTTGTGCACGGTGCCGAGGGTGATGTGCACGGCCTGCTGGTCGGTGTAGAAGTCGATCGAGCGGTAGCCGCCCTCGTGCCCCAGCCCGGAGGCCTTGACGCCGCCGAACGGGGTGCGCAGGTCACGCACGTTGTTGGAGTTCAGCCAGACCATGCCGGCCTCGATGGCCTGGGAGAAGTTGTGGGCCCGCCTCAGGTCGTTGGTCCACAGGTAGGCGGCGAGGCCGTACTTGACGCCGTTCGCCAGCTCGAGTGCCTCGGCGTCGGTGTCGAAGGGGGTGATCGCGACGACGGGGCCGAAGATCTCTTCCTGGAAGATGCGCGCGTCCGGCGCGACATCGGCGAAGACCGTGGGGGCGATGAAGTTGCCTGACTCAAACCCGTCCGGGCGACCGCCGCCGGCGACCAGGCGACCCTCGGTCTTGCCGATCTCGACGTAGCTCATCACCTTGTCGTAGTGCTCGGGGTGGACGAGGGCCCCGACCTCGGTGGACTCCTCGTGCGGGTAGCCGACGCGCACCCGCTGGGCCTGCTCGGCATACCGCTCGACGAACTCGTCATAGATGGAGCGCTCGACCAGGATGCGCGAGCCAGCCGTGCAGCGCTCGCCGTTGAGCGAGAAGACCCCGAAGATCGTGGCGTCGACCGCTGCCTCCAGATCGGCGTCGGCGAAGACGATGGCGGGGCTCTTGCCGCCGAGCTCCATCGACAGACCCTTGAGGTATGGCGCGGCGTTGGCGAAGATCAGGGAGCCGGTGCTGGACTCGCCGGTGAACGAGATCAGCGGCACGTCGGGGTGCTTGACGAGCGCGTCGCCGGCGTCCTCGCCAAAGCCGTTGACCAGGTTGAACACGCCCTGGGGCAGGCCAGCATCCTCGAAGATGCCAGCCCACAGCGACGCCGAGAGCGGGGTGAACTCGGCCGGCTTGAGCACCACGGTGTTGCCGGTGGCCAGGGCGGGACCGAGCTTCCAGGACTCCAGCATGAACGGCGTGTTCCACGGGGTGATGAGCCCGGCCACTCCGATCGGCTTGCGGTTGACGTAGTTGATCTGCCGACCAGGGACTTTGTAGGTGTCGTCGGACTGGGCCACGATCAGGTCGGCGAAGAACCGGAAGTTCTCGGCGGCGCGACGAGCCTGCCCGAGGGCCTGTGAGATCGGCAGGCCGGAGTCGAAGGACTCCAGCTCGGCCAGCCGACGGTCCTGGGACTCCACGAGATCGGCGACCCGGTGCAAGACACGGGACCGGTCACGCGGCAGCATGCGCGGCCATGGACCCTCGCGAAACGCCCGCTGGGCCGCCTCGACCGCGAGGTCGATGTCCGCCTTCTTGCCCGCCGCGGCCCGGACGTAGGTCTCGTTGGTGACCGGGTCGAGGACCTCGAAGGTGGCGCCGTCGACTGAGTCGACGAACTGGCCGTCGATGTAGTGCTGGATCCGGTCGGGCAGGTCGGCCGGGACGTGGTGTCCGCCCGGTCGCGTCGGGTCGCTTATAGGGCTCGTCGGGTCGCTCACAGGGAACCTCCGGTGTGGGTCAGGACATCGATCTGCTCCGGGTTGATGTCGAGATGTTCGTGGGACAGATAGGCCAGCACGGTGGCACGGCGGTGGTGCCGGGCCGCCTCCTCGACCTCCGCGGACGGTGCCGTCCTCTCGATGAGCGAGATGATGGCCTCGTGCTCACGGACGGATTCACCGGCCCGTTGGGGCACGAAGCTGAACGTGGAGGACCTCAGGTATCTCAGCTTGGCCCACTCCGCCTCAACCAGGTCCAGGAGGCGGGGGTTGGGACAGCGCCTGATCAGGATCGCGTGGAGCTGACGGTTCAGGCCGGTGAACTCGTGGGGGTTGTCGATGGCCAGCTCGCCGGTCATCCGCGCATTCAGGTCGCGCGCCTCGCTCAGGTCCTCGGCCGTGGCATAGCGTGCCGACAGCGCTGTGGCGGCCGCCTCCAGGAGCCCGAGTGTCTGCATCGTGTGGGCGTAGGACGACGGCTCCGTCATGGCCACTCGCGCGCCCACGTTGCGCTCGTAGGTCACCAGCCCCTCCGCCTCGAGCTGACGGACGGCCTCGCGCACCGGGACGACAGACATGTCGAGCTGCTCGGCGATCGAGCCCAGCACCAGCCGGTAGCCAGGCGCGAACTCGTGCGCCAGGATCTGTTCGCGGAGCCATGCGCAGGCCTGCTGCGACTTGCTGAGTGACCCGGTGTTCGGTGTCATGACCGGTGGCATCAGGCGTGGGCGTCGCGGGAGTGGTCGGCCTCGTAGCGCTCGCGCCACTGCTTGTTCATCGGGAAGAGGCCATCGAGTCGTTCACCCTCGGCCACGCGCTCGGCGACCCAGGCGTCCTCCTGCTCCTTGACCAGGGCGGCGTCGACAATCTCCTCGACGAGGGCTGGAGGGATCACGATGGCCCCGTCGGTGTCGGCCACGATGATGTCGCCCGGCTGGACGGTGGCCCCACCACAGCTGATCGTCAGGTCGTGGTCCCACGGGACGTGGCGGCGGCCGAGCACGGCCGGATGCGGGCGGGCGCCATAGACGGGGATGCCCACCGCGGCGACGGCGTCGTAGTCGCGGACTGCCCCGTCGGTGATGATCCCGGCGGCGCCGTTGGCCCTGGCCCGGATCGCGAGCACGTCACCGAGGGTCCCGGCGCTGGCGTCGCCCCGCGCCTCGATGACGATGACCTCACCCGCACCGACCGCGTCGAAGGCCCGCTTCTGGGCGTTGTAACCGCCACCGTGGGTCTTGAAGAGGTCCTCCCGGTTGGGCACAAAGCGCAGGGTCCTGGCAGTGCCGACGATCTTGCCCGACCCGGGCAGCGGCGTCAGCCCGTCGATCGCGACGTTGTTGAGTCCGTGGCCGCGCAGCAGCTGGGTCATGGTGGCGACGGGGCACCGCTCGAGCTTGGCGCGCAGCTCCGGAGTGAGACCCTTTGCTGCCGGCCCGGACGGGGTGTCGGCACCGGCGCCCTCCTCCAGGCCGGCGGCCTGAGCGGAGCCCCAGGCGGCGATCCGCTGGGCGTCGTCGACCGCGGGCAGGGAGCCGAGCGCCTCGTCATACGCACCCTCGCTCGCCTCGACCACCGGGGTCTGCAGCCGACCGCTGGTCTGTCCCGTCCTGGGGGCGTCAACCTCGACCTCGACGACGTCTCCTGGCACGACAACGGAAGATCCGGCGGGCGTGCCGGCCAGGATGACGTCGCCGATCTCGAGGGTGAAATGCTGCGAGAGGTCGGCCACGAGCTGTGCGAGCGGGAAGATCAGACCCGATGTGCTGTCGTCCTGGACGAGGGAGCCATTGACCCAGGTGCGCAGCCGCAGGTCGGTGGGGTCGACCTCGCGCGCGTCGATCAGGTCCACGCCGATCGGCGTGTAGCCGTCACCGCCCTTGGAGCGCACGTTGGAGCCCTTGTCGTTGGCCCGCAGGTCATAGAGCCCGAAGTCGTTCGAGGCGGTGACCCACCCGACGTGGCTCCAGGCCTCGTCCAACCCGACCCGCCTGGCCGGAGTCCCGATCACCAGGGCGATCTCGCCCTCAAAGGCCAGCAGCTCGGTGCCTTGCGGCCGCACGACCTCGGTGCCGGTGGCGGCCACGGAGCTCGAGGGCTTGAAGAAATAGGATGGCGCGTCCGGCCGGCGCCCCCGCTGGTCGGCACGTGAGGCATAGCTCAGGTGGACCGCGATGATCTTGCCCGGCCGAGCCGGTAGTCCGGCGAACCGGGGGTCTGGCTGCGTGCTCATGAGCCTCCTCGCCCTTGACAGACTCAAAATCGTATATCTTCGAGGAAGGGCTGGCAACCCGGGTGCGGGGGCCTAGGCGCTCGTGCCTGACTTCCGCTGATTGGGGCCAGCCCCACTTGAGCAGGCCTGGGGCGTGACGGGTCGGACCACGCGAGCCGGCCCGTCACGCCACCGAAACAACGCGAGGGCTGGTGCCCACAAACTGCCGGGGCTGGGCCGCAGCCGGCGGGGTGTGCCGGTGATCCGCAATAATTCAGTGATGAACGAGTCGAGGACAGCCTCGCTCGTCGTCTGGATGGTGCCTGTCGTCTCGACGGCGATGCTCGTCGCTGGGCTCGTGCTGCATGCCCGAACGGCTGCGTTGGACCGTGCGGCCTACCCCCTGTATCTCGCTGACGTGTGGGTGGCCGTCATCATGGTGCCGCTGGGCGCATGGCTGTATTCACGCGGCGCTCCACGGGGCATGGTGACGGTCCTGCTCTTGCAGGGTTCGCTGTCGGTCTGCGGGTTCACCGGGGAGCTTGCGGCGTATGACGTGGCGAGCGACGGCACCCTCAGTGGGGTGGGTGCCGCGGCCGCCTGGATCTCGACCTTCACGTGGGCGCCCTACCTCCTGCTGCTCACCTGGCTTCCCCTGCTGTGGCCCGACGGACAGCTGCCCCCGCGGTGGGGCCGCGCCCTGCTCGGGGTGGTGCTGAGCCTGCTCGGCATCGCGGCGGTGGCTGCGGCCCTCAGACCGGGCCCGGTGGCCGATCGACCTGGTGTGGTCAATCCGCTGGGGGTCGACTCGACCGTTCTCACGGCCGTCGGCGAGGCCTGCCTGGCCTTCGTTGTGCTGGTGATGATGCCGCTCTGCGTGGGCACGGCAGTGGTGCGGGCAGTCCGCAGGCACGAGGGCACCTCGGTGGCAGTCGCTTTCGTCGTGCTCGCGGCGGCGGTCCTGACCCAGAGCCTGCTCGCCTATCCGTGGAACGACATCGTGGTCGCCGCCGCCTTCACCCTGGTGGCAGGGGCACTGGTCGCCGCTGAGCAGCGCGCCGGACTGCTGCGGGCGTGGCGCGCGGACGCGCAGCGGGCCACCCGCGTGCGCGACGAGGAGCGCCGCCGCGTGCGGCTCGACCTGCACGACGGGCTGGGCCCCGAGTTGGCCGGTATCTCCCTGGGCCTGACCGCCGTGAGCCTCGACGTTGACGACTCGCGGGTGCGCGCGGAGCTGACGCAGCTTCGTGATGATCTCGGCAACGCGGTGTCGGAGGTCCGCAGGATCGTCGACGGCCTGCGTCCGGCAACACTGGCCGAGCGGGGGCTGGTGGGCGCGCTCGAGTCACGGGCGGAGCGGCTTGCTGCAGCGGGCTTCACGGTCGAGCTCGACCTGCGGCTGGACGGCGTCAGCCTAGGGCCCGAGACCGAGGTCGCAGCCTTCCGAGTGGCGGACGAGGCACTGTCCAACGCGGTCCGGCACTCCGGGGCAGACACCCTGACCGTGCGTGGCCACGTCGTCGGCAGAGAGGTCATCGTCGAGATCGCTGACGATGGCAACGGCCAGGTTCGCCAGGCTGCCGAGGGCCTTGGCCTGCAGAGCATGCACGCCCGCGCACGCAGCGTGGGAGCAGTGCTCACCTTGCAGTCAGACCCCGCCGCCGGCACGCGCGTCCGCTTCGTGGTGCCGGTGACTCCCGCCCCGACGGCCGCAGGAGCCGGACCATCATGACCGGCACGCGAGTGCTGGTCGTCGACGACCACCCGACCTTCCGGCGCGGGGTGCGGGCCCTGCTCGAGCGCCTTGACGACGTCGTCAAGGTCGAGGAGGCCGAGACCGGCGAACAGGCACTCGAGGCACTCGCGTCCGCCCCGGCCGACGTCGTGATGATGGACCTGCTCATGCCGGGCATCGGCGGCCTGGCGGCAACGCAGCAGATCGTGGACCGACACCCCGGGGTAGCCGTGCTCGTGACGACGATGAGCGAGTCGGAGGACGCGGTCTATCGGGCGCTGCACGCCGGGGCGCGCGGCTATCTCCTCAAGGACGCCGCCCCGGACACCATGGTCGCGGCGGTCCGAGCTGTGGCAGGCGGGCAGATGTTCCTCGACGCCAAGCCGGGGGACCGCCTCTCGGCATACTTCGGAGGCATCGATGTGCTCCCCGCCTTTCCGGAGCTGACCGAACGGGAGCGGGAGGTGCTGGACCTGCTTGCCGCCGGGCTGGACAACGCTGCCATCGGGGGACGGCTCAGCCTCTCGCCCAAGACGATCAGGAACTACGTGTCGGTGATCTTCGCCAAGTTGGGGCTCAGCGGACGCAGCGAGGCGATCATCATGGCGCGCGACGCCGGCCTCGGCTCCTGACGATCCCGGTGCCGTCGGGACGCTGCTCACTGGTGCAAGGGACTGCGCGGGGGCTTCGGTGGGAGGCACCCACCGTTCCCGAGCCCGGAGACCACCATGACCCAGACCGCCACGACCCAGACCTCCATGACGCAGACCACCGCCCGCACCCGTGCCTCAACCACCTGGCGCCAGCTCTTCCGGATCGGTTGTTGGACGGTGCTCGTCACCGCCGGGCTGCTCCAGGCCATCGGCCGATTTGTGGGCCCGTCTCTGGTGGTTTTGATGCTCGGGATGGCTGCTGCCCTGCTGCTGCTCGCGCGGCAGCGGCCGCGGGCAGCCGCTGTGACGGCTGCGGTGATCTGCGTGCTGGACCTGGTGCTGCACCTAGGGTTGCTGATCGGATTGCTGCTGGAGCCGGAGGCCTTCGCGGCCTTCATCCTCAACCTGGCGGGACTGCTGGCCGTGGTCGCGGTCATGGTCGCCGCCGTCCCGCTCTGGCGCAGGAGCCAGACCGCGACGCTCATGCCCTCCGGACTGCTGGCCGGGGCGGTGGTGGTGCTCGTGGTCGGCTCGGCCCTGTCCGCGACGGCATACCTGACCCGCGTGACGATTGTCCCTGAGGCGGGCGAGGTCGTGATCACCAATGACGGGCAGGTCCGGCCCGACGAGGTCACCCTGCCGGTGGGCGACCCGACCCTGGTGTTCCACAACGATGATCCCCTCTTCCCGAGGTCGTTTGACATTGACGCGCTCGACACCCATGTCACCCTGCCGCCCAACACCGCACGCCGGGTCACGCTGCCCGCTCGACCCGGGGAGTACGCGTTCTATGACATGGTCACCTTCACCGACGGCACACGGGGGACCCTCCTGATCGTCCCCAAGGGCGCCGATTCGCAGCAGTCGATGGAGCCTCAGGGTCGCTAGACAGTCGCGACCGTCGTCAGAGCCCGGACGACACCACGAGGTCGGCCTGACCGACCTGCGGCCGCGCGGCAGCTGGGGGCGCGTCGGGCATGCTGTGACACATGCTTCTCGTGATCTTCGGCCCTCCGGCTGTCGGCAAGATGACCGTGGGGCGCGCGGTCGCAGCGGCCAGCGAGTTCCGCCTCTTCCACAACCACATGACGATCGAACCGCTGATCGAGGTCTTCGGCTATGGCAGCGCGCCCTTTAACGTGCTCAACAGCGAGTTCCGGCGCCGGGTGATGGAGGAGGCGGCTGAGCATGGCGTCGACCTGATCTTCACGGTCGTGTGGGCCCTCGACCTGCCGGCCGACCTAGCCGAGCTGGAGTCCTTCGCCCGCATCTTCGACGAGGTGGCCTTCGTCGAGCTGCGGGCCGACCTGGACACCCGCCTTCGGCGCAACCGCACGCAGGAGAGGCTGCTGCACAAGGCGTCCAAGAGGGACCTCGAGTGGTCGGACGACAACGTGCGACAGATGGAGAGCGACTGGGAGATGACCTCTGCTGCCGGTCACCACGTGGCTGGTGGGCTGCTCTCCCGGCACCCGCACCTCGTGCTGGACACGGTGGGGGCATCACCGGACGTGTCCGCGGCCAGGATTCTCGAGTGGGTGGACGCGCTGCCCTGAGTCCCTGGGCCGGGTCAGTCTCCGTCGGCGGTCACAGCCCCGACGTCACCACGAGGTCGGCTTCCACCAGCGCCCGCCGCACCTGTTCCCGCAGGTCCACGTCGACCAGGTGATCGTGTGCCAGGACGTCTGCGAACTCGGTGGGCAGCCGTTCAGCCAGCCAGCGAAGGAGGCTGTCCTGGTCCTGCAGCGGCAGCGGATGGCCGCTCTCCCCCAGCACGCCGTGCACCGACTCATAGACCTGCGCCCCCTGGACCAACGGCCCACCGGCCCCGTCCGCCGTGACCAGGCGGCACGGCATACCCCCTGGCAGGCGGACCCGGCGATAGTTCGGCTCTGTCGCGTCGAGGACCGCCAGCTGCGCAGCATCGAACCAGCACAGCGTCACTGGCTGTGTCAGGTCACCGCGTGCGGGAGCGGCTGCGACATAACCTCGGGCGCTGACGTGCGCTGAGTGACCGATGTGCAGACCATCGACGATGCCCGAACCGACGGGCAGCCCGGTCTCGAGGAGCCCGCCCAGCTTGCGGACCAGCACGGAGGGTGCGGCGTTGGAGCCGACAGCGACGACCGGGACCCGCTCCTGGAGGTGATCGCTCAGCTCGCCCTCGACGAAGGCGTCCTGACGCAACATCCCGACGCGCACCCGCTCGGCCCAGGGGTAGCCGCTCGGGTGCAGGTGCTCGGTGGTCATACCTCCTCCGATGCCGAGCCGACAGGGTGAGTGCGCTCGGCGGGACTTGAACCCGCACACCCGAAGGCACAGGAACCTAAATCCTGCGTGTCTGCCAATTCCACCACGAGCGCGTGCCGACCCCGATGGTAGTGCCCCGCGATCCTCGTCACGGTCCTGAGTTCCAGTGGGAAGAGAGTTTGGACCGCGGCGAGGACGGGCTCACCCCAGGTCGACCCCCAGCGCCTTGGCGAGCATGGCGACGTGACCGGTGGCCTTGACGTTGTAGCGCGCGAGCTCGACCTTGCCCTCCTCGTCAACGACGATCGTCGAGCGGATCACGCCCGTGACGGTCTTGCCATAGAGCTTCTTCTCACCGAAGGCGCCGTATGCCGTGAGCACAGACTTGTCCTCGTCGGCCAGGACGGGGAAGCTCAGGGACTCCTTGTCGGTGAACTTCGCCAGCTTGGCGGGGGTGTCGGGGGAGATGCCGACCACGGCGTAGCCGTGGCCCTGCAGGACCGCCAGGTTGTCGCGGAAGTCGCAGGCCTGCTTCGTGCAGCCGGGCGTCATCGCGGCGGGATAGAAATAGATGATGAGCTTGCGGCCGGCGAAGTCGCTGAGCGAAACCTGGTCACCGTTCGCGTCGGGCAGCGTCCAGGTGGGTGCCTGCTGGCCGGGTTCGAGGCGGGACATGTCATCTCCTGAGGTCATGGGTGGTGTTCTGCGTTATCGTCTCAGGCGAGGTTGACCACTGCGAAAGGCGTGCAAGAGATGGCTGACAAGAAGGCATCGTCCCGCTCCGAGAAGGAGATCCAGGCGGAGCTGGACGCGACGCGGACCCGGCTTGCCCGCACGGTGGACGAACTCACGTTCCGGGTCAGCCCGGCCGAGATCAAGCGGCGGCAGATCGCCTCGCTGAAGGCGAGCGCCAACCACGCGGCGTTCAACGAGGCCGGAGAGCCGCGCCTGGACCGTCTGGCGATGGTGCTCGCGGGCCTGGCGGGCACGGCGATCGTGCTGGGCCTGGCGCGCCGCGCTTTCAACAGGGGGTGACCCCCTGATCGTCGACCGGGCGGTCTATCGCGACGGTGCCCGCCAGGAGTGCGGCGACCTCAGTGAGGATCTGGCGAAGATCCGTGCCGGCGGGCCCCGCGACTTCCTGTGGCTCGGGTTGAAAGACCCGACGGACGAGGAGTTTGCCGAGGTCAACGCCGAGCTGGGCCTGCACCCGTTGGCCGTCGAGGACGCGGTGTCCGGTCGGCAGCGGGTCAAGATCGAGCGCTACGGGTCGACGATCTTTGCGGCCGTCAAGACGCTGGCCTATGTCGAGCAGACCTCCGACATCGAGACCGGCGAGATCATGATCTTTGTCGGCGACCACTTCGTGGTGACCGTGCGGCGCGGCGATGTAGCGCCCTTGGCCCCGGTGCGGGCGCTGCTTGAGTCGCACCCCGAGCAACTGGCCAGCGAGGGCGCCGACGGCGTGCTCCACGCGGTGCTGGACACGGTCGTGGACACCTATCTGGAGATCGACGTCGAGGTCGCAGACGACCTGGAGACGATCGAGGAGGCGGTCTTCGGCAGCAACGACACGGCACACTCCGGGTCGATCTATCGGCTCAAGCGTGAGGTGCTGGAGTTCCGCCGCGCCGCCTCGCCACTGACCCCGGCGGTGGCCTGGCTCGCCGGCGAGGACGGGCCGGTCGAGTCCGCGGAGCTGCGGCTGCGCTTCCGTGACGTCAGCGACCACCTGCTGCGGGTCACCGACCACATCGAGACCTATGACCGGCTGCTCGCTGACATCTTCAACGCCCACCTGGCCCAGATCTCGATCCAGCAGAACAACGACATGCGCAAGATCTCGGCCTGGGTGGCGATGGCGGCGGTGCCGACGATGGTCGCCGGGATCTATGGCATGAACTTCGACGACATGCCCGAGCTGCACTGGAGCTTTGGCTACCCCCTGGTCGTGGCGCTGATGGCGCTGGCCTGCATCTTCCTCTATCGTGCGTTCCGGCGGTCGGGCTGGCTCTGAGCGGGCTGGCCGGCCTGGTGCTCGGAACCTGGGCACGCCAAAGGCCGCTGTGCGATAGATATATCCCTCCCGCAGCGCGTGGCACCGTGCCCAGGCAGCGGATGTCCGCGCTACGGTGTCGGACATGTCTGTTGCTGCAGGATCTGAGCCCGGTCGTGGGAAGCGTCGGGCCGGTGCGATCACCTTCTGGGTCGGGATAGCCATCGGGATCGCCTCTCTGGCGCTGGCGATCATCACCGGGTTGGCCTCGTTCAACGCGATCACCGAGGCGGTCTCCGAGGCCGAACCCATCAACGGGGAGCGGTCGGTGACCCTCCAGGCCGGCGACGAGCGCACGATCTATCAGGTTGAGCAGGGCACCGAGCAGGCGACCTGCACCGTGACCGGCCCCGACGGCCAGCAGCTGTCGCTCACGCGCAACGCGGACCTCCAGGGGACCAGCGGCGACACGACCTATGTCAGCGTGGGCAGCTTCACGGCCCAGGAGTCCGGCGAGCACCAGATCGCCTGCGAGGGGCCCAGGACGCTCATCGGCCCGTCGCTGAACGTGGCCGGCGCTGTCGGTGGCATCTTCGGTGTCCTGGCCGGCATCGGCGGGATGCTGCTCGGCGGTCTCCTCGTGATCATTGGTGCGATCCTGTGGTTCATCGGCCGTGGCGAGAGCAAACGGGCGATGAGTGGTGGCCCCGGTGACTATGGGCAGGGCGGCTATGGGCAGGGCGGTGATGGTCGGGGTGGCTACCAGCAAGGTGGTTACCAGGGCGGCTACCAGCAGGGTGGCTACCAGCAGGGTGGCTACCAGCAGGGCGGCTACCAGGGTGGTCCTCCGCCGCCGCCCCCGCCGTCCGGGCAGTAGCCTCGCAGCGCAAAAGTCCTTCGCGGTTCGCCGCCGCGCGGCTACGGTCGCAGCCATGCCTGACTCCGAGTTCGACGACCCGCGCCTCGCCCCGCTCTATGACATCCTCGACCCCGACCGCAGCGACCTGGATACCTACCTGGCTGTCGCTGAGGAGATCGGTGCCCGATCGGTGCTGGACGTCGGCTGCGGGACCGGCACCTTCGGCTTACTGCTGGCCCGGCTGGGGATGGAGGTGACCGGGGTGGACCCCGCAGGTGCCAGCCTGGCCGTGGCCCGGGGCAAGGAGTATGCCGATCGCGTCACCTGGGTGCACGGTGACGCCACCGCGCTGCCGCCGCTGCAGGTCGACCTCGCGACGATGACTGCCAACGTCGCCCAGGTGTTCCTCACTGACGACGCCTGGGGGCAGACGCTCGGCGCGATCCGTGAGGCGCTGCGACCTGGTGGTCACCTGGCCTTCGAGAGCCGGGTGCCGGCGGCGCGTGCCTGGGAGGGCTGGACTCCGGAGCGCACGCTTGCGACCACGGCCGTGCCCGGTCTGGGCCCGTTGACCGAGTGGATGGAGGTCACCGCGGTGCAGGAGGACCCGCTGCTGGTCAGTTTCACCGCGCACAACGAGTTCCCCGACGGACAGGACGTCATCTCCACCTCGACCCTGCGGTTCCGGTCCCGGAGCGAGTTGGAGTCCTCGCTGCGCGCGGCGGGGTTTGGGGAGGTGCAGGTCGGCGATCTGCCCTATGCCCCGGGGCGTGGCTGGCTCGTGCGAGCCCGCCGACCGTTGTCCACAGATTGAGGGATGGGTCTGGTCTGCCGACTCGGATCAGCCTAGAGTCGGGGGATGACGACGTCGGGGAGCATCGAGAAGAGGGTCCGCAGGGTGGAGAACGACGTGCACGACGCCTACGTCATCCTGACGGATATCGTGACGATCCAGAAGCAGCACACCAACCAGCTTGTCTCGATCGAGGCCAAGTTGGATGGTCATGACGCCAGGTTCGAGTCGATCGATGCCAGGTTCAACTCGATCCAGGGCACCCTCGATCAGGTGCTGGAGCTGGTCCAACGCCGAGGCTAGGCGCCCAGCTCGTCATCCACCCAGGTCGGGCGGGAGACCCGCAGTCCGGCAAGAGTGAGCACGATCCCGCTGGCCATGAGCAGCAACAAGATGAGGGTCCAGTCGCCGGTCACCTGATGGATCAGACCGACCGCGAACGGCCCGATGGCGGCCAGCGCATAGCCCAGCGGTTGCACAAAACCCGACAGCCTGGCCGTGACACCGGGGTCGCGCGTGCGCGCGGTGATCAGCGCGATCGCGGTGGGGAAGGCGAAGCCGGCCACCCCGAGCAGGATCGCCCACAGCCACGGGGCCGTCGCCGGCGCGAGCAGCAGCCCGGTGTAGCCCAGCACCATCAGCACCCCGAAGCTGACCATCCAGGGCGCGATCGTGGGGGAGCGCGCGATGACCGTGGGCATCATCAGACCGCCGAGGATGCCGAGGGCGGTCAGCAACGACATGAGGATGCCGGCCAGTCCGGCTGAGAGCCCGGCGTCGCGATAGATCTGGGGGAGCCACCCGAACTGGACGTAGGCGTTCATCGACTGGACGCCGAACAGCAGCGTGAGCGCGACCGCGGTGGGGGAGGAGGCGATCCGCCCGACATTGACCGTCCGCGTGCGCGACCCACGGCCACCGGGAGTCTGCCGCTCGCGGAACGCGATGACCGCCCACGGGAGCAGCGCGGTCAGTGCGACGACGCCCCAGAGCCCCAAGCCGCCGCGCCAACCCAGGCCGGTGGCACCGCTGACCGGGGCGACGAGTGCCGCGGACATCGCGCCGCCAAGTGTCAGACCAGAGCTGTAGAAGGTCATCAGCCGCACGCCGCCGTCGCGGGAGTGGCGCTTGATCCACGCGGGCACCAGCACGTTGCCGATCGCCATGCCCGCCAGCGCCAGGGCGGTGAGCAGGAGGAAGACGATGGCGTCATCGACCAGGACCCGCACGACCAGCCCCACGACGACGGCGACCAGGCCCAGGAAGATACCTGTCGTCATACCGACCCGCCTGGCCAGGACGACGGCGAGCGCGCCCACCGCGCCGAAGCACAGCCCGGGCAGTGCGGTCATGAACCCGGCGGTGCCGGTGCTCATCGAGAGATCGGAGGTCAGCTCCTCCAGCACCGGACCGACGGACGATGCCCCCGGCCGCAGGTTGATCGCGATCAGGATCGTGGCGACCAGCGCGAACGAGGCTCCCAGTGGCCGTGCCGCGCGGGAGGCGGGCCCAGAAGGTGTGCTCACTCCGCCTCGAGGTGCTTGATGACGCGGGCGGGGTTGCCGACCGCGACCACGTTGGCCGGGACGTCCTTGGTGACCACCGAGCCGGCCCCGACCACGGAGTTGTCCCCGATGGTGACGCCGGGCAGCACGATGACTCCGCCGCCGAGCCACACGTTGTCGCCGATGGTGATCGGCGAGGCGGACTCGAGCCCGTCGCGGCGCGGAGTGGGCTCTAGCGGGTGCCAGGCAGTCAGCAGCTGCACGTGGGTGGCGATCTGGCAGTGCCGGCCGATGGTGATCGCGGCGACGTCGAGTGCGGTCAGGCCGAAGTTGATGAACGTGCCCTCGCCGATGGTCAGGTTGCTGCCGTAGTCGACATAGAGCGGCGGTCGCACCTCGACACCGTCGCCGAGCGAGCCGACCAGCTCCCGCAGGATCGGCTGGGCGGCGTCCCGGTCCTCGAGATAGGTCGTGCCATAGTCGGCCGCGAGCTCGATGCCGCGGCGCCCCTCCGAGGCGATGCGTGGGTCGTCGGCGATGTAGAGGTCACCGGCGACCATCCGCTCGTAGTTGCTGCGGTCGTCCCCTGCGAAGTAGTCCGTCACCCGGCCAGGTTAGCCGCGCAGGTCCTTCGGGCTGATGCCGGCGGTCAGGGCGGTGGCGTAGGCGCGGTAGCCCCGCGCGTCCGGGTGGAAGGAGTCCCCGAGAGCGGCCGGGAGGAAGCCGTGGATCCACGGCTGCTTTGCATTGGCACCGTGGCCGTCGAACCGCTTGGTGATGTCGACGAAGTCGAAGCCGTGGGCGGCAGCCCGTTCGGCGATGACCTGGTTGAGCAGGTCTGCGGCGTCGTTGGCCGCCTGCTGCTCGGCTACCGACATCCGCATAGTGAACTCCGGCGTCAGTGGGACCGTGTAGTCGCCTGATCGCGGGGAGAACAGGTGGGCATAGCCGGTGACCACGATGTGGGCGCTGGGCGCGGCGTTGGTCACGTCCGCGTAGGCGCTGTCCAGGATGGCGGGCAACTGGTTTTGGATCTGCGCCTCCACTTCGGCGATAGCGCCGAAGCAGATCGCGTCGTCTAGCGCCAGGCATTGGGTCACGGTGGCGCCCCACGGGATGTCGTTGCCGCCGATGGTCAGCGTCACCAGGTCGGTGTCCTCGTCCAGGGCGCCCAGCTGCGACGACAGGCCCTTGTCCGAGGGCCCGGCGGTGGCACCGGGGAGGGCGGCGAAGTCGTCGAGGCTGATCCGCATCCGGCCGTTCAGCACCTCCGGATAGGCGGCGCCGTCAGGGGCACCTGACCCGGCGGCATACGAGTCACCGATCGCGTCGTAGGTGAACGACGGGGGCGCAGCCGTGGCGCTCGCCGTGAGCGGGAGCAGGAGGGCGACGGCAGCCGCCAGAGACGTCATGGTCCGGCGGGAGGGCTTCATGCACAGCCAGCGTAGCCCTCCGCGCGGCTCCCGGTAGGCGTTGCGCCAGCCCCTCACTCCGCTGGGAGACCTCGTCTTACAGCCTCGCTTGTATCTTGGAGCCTGTTGCAACCAGCTCCAAGATACGTTTCCGGCTCTAAGACGCGGGTAGCTCAGCCGACCTCGTCGCGGGCCGCGACGAAGGCGTCCACGCACGCCCGGACGTCGGCATCCGAGTGCGCCGCGGAGAGCTGGACGCGGATCCGGGCCTGGCCCCGCGGGACCACCGGGAACGAGAACGCGATGACATAGACGCCCTTGTCGAGCATGACGTCGGCGATCTCGCTGGCCTTGCGCGCGCCGTCGTCGCCGGGGAACATCACCGGCACGATCGGGTGCTCGCCGGGCAGCAGGTCAAAACCGGCCTCGGTCATCAGCGACCGGAACAGCTCGGCGTTGGCGCGCAGCTGGGCGCGCGGCTCGTGAGAGTCGCGCGCGATCTCCAGCGCCTTGGCCGACCCGGCCACCACCGACGGCGCGACCGCGTTGGAGAACAGGTAGGGCCGAGCCCGCTGCTTGAGCAGGTCGACGATCTCCTGGTGTGCGGCCACGAACCCACCACTGCCGCCACCGAGGGCCTTGCCCAGCGTGCCGGTCAGGATGTCGATGCGGTCCAGCACGCCGCACGCCTCGTGCGAGCCGCGGCCACCCTCGCCGATGAAACCGGTGGCGTGGGAGTCGTCGACCATGACCATCGCACCGAACTCGTCGGCCAGGTCACAGATCTCCTCCAGCGGCGCCAGGTAGCCGTCCATCGAGAAGGCGCCGTCGGTGACGATGACCTTGCGGCGTGCCTCCGCAGAAGACTCCAGCTGGGCGCGCAGGTCGGCCATGTCCCGGTTCTTGTAACGGAAGCGCTGAGCCTTGGACAGGCGCACCCCGTCGATGATCGAGGCGTGGTTGAGCTCGTCGGAGATGATCGCGTCCTCGGGGCCGAACAGCACCTCGAAGATGCCACCGTTGGCGTCGAAGCACGACGGGAACAAGATCGCGGCCTGCGTGCCGACAAAGTCGGCGATGGCGCGCTCGAGGTCGGTGTGCTGGGCCTGGGTGCCGCAGATGAAGCGCACCGACGCCATCCCGAAGCCCCACTCGTCCAGGGCGGAGTGCGCGGCGGCCACGACGTCGGGGTGGTCGGCCAGTCCGAGATAGTTGTTGGCGCAGAAGTTCAGCGCCTCGGCCTTCAGGTCGTCCTTCGTCTTGGTGGTGATGTGCGAGGACTGTGGTGAGGTGAGCTCCCGCTCGACCTTGAACAGACCCGCGTCCCGGATCTCCTGCAGGTCGCCTGCCAGGGCGTCCTTCACGGCATACATCGTTCGTCAGCTCCAATCCATGATGACTTTGCCCACCTCGCCCGACCGGGCGGCAGCAAAAGCGTCCTGCCACTGCTCAGCCGGGAAACGGTGGGTGATGACTGAGCGGATGCGCTCGCGCAGCTCCTGCGAGGTCTGCAGCATGAACGTCATCCGATACCACGTGTCATACATCTCGCGACCATAGATGCCCTTGATCGTGATCATCCGCGTGATCACCGGGCCCCAGTCGATCGCGAACGGCTCCTTGGGCAACCCCAGCAGGGCGAGCTTGGCGCCGTGGGTCGCGTTGTCGATCATCTCCGCGAGGGCAGTGGGAGAGCCGCACATCTCGAGCCCGACGTCGAACCCCTCCTCCATGCCCAGCTCCGCCTGCACGGGCCGGACCGTGTCACGGGAGACGTTGACGACCCGGTCGGCGCCGGCAGCGGTGGCCAGGCTGAGACGGTAGTCCGAGACGTCGGTGACCACGATGTAGCGGGCCCCGATGTGCCGCGCGATGGCGGTGGCCATCACCCCGATCGGGCCGGCACCGGTGATCAGCACGTCGTCGCCGGACATCGGGAAGCTCAGGGCGGTGTGCACGGCGTTGCCCAACGGGTCGAAGACCGCGCCGAGGTCGGGGTCGATGTCGTCCGGCTGGGCCCAGACGTTGGTCGCCGGGACCACCACGTAGTCGGCGAAGGCCCCATCACGGTTCACGCCGAGGTTGGAGGTCTGCACGCACATGTGCTGACGGCCGGCCCGGCAGTTGCGGCACCGCCCGCAGATCACGTGGCCCTCAGCCGAGACCCGCATGCCGATCCGCAAGTCGTACTTGCCGTCCCCGCTCACCACGCCTTCGCCGAGCTCGACGATCTCGCCATAGAACTCATGCCCGATCGTCAGCGGAGGCTTCAGCATGCTGGCGGCCCAGTCGTCCCAGGACTCGATGTGCAAGTCCGTGCCGCACAGCCCCGCGCGCAGCACCCGGATCTTGACCTCGCCCGGGCCAGGGTCCGGTTCGGGGATGTCGATGAGTTCCAGGCCGGGTCCGGCCGCGGTCTTCACGAGGGCGCGCATGGGGACCATCTTGTCGCACGCTGTCGATTTCGGTCGGGCAGGCTGCCGGTGCTATTGTTCTGCGTCGCGCGCCTATAGCTCAATTGGCAGAGCAGCTGACTCTTAATCAGCGGGTTCGGGGTTCGAGTCCCTGTGGGCGCACCACCGAAGTCCTCGTCCGGATCCACTCCGGGCGGGGATTTTTTCGTGTCGTATGCCGAGTGCCTGGGTCCGTCGACGCGGCCACCTGCGTGGGGTGCAGGTCAGCGAGAACGCCAGCCGAACCAACCCAGGAGTGCTGCCCCGAGTGCTGCGGCGACGGCGATCGCGATCAATACGGTCGAGCCGCCGTTGTCCGGTGCCGTGCCGGCCTGACTCTCGACCACGGTCGAGCTGGAGGCCTCTGTTGTGCTCGCCGCCCCCGTGGTCGTCGCGTCGCGCGGCGTCGATGCCGTCGGTCGGTGAGCGTCGAGCTGCTCGACGGTGCCGACCGTCAGCCCGACGGCGGCCAGGCCGCGCCCCAGCATCAGGCCGCGCTCGGGGATGGGCACCTTGACCGGGGCGGGGGATGCGAGCGGAGGAGCGCTGGTGCCCGGGTCGGCAGGAGGTGTGTCCGGGGCCGTCGTCGGAGCCGGGGCGGGCGCGGTGCCGGTCGGTGTCGGGCGTGGAGCAGGCGGGCGCGGGGCAGGCGGGCGCGGGGCAGGCGGGCGCGGGGCAGGCGGTGGTGGGGAGGTCGTCGTGGGTGAGGGGCCGGTCGGCCCCGGCTCGGTGGTGGGCGGCGCGGTGGGCTCAGGCTCGGTGCCCGTCGGCTCCGGACCTGTGGGCTCCGGGTTGGTGGGGCCCGGGTCAGTGGGGGGCGGAGAGGTCGGCGTGGGCTCCGGGTTCGTCGGGGTCGGCGGCGGGGGCGAGGTCGGACTCGTGCCCCAGCCGGTAGCGGCGGCAGACGCCCAGCCCGTGACCGCCGGCAGCAGGAGCGCTAGGAGGAGCGCCGACAGCACCATGAGGGCGGTCAGCGCGGCTCGGCGGGGCACAGCTGCGGACGTCACGCCGGCCATTGTGCACCACCGGACGCCGGCCAGACCCAGGGCGTGACCCCCGTGCGTTCGTGCGGCGACACCGGTCGCTGTTTGGCAGACTGGCCGGACTGACACCAACCAGAAGGATGATGACAGTTGAGCGAAGAGGCCACCGAGCCCAGTTCCAAGGTCAGCCTGAAGGCTGTCCTGAAGCGCACGATCGCGGAGTTCTCCGACGACGGGGCCACCGATCTGGCAGCCGCGCTGACCTACTACGCCGTGTTGTCGATCTTTCCGGCGATCCTGGCGCTCACCTCGTTGCTCGGCGTCCTGGGGCAGGGTCCCAACACCACTCAGGCACTGCTGGACGTGGCCACCGACCTCGGTGCATCGGAAGAGCAGCTGGCGCCTGTCGCGGACTACATCGACACGCTGCAGGGGACTGGCGGTGCCTCGATCGCCCTCTTCATCGGGCTTGCTGGTGCGCTGTGGGCCGCCTCGAACTATGTCAACGCCTTCTCCCGGGCAATGAACGCGATCTTCGACGTCGAGGAGGGACGCCCGGTGTGGAAGCTGCGCCCACAGATGGTGCTGATCACGCTGGTCGTGCTGCTGATGGTGGTGCTCGTGGCACTGTCGCTGGCACTGTCCGGCTCGGTCGCCGATGCCGTCTTTGGCGTCGTCGGGCTCAGCGACCAGGCCACGATGGTGTGGGGCATCGCCAAGTGGCCGGTGATGCTCGTGATCGTGATCGGCATCATCGCGCTGCTCTACTGGGGCACCCCGAACCTGAAGCGCAAGTTCCGGTGGTTTACCCCCGGAGCGCTAGTGGCGATCCTGGTCACGGTGGTCGCGACCGCTGGTTACGGGTTCTATCTGGCCAACTTCGGCAACTACTCGGCGACGTATGGCGCGATGGCCGGCGCGATCTTGATGCTGCTGCTGCTCTGGGTGGTGAATGTGGCGCTGCTGTTCGGGGCGGAGTTCGACGCGGAGTTTGAGCGCGGTCGCCAGCTAAGAGCCGGCCTGCCCGCCGAGGAGGACCTCCAGACCCCGCCCCGGGATGACCGCAACCTGGTCAAGAAGGCCGAGAAGCACCAGGAGATCTTCGAGGAGAACCGGCGCGTGCGGATCGAGGCCGCGCAGCAGAGCGAGTCGGCGGACAGCCGCTGACGGCGAGGCGCAGGGCGGACCTGCGTGTCGGCATACGCAAGGTGGGTTCGCGGCCGAGCGGTCACTGGCGGGGCGGGCGCCCCCGCCGGGGGATCGGGCCGGCCTCCTTCGGTGCTCGGTGCGCGTCCTTCAGGGCGTCGCGCAGCACGATCTCGATCTGGGCGTTGACGCTGCGCAGCTCATCGGCGGCCCAGCGCTGCAGCGCCTCGTGGACCGCGGGGTCGAGGCGCAGCAGGACCGACTTGCGCTCCTGCTTGCGGCGTCCTGGTGCACCCGAGGCGCTGCCCGGGCGGGAGTCCTGGCTGTCCATGGGAGGCACCTGGCTCAGGTGTAGAGAGACCCCACGTTGACGACTGGGGTCGTGCCTCGCTCCGAGGTGAGGACCACCAGCAGGTTGGACACCATGGCGGCGCGGCGCTCGTCGTCGAGCTCGACGATGCCCTGGTTCTCCAGCCGCTCCAGCGCGGTCTCGACCATGCCGACTGCCCCCTCCACGATCTTCTCGCGGGCGGCGATGATGGCCGAGGCCTGCTGACGCTGCAGCATCGCCTGAGCGATCTCGGGGGAGTAGGCCAGGTTCGAGATGCGCACCTCGATGATCTCCAGGCCAGCGAGCGTGATGCGTTCAGCCACCTCCCGGGCAAGCTCGGCATTGATGACGTCTGTGTCGCCGCGCAGGGTGACCTCGTGCTCGTCGTTGTCATAGGGGTGACCCATCGTGACGTGCCGCAGGGCCGACTCGGACTGGACCGCGACGAAGTCCTCATAGTCCTCGACGCCGAAGGTCGCCTTGGCGGTGTCCGCGACCTGCCACACCACGATCGCCGCAATGTTGATCGGGTTGCCGTCGGCGTCGTTGACCTTCAGGTCGCTGGTCTCGAAGTTGTGCACCCGGACCGACACCTTCTTGCGCGTGGCCAACGGGACGACCATCCGCAGACCAGGCTTGCGGACGGTGCCGATGTAGCGGCCGAAGAACTGCACGACCTTGGTGTGACCGGGAGCGATCACGGTCAGTGCGCTGGCCAGCACCGAGCCCATCACGACCAGCAACGAGCCACCGACGATCGCGAGGGCACCGCCGTCGCCCGCCTCGGCTGCTATCGCGCCGATGATGACCAGGGCGATCCCGCCGCCGATGACGATCAGCGAGATGATCAGCCCCGCGAAGCCGTCGATGGACCAGGCTGGCCGCTCATCGATGTCCACCCGCATCCCCGCGTGACCGACCGGCTGGCTCGCCGGCTCACGGCCCATCGAGTCCTCCTGGTCCGGGTGTGGTTGATCGGTCATGAGTCCCTCCTTCATGTCTTTAAAGTGATATCACAATAATATCAGAACAGCTCTGGTGTCGGTTCGCCGGGACCGGTCGACGTGTGCACCCGCTCCCTCCGGTCAGGTCCGTGCGGGCGGTGGTCGCCCGACTAGGGTGTGGGCGTGCGCGAACCTATCGACCTCGAGTGGCTGGACCGTTTTGACGCAGGGCTGGACGGTGCCTCACACGGGGCCCGGGCCGCGGCGGCCGAGCAGCTGGTGGCCTGGGCCGGCGACCCTCAGCTGCAGGACGCTGCGCGGCCCGGCGACCTGATGCTGCGGGCCGCTTTTCAGCTGTCTCAGGCGGGTGACCAGGAGGGTGCTCTCGCCCACGCGCTGAGTGCCAGTGAGCTGGGGATCTCGCACGGAGCTGACCCGCGGGCATTCGCCGTCGAGCTGCTCTTCGGCCTCGAGCGGCCCGAGGAGGCCAAGGAGCTCTCCGAGGACGTGCGCCGCAGCCGTCCGGACGAGCCCGAGACCTATTGGACGATGGCGACGATCTGGGAGTCCCGTGGCGAGGCCGTGCAGGCGCTGGCCTGGTTCAACCGCGGCATCGCCCTGGTGGAGGACAGCGACGGACCCCCTGCCGACCTGGGGCTCCTGTGCGCGGGCCGCTGGCGGGTGCGCCAGTCGCTCGGGCACGCACCGGACGAGCTCGACGAGATGGGCATGGGCTTCGAGGCGGCCGTCGCAGACCACCAGGACGGTCTCTAGCCCCGGACACCGCTCACGAGGGTGCGATAGCTCCCGACATCCGGGTCTGGGTCGCTGAGCAGACGGAAGAGGGCGGCCCGCAGCATGGCCTGCCGGCGCACCCCACGGGCCCACTCGTCCATGGCCTGCGGGTCGGCGCCGAGCCACAGGACCGCGTCGAGCACGCAGACCGCCTCGGCCCACAGTGCGGGTCGCCAGTAGGGCGCGACGTCGATCACCACCGGCAGTCCCGTCGCGTCCAGCAGCACGTTGCCTGCGAGGTCGCCGTGGACGAGCTGGTCGGGACCGAGGTCGGCGGGCGCGAACTCTGCGGCCAGGTCCTCGCCGAGTATGCCGAGGGGCGGGTCATCGCTGAAGGTCCGGTGGGCGGCTCGCGCCCACCGGTTGACAGTGGCTGATGGCTCGTGACCGGCTGAGCCGTCCTCACGAGTTGGGCCGTCCTCACGAGTTGGGCCGTCGTCACCAGGTGAGCTCTCCGCGCCGACTGAGCTCTCCGACTGCGCGACGAGCTCCGCCGGTGCCTGCGGGACCACCTCCGCGAGGTGGGCGTGCAGCAGCCGCCCGGTCGCCACCAGCACGTCGAGATCACGACACGGGCGGGCGTCGGGCTCGAACCGGCTGGCGCCCCAGCCGTCCACGACCCACCGCAGGTCGCGCGTCGGGATCGGCATCGCGATCCGCAGCGCGCGGGGCTGCTCGTGGTCGAGGCTGGCCGCGAGCCGCGCGAGCACCGGGTTCAGCCAGGTTGCTGTCCGCGCGTCCCGACCGGGTGAGAGCACCAGGTCGCCGGCGCGCACGCTGTGGCCCTGCCCACCACCGATCGGCTCACCGTGAGCGGGCACGGCAAACAGGTCGAAGACCTCAGGGGAGGGGTGCACAGCGTCACCGTCCCAACCAGCGTGGCTAGTTCTTGGGGCCGCCGGCGACGTACAGGACCTGGCCTGAGACATAGCTGGCGCCCTCGCTGGCAAAGAAGGACACCGCGTGGGCGACGTCAGAGGGCTGCCCCAGGCGACGGACCGGGATCAGCTCCTCGTTGGCCGCACGGAACTCATCGAAGGAGATCCCCATCCGCTCCGCGGTCGCGTGGGTCATGTCGGTCTCGATGAACCCCGGCGCGAGGGCATTGCAGGTGATGCCGAACGGACCGAGCTCAAGAGCCAGGGTCTTGGTGAGCCCCTGGAGCCCGGCCTTGGCCGCCGCGTAGTTGGCCTGGCCGCGGTTGCCCAGCGCAGAGGTGCTCGACATGTTGATGATGCGACCCCACTTGGCCGCCACCATGTGCTGCTGCGCGGCGCGCGACATCAGGAACGTTCCCCGCAGGTGCACGTTCATCACGAGGTCCCAGTCCGAGGCCTGCATCTTGAAGAGCAGGTTGTCGCGCAGAATGCCCGCGTTGTTGACGAGCACCAGCGGCGGGCCGAGCTCGCTGGCCACCATCTCGACGGCACCGTTGACGGCGTCCTCGTCCGAGACGTCCACCGCGACCGCGATCGCGCGGTGACCGGCGTCAGTGAGCTCGTTGACGGTCGCTGCCAGGGCGGTCTCGTCCAGGTCGAGGGCGGCAACGGCAAAGCCGTCTGCGGCCAGGCGGCGGGCAACCTCGGCGCCGATGCCCCGCGCCGCTCCGGTGACGATGGCCGTGCGCTGCTCAGGTGCCATGGGTGGCGTTCTCCTTTGTGACAGGGGGTGGTCGGGCGCTCGCGGCCCGGGGTCAACCTATCCGGGGCTCCCCAGCACAACGCAGCCGGCCCCAGTGCGTGACGCGCTGGGGCCGGCTCATGGGGTGAGTGACGGGACTTGAACCCGCGACATCCGCGACCACAACGCGGCGCTCTACCTGCTGAGCTACACCCACCATGGCTGCCGTCGACACCGGTGGCGCTGAAGGCAACGGCGGCTATCCTACCTGCTCCCGCCGGAGGTTCCGAACACAGTCAGACCCGCCCCCCGGCATACGACTGGCGCCGTTCAGTGCTCGTGCTCGGCGGCCGCCTGCGCGGCCAGCGCCTTCAGCGCTGTCGAGTCCATCCCGGGCTGGGCCTGGAACACCGCGTGGCGGTAGTAACGCAGCTCGGTGATGCTGTCCCAGATGTCGCCGAGCGCCCGGTGGCCACCCGTCTTGGCCGGCGCCGCGAAGTAGGCGCGCGGGAACCAGCGGCGGGACAGCTCCTTGATCGAGGAGACGTCGATGATGCGGTAGTGCAGGTGGGACTCAAGGTCGGGCATGTCGCGGGCGAGGAAAGCACGGTCCGTGCTCACCGTGTTGCCCCCGAGCGGGGCCTTGCGCGACTCCGGCACCCAGTGCGTGACGTAGTCCATCACCTGGGTCTGGGCCTCCTCGAGAGTGATGCCGTCGGCGAGCACGTCGAGCAGCCCGCTGTCCGTGTGCATCTGCCGCACGAAGTCGCCCATGATCTGCATCGCCTGGTCCGGTGGCCGGATGACCAGGTCGACGCCGGCGCCGAGGACGTTGAGCTCGAAGTCGGTCACCAGGGCGGCCACCTCGATGAGCGCGTCGTTGGCGATGTCCAGCCCGGTCATCTCGCAGTCGATCCAGACGATGCGGTCAGCCTGGGCCTTGCTGATGGTGTCCGTCACGTGCTCCAGACTACCCAGCCGGACGGGTAGCGTGAGGCCCATGTCGCAGCAGCCACGACCGCCGGTCGGCTACCAGGGGGTGCCGCAGCCGCAGGTGGTGCCGCCGGTCGGTCGACCACACGGACCGTATGCCGGGTTCGCGGGTCATCCGGCCAACGTCACCCCGCGCCGCACGCTGCGCCGCTTCGTCCTGTGGGGAGGGGCGATCACCCTGTTCGGCCTGACCGGCCTCGCCCTGTCGATCGTGGTCCTGGACAGCACCGGTGCCACCGCGACGATGCTCGGACTGCTGACCGCCTCGATCGCGCTGGGGATCGTCGTCCCGGTCCTGTTGTGGGTCGACCGGCTCGAGGCCGAGCCGGCCCGCATCATGTGGTTCGCGTTCCTGTGGGGCGCGCTGGTGAGCACGCTGGGGGCATTGATCCTCAACGAGATCGGCATGGCCTTCTTTGCCGGCCTCGAGGTCGACCCGAGGTTTGCCGGCGCAGTCTTCGTGGCCCCGATCATCGAGGAGGCGCTGAAGTGCCTCGGCGTGCTGGTGATCTTCTTCGTCGCCCGCCGCGAGTTCAACGGCATCGTGGACGGACTGGTCTATGCCGGCATGGTCGCGGTCGGCTTCGCCTTCATCGAGAACATCATCTATCTCGGGGGCGCCTTCAACGTGCTCGGCACCCCCGGCCTGTTCGGCATCTTCATCATGCGTTGCCTGATCAGCCCCTTTGCCCACCCGATGTTCACCGCCTGCTTCGGCCTCGCGCTGGGCATGATCGCGTTCCGGCGCCAGTGGCGCTATGCCTTCATCCCGCTGCTGGGCTTCGTCGCCGCGGTGTTCCTGCACTTCCTGTGGAACTTCGCGGCCGTCAGTAGCACCAGCGGCTTCTTCCTGGCCTATGTCCTCGTGCAGGTGCCCCTGTTTGTCGGCTTCGTGCTGATCCTGGTCTATTCGCGGCGCCAGGAGACGCGGATCCTGCGTGAGCACCTGACCGGCTATGGGCTCAACGGCTGGTTCACCCCCGCCGAGGTCGCCATGCTGGTCTCGCCGCGCGAGCGGCGTCGGGCACGGTCCTGGGCGCGCGGTGTCGGTGGGCCGCGGGCGGAGGAGGCGATGGAGGCCTTCCAGGACGAGGCGAGCGAGCTGGCGATCGCCCGGCACCACCTCGAGCGGGGTGACCCCGACCCGGTCTGGAGGCACCGCGAGCAGGCGTTGTTGCACACCGTGACCGCCCGCCGCGCCTCTTTTGCACCACCCCAGTCGCAGGCGGCGCAGGCACAGCAGGTCATCCACCAGGTGCCTCACAAGCGCTGAACAATTTTCATAGCGGTTTTGCTGGTCTCTCACGCGTTTTCATAGCGGTTTTGCCGGCCTCGGAACCGCCCACCTCCATCGGTCCGAGCGTGCAGGTGCACGCTGCGGCCGGGACACGTCGGCGTGTCGTCGGCCAGGGAGTGCAGGTGAACTCTGTGGCCGATGCCGGGATGGCTCGCGCGGCCGCCGAGGTGGCTGGCAGGCTGGCTAACGCTGGGCGTCGGCGTGGGCGAGCAGCGACTGGCTCTCGGCGCGGAACCGGTCGGCGTGGGCGCCGAACCACTCGCCGATCTCGCGGAACCGGGCGATGAACGCCTCCCGGTCCCCGGCGCGGAGGATCTCCAGCGCCTCCGCAAAGCGGTCGTGATAGCGCTCGATCAGCGCCAGGTTGTCGGGCGAGGCCATGATGATGTCGGCATAGAGCTCGGGGTCCTGGCCGAAGAGCCGACCGATCATGATCAGCTCCAGGCGATAGATCGGTGACGAGAGCGACAGCAGCTCATCGATCGAGCGGTCCTCACGCACCAGGTGCAGGCCATCGGCGAAGGTCGCGAAGTGACGCTGCGCCTGGATCAGGCCCATCGCGTGATCGTGGTCCTCGGCGCTGATCTCATGCAGCCGCGCACCCCAGAGCCGGATCTGCTCGAGCAGCCAGGTGCTGGCATCGGGGATGCGGCCGGGGACATAGGCGACCACCTGCTTGGCCAGGTTGTCGACATCGGGGCCGAACATCGGGTGCAGGCCCAGCACCGGACCCGGGTGGATCTCGAGCATGGCCGCCATGGGAGCCACCTTGGTCGAGGTGAGGTCGACCAGCAGACAGTCGTGCGGCAACGGCGGCAGCTGGTGCAGCACCTCGACGGTGTCGCTGATCGGCACGCTCACCAGCACCATGCCTGCGCCGTCGAGCAGCTCCTCCGCGCGCGACCAGTCGTCACGGTCCAGCTGGCGCACGTCATACCCCGACAACCTCAGCATCCGTCCGAAGAGCTGGCCCATCTGGCCTGCCCCGCCGACGATCACGATCGGGCCAAGGTCGGGAGCCTGCCGGGTGAAGCCGAGGTTCTTCTCGTGGGCATAGGCCTCGCGCATGCAGCGGCGCAGCACGTCTTCGATCAGGTCGGGGGAGAGCCCGCGGCGCTCGGCCTCGGCGCGACGGGCAGCGATCATGGAGCGCTCGCGGTCGGGCGCATAGATCGGCAGGCCGTGCTCGCCCTTGAGCTTGCCGACCTCACCCACCAGCTCGAGCCGGCGGATCAGCAGGGACATGACCTCCTGGTCGACGGCGTCGATCTGATCGCGCAGTGCCCCCAGCGGCGCCTCGGGGTTGGCTCCCGGGTCGGAGTGCTCCATGGGGTGAGCGTAGTCGCGACGCAGGGACCACCCCGGGGCGCATCTAGACTGGGCCACCGGCTCGCCGGCTGGTCGAGTCCTGGCCCCCGTAGCTCAATGGATAGAGCAACGGCCTTCTAATCCGTAGGTTGCAGGTTCGAGTCCTGCCGGGGGCGCGTCGGCAGGGGACGCTGACCTGTGTGAAGTGCTCGCTCGCCCTCGCAGCAAGTCACAGGACGGGGTATGACGTGTGCAACAGGGCCTCCTGGCAGGTCAGTGTGGGTCAACCCGCGAGTCAGGTTTGGTCGAACGCGCTGGACACGGCAATCTTGGGGCGTGACTGACACCGACTCCGGAGGGGCCCTGCTGCGTGCTGTCGAGCAGCTGCGTGGCACGGCAGAGCGGGTCAAACTGACCCTCGACCTGCCCGGCGTCGAGGAGGCCCGCACCGCGCAGGGCGAGCTGGTGCACCAGCTCGACGACTACGTGCTGCCCCGTCTGCGCTCCCTGGACGCCCCACTGCTCTGCGTCGTGGGCGGCTCCACGGGCGCCGGCAAGTCCACCCTCGTCAACTCCCTCGTGGGAGAGACGGTGAGCCGCGCCGGCGTGCTGAGACCCACCACCCGCGCCTCGGTGCTGGTGCACCACCCGGACGACAAGCAGTGGTTTGAGGGTGACCGGATCCTGCCCGGCCTGTCCCGGGTGACCGGCTCGGTGGCTGACGATGACGACCCCGGCTCGGTGCGCCTGACCCCGTCCACGATGCTCCCGGCGGGCCTGGGCCTGCTGGACGCCCCCGACATCGACTCGGTGGTCACCTCCAACCGCGACCTGGCCCGCCAGCTGCTCGCCGCCGCCGACCTGTGGCTCTTTGTCACGACCGCCGCGCGGTATGCCGACGCCGTCCCGTGGACCCTGCTGCGCGAGGCCGCCGAGCGAGGCACGAGCGTGGCGATCGTGCTCGACCGGGTGCCGCCGGAGGCGATGGAGGACATCCGCATCCACCTCGCCCAGATGCTGCGCGAACAGGGGCTGTCGAAGTCGCCGATCTTCACGATCGCGGAGTCGGCCCTCGGCGAGGACGGGATGCTGCCCTCCCGCGACACCGAGCGCCTGCGCGGGTGGCTGCACACCCTCGCAGGCGATGCCAAGGCCCGCTCCGTGGTCATCCGCCGCACCCTCGAGGGTGCGCTCGGCTCGCTGGCCGCACGCTCTGAGCAGCTCGCCCAGGCCGGCCAGGCCCAGACCGAGGCCCGGGACGCGCTGCGCCGAGCCGCGCGCACGGCATACAGCGAAGCCACCCAGGGTGTCGAGGACGGCATGGAGGATGGTTCGCTGCTGCGCGGTGAGGTGCTCGCCCGCTGGCAGGAGCTGGTCGGCACCGGTGAGTTCCTGCGCCAGGTCGAGGCAGGCATCAGCCGTCTGCGCGACCGGCTGACCGCCTTCTTCACCGGCAAGGCCGTCTCCACCGAGCACCTGGGCGAGGCACTGCAGTCGGGGGCGGCTGCGCTGGTCACCTCCCACGCGCAGGTGGCCGCAGGTGCCGCGACGCGCAGGTGGAAGGGGACCGACGGCGGCCCCGACCTGATCCAGAAGCATCCTGAGCTCGCCAAGGCCAGCCCGGACTTCGACAGCCGCGTCGAGCGGACGATCCGCGACTGGCAGGGCGAGGTCCTCACCATGGTCCGCGACGAGGCGGGCCAGAAGCGCACGACGGCGCGCTATCTCGCGTTCGGGGTCAACGCCCTGGCGGTCATGCTGATGCTGATCGTCTTCACCTCCACAGCCGGGCTGACCGGGGCCGAGGTCGGCATCGCCGGCGGCTCTGCCGTGCTGGCCCAGCGCCTGCTCGAGGCGATCTTCGGCGACCAGGCCGTGCGCGAGCTCGCCGCCCGGGCCCGCAAGGCGCTGCTGGCCAAGGTCGCTGAGCTGTATGACGAGGAGCTGGGGCGCTACGAGACCGTCCTGGACGACGTGGAGCTGGCACCGCAGGCGGTCAAGGACCTGTCTGGCGCCGCGCAGCAGGTGGAGGAGAACCGATGAGCCGCCGCACCGGCAGCCGCGAGGAGTCTCTCCTGTGGCGCACCGACCAGCTCAGCGACGCTCTTGACGTCGGTGGCGCGGAGCTCAACCCCGAGCGTGCCCAGGCGGGAGAGGACCTCGTCGCCAAGGTGCGGCAGCGCTGGGCGCTGAAGGGCAGCCGCACGGTCGTCGCGCTCGCGGGCGCCACGGGGTCGGGCAAGTCGAGCCTGTTCAACGCGCTGGCCGGTGAGGACGTCTCCTCGATCGGCGTGCGCCGGCCCACGACCTCCAAAGCGGCCGCCGCCATCTGGGGCGCCAGCGACGACGCCAGCGAGCTGCTCGACTGGCTGGGCATCGACAAGCGGCACCACGTCGCGGACGACTCCGGCACGCTCGACGGGCTGATCCTGGTCGACCTGCCCGACTTCGACTCCACCGAGGTGGCGCACCGCCAGGAGGCCGACCGGATCCTGGAGCGCTCCGACGTCTTCGTCTGGGTCACCGACCCGCAGAAGTATGCCGACGCGCGCTTGCACAACGAGTACCTCGCGCCGCTGCAGGACCACGACACCGTGATGCTGGTGGTGCTCAACCAGATCGACCGGATCCAGGACCCCGGTGGCGCTGAGCGGATCAAGGCCGACCTGGCCAAGCTCGTGGCCGCCGACGGAGCCGGTGAGTTCGACGTCATCGGCACGTCCGCCCGGCTGCGTGACGGTTTGGCTGAGCTGCGCGGCGCGATCGGTGAGGTCGTGGCGCGGCGCAACGCCGCCGAGCAGCGTCTCGTGGGTGACCTCAAGGGCACGGCCCGCGGCCTGCTGCAGGACGTGGGTGACGTCGACCCCAAGCTGGACCGCAAGGCTGACCACAAGCTTGTCCTCGCGCTGGAGCACGCAGCCGGTGTGCCGGTGGTGCTTGACGCGGTGCAGCGTGACTATCTGCGTCAGGCCGGTGACCACGTCGGCTGGCCGTTCACCCGCTGGGTGTCGGCGCTGCGCCCGGACCCGCTGCGGCGGTTGCGGCTCTCCGAGAGCAGCGACCGGCCGGCGATCACCGAGTCCGACGTGAAGACCGCGCTCGGTCGCTCCTCCCTGCCCCCGCCCAGCCCGGCTGCCCGCTCGGCCGTCGACCTGGCCACCAGGCAGGTCGGCGAGACAGCTGGTGCCGGGTTGCCGCCTCGCTGGGCCGACGCGGTCGCGGCGGCGGCGACCCCCGAGAGCACCGCGCTGGCCGACTCGCTTGACCAGGCCGTGATGAACACCCCGCTGCGGGCACGCAACCCGATGTGGTGGCAGCTGGTCAACCTGCTGCAGTGGCTGCTGGCGCTCATTGCCATTGGTGGCCTGGCGTGGCTGGTGGTGCTCGGCGCCCTCGGCTTCCTGCAGATCGACGCAGAGGTGCCGATGTATGGCCCGCTTCCGATCCCTGTGCTGATGCTCGGCGGAGGACTGCTTCTCGGGATCCTGCTGGCGCTGGGGTCGCGGGCTATCGCCCGCGTCGGCGCGCGTCGCCGGCGGCAGGCGATCGAGGGCCGGTTGGCGAGCTCGGTCGCCGAGGTGGCCCACGAGCACGTGAGCACGCCGGTGACGGCCGTGCTCGATCGGCACAAGCAGGCGCGTCAGCAGCTGCAGGCCGCCGCGAAGTAGTCGCGCAACCCCGCACATCCCGGCTCGCCGCGTCGCATTCCCGCTCGTCCGCGGCTGTCCACAGCCGCGCCAAGTCCTCCTCGCACATCCACACCTTCGGTGAGGGCCTGTCGCGTCGGCGGCAGAGGTTGGAACGTGGTGCTCACCCACGGACCCGTGGGATCGAGCGAAGGGGAGTCAGATGACAGATTCATATGTGACGGTGGCCGGCAACCTGACCGCGGACCCGGTGGTGGGCAGCACCAAGGTCGGCGACGTGTTTACCAGTTTCCGAGTCGCCGTCAACCACGGCTACTTCGACCGGGAGCGGGGCCAATGGCTCGAGACCGGCGCCAGTTTCTTCAAGGTCTCGTGCTACCAAGCCCTGGCGGTCAACGCCTTCGAGTCCCTGAAGAAGGGGACGCCGGTGCTCGTGCACGGCAGGTTGAAGGTCGTCGACTGGGTCAACGGGGACAAGCGGGGCACCGACGTGGAGATCAAGGCCAGCGCGATCGGCCCGAACCTGTCCTTTGGACAGGCCGATTACACCAGTGTGCGACGACCGCACTTCGCAGGCGAGGACCCAGCGGACGACGAGAACGTGCGCTCGGCCCTCGCGGACCAGCCGGTCGGAGCTGCAGGAGCCGATGGGGAGCCCGTAGGTGCGGAGGCCCTCGAGGAGGACACCTACGGCGAGGGAGACTATGAGGAGGAGCAGGGCGCTGAGGAGCCGGTCTCCATCAGCGCCTGACGGTCTCGGCAGGGCGTGCTGCCGGGTCCCGGCCCAGCGCGCCAGACACAGGCGGCGGAGGTGGCCCACCGATTCGGGCTGGACCGCCTCCGCCGGATAGCCTGAGACTCATGGCCGAATTTATCTACACCATGACGCGTGCCCGCAAGGCGGTCGGCGAGAAGCTGATCCTGGACGACGTCACGATGTCCTTCTACCCGGGCGCCAAGATCGGTGTCGTCGGGCCCAACGGTGCCGGCAAGTCGACGATCCTGAAGATCATGGCCGGGATGGACCAGCCGTCCAACGGTGAGGCGAGGCTGAGCCCCGGCTACTCCGTGGGCATCCTCCTGCAGGAGCCCCCGCTGAACGAGGAGAAGACCGTCCTCGGGAACGTGGAGGAGGGCGTCGGCGAGATCAAGGCCAAGGTCGACCGGTTCAACGAGATCGGCGAGCTCATGTCCGAGCCGGACGCCGACTTCGACGCGCTGATGGCCGAGATGGGCAAGCTGCAGGAGGAGATCGACCACGCCGACGCCTGGGACCTGGACTCCCAGCTGGAGCAGGCGATGGACGCGCTCCGCTGCCCGCCGCCGGACGCGGACGTCACGGTCCTCTCTGGTGGTGAGCGCCGCCGCGTCGCGCTGTGCAAGCTGCTGCTGAGCAAGCCCGACCTGCTGCTGCTCGACGAGCCCACCAACCACCTGGACGCCGAGTCCGTGCAATGGCTGGAGCAGCATCTCAAGGAATACCCTGGCGCCGTCCTGGCCGTCACTCACGACCGCTATTTCCTCGACAACGTCGCCCAGTGGATCGCCGAGGTCGACCGAGGTCGGCTCTATCCTTACGAGGGCAACTACTCCACCTATCTGGAGAAGAAGCGCGAGCGTCTGGCCATCGCCGGCAAGAAGGACCAGAAGCTGGCCAAGCGCCTGGAGAAGGAGCTGGAGTGGGTCCGCTCCAACGCCAAGGCCAAGCAGACCAAGAGCAAGGCCCGACTGGCCCGCTATGAGGAGATGGCCGCCGAGGCGGACAAGACCCGCAAGCTGGACTTCGAGGAGATCCAGATCCCGCCTGGCCCGCGCCTGGGCGCCCAGGTGATCGAGGTCAGCGATTTGCAGAAGGGCTACGGCGACCGGGTCCTGATCGACGACCTGAGCTTCACCCTGCCTCGCAACGGCATCGTCGGTGTCATCGGCCCCAACGGCGTCGGCAAGACGACGCTGTTCAAGACGATCGTCGGGCTCGAGGAGCCGGACGACGGCACGGTCAAGGTCGGGGAGACCGTCAAGATCTCCTATGTCGACCAGAGCCGCGGCGGGATCGACCCCAACAAGTCGCTGTGGGAGGTCGTCTCCGACGGCAACGACTTCATCCAGGTCGGCAACGTGGAGATCCCCTCGCGGGCTTATGTCTCCCAGTTCGGCTTCAAGGGCCCCGACCAGCAGAAGAAGGCCGGTGTCCTGTCCGGTGGTGAGCGCAACCGCCTCAACCTGGCGCTGACCCTCAAGGAGGGCGGCAACCTGCTGCTCCTCGACGAGCCCACCAACGACCTGGACGTCGAGACCCTCGGCTCGCTCGAGAACGCGCTGTTGGAGTTCCCCGGCTGTGCCGTCGTGATCAGCCACGACCGGTGGTTCCTGGACCGCGTGGTCACGCACATCCTGGCCTACGAGGGCACCGATGAGAACCCGTCGGCCTGGCACTGGTTCGAGGGCAACTTCGGTGCCTACGAGGAGAACAAGGTCGAGCGGCTGGGCGCGGACGCGGCACGTCCCCACCGTGTCACCTACCGCAGGCTCACCCGCGACTGAGCGCTAGCGGCCATGGACCCGCAGGTGCCGGGCGGCCCTGAGCCGACCCGGAGCCGGCGGGTTCGTGCGTCCGCGCCGCTGCCGCACCGCGACGGCGTGCCGCCAGCCAGGTTCAGTATGCCGACCGGCACCTCCCACAGCACGGTCGCCGAGTTCCTGGCCGAGCGGACCAGGGGTGCCCCGGAGGTCCAGCGCCGACTGGCGGCCGGTGAGGTGCTCCTGGGCGACGGCACCGTCGTCACCGCGCACACGGCATACCGACCGGGGCAGTGGGTCTATCTGCACCGCGACCTCCCGGAGGAGACGTCGGTGCCCGGCGAGCTGACCGTCCTGCACGAGGACGAGCGGATCCTGGTGGTGGACAAGCCACCGTTCCTGGCCACCATGCCCCGGGGGCGGCACGTGCGTGAGACCGTGCTGGCGCGGCTGCGCAGACAGGCCGGGTGGGAGCAGGTCCAGCCCGCGCACCGCCTGGACCGGTTGACCGCAGGGGTGCTGCTGCTGACCAAGGAACCCACGGTGCGGCGGGACTACCAGGAGCTGTTCGCGGCCCGACGGGTGACCAAGACCTATCTGGCCGTCGTCCACCTCGCGCAGGCGGCGACGCTGCCGGCGGTGGCGCGCTCTCGCATCGAGAAGCAACGCGGACAGCTGCAGGCGGTCGAGGTGCCCGGTGAGCCCAACGCCGTGACGCAGATCGAGGTGCTGGAGCGGACCGGCGACCTCGCGCTGGTCCGGCTGCGGCCGGAGACCGGCCGCACGCACCAGCTGCGGTTGCACCTGTCCGGGCTCGGGGCACCGATCGCGGGTGACCCGCTCTATCCACAGGTCCTGGACGTGGCACCGGCCGACTTCAGCCGGCCGCTGCAGCTGCTGGCCGCGGAGCTCGCGTTCACCGACCCGGCGACCGGCCTAGACCTCCGGTTCGTCTCGGGGCGGCGCCTGGACCTGGCCGGTGCGGGATGGGTCAGGTCGCAGGGTCAGTAGTCCACCGCGTCACGGGAGATCGGGCAGGTCATGCAGTGGCCCCCGCCTCGGCCGCGGCCCAGCTCGGCGCCCCGGATGGGGATGACCTCGATGCCCTCGGCGCGGAGCAGCTCGTTGGTGTAGGTGTTGCGGTCGTAGGTGAAGACCACGCCGGGCTCGACGGCCACCGCGTTGTTGCCGCTGTCCCACTGCTGGCGCTCACCGGCATACCAGCCGCCGCCGGGTTCGACCGCCCGCAGTGAGGGCAGCCCGAGCGCGTGGGCCACGACGTCGATGAAGGAGCCGGACTCCTTGGTCACCTCCAGGCTCCCGTCGTCGGCGGGGCGCAGGGAGAACGTCTTGATGCCGTCGACGATGTCGGGATAGTAGGTCACCACGTCGCGGTCGGCGAAGGTGAAGACGGTGTCCAGGTGCATGGCCGCCCGCAGCTTCGGCATCCCGGCGACAACGACCCTGGTGGCGGCCTCGGCCGCAAAGAGCGTGGCGGCGACCTGGGTGATCGCCTGGCGTGAGGTCCGCTCGCTCATCCCGATCAGCACGGCGCCGTTGCCGATCGGCATCACGTCGCCGCCCTCGATCGTGGACTGCCCCCAGTCCTGCTCCGGGTCACCCCACCAGACAGTGCTGCCGGTGTAGTCGGGATGGAACTCGTAGACCGCCTTCATCAGCAGCGTCTCGTCGTGCCGGGCGGGCCAGAAGAGCGGGTTCAGGGTCAGTCCGCCATAGATCCAGCAGGTGGTGTCCCGGGTGTAGCTGGTGTTGGGCAGCGGCGGCATGACATATTCGGTCACCCCGCCCGAGTCACGCACCAGCGCCAGGTGGTCGGAACGGAACTCCTGGGGCATCTCCCGGGTGGCGAGCCCGCCGATGAGGAACTCGGTCAGCGTCGTCGCGTCGAGGGTCTCCAGGTAGGCGCGGGTGTCATCGATCAGCCCGAGCCCGAGATCGTTGACGGTGAGCTTGCGCTCAAGCAGCCACTGGCGGGCCCCGGGGACGGCCAGCGTCTCGGTCAGCAGCTCGTGCAGCTCCACCACCTCGACGCCGCGGGAGCGAAGGTTGTCGACGAAGTCCTGGTGATCGCGTCGTGCGCTCTCGACCCAGAGCACGTCGTCGAAGAGCAGGTCATCGCTGTTGCTCGGGGTGAGCCGTTCGTGGCTCAGCCCGGGACGGCAGACCAGCACCTTGTTGAGCTTGCCGACCTCGGAGTGGACACCGTGGGTGGGGAGCGACATCAACGTTCCTCCTGCGTGCGTGACTGTGGCTGGGACTCGATCTGGACCGCACCGGTCGCCAGCACGACGATATCGACTCCTCCGACGATCCACCCCGCTCCGCTCCACACCGGTCCGCTCCACACCGGTCCGCTCAGGGTCACCGGACCGGCGTCGGGCACCATCGAGCAGACTGGAGCGATGAAACTCGGGCTGCAGGTGTCTCACTGGTCGTGGCCGGACGCGCCCGCCTCGATCGGGCCGACCTTCACGCGCATCGCGCGTGATGCCGAACAGGCAGGGCTGAGCAGCCTGTGGGTGATGGACCACTTCTTCCAGATCCCCGCGCTCGGGCCGCCGGAGGCGGAGATGCTGGAGGCCTACACCACGCTGGGGTTCGCCGCTGGGCTCACCTCCTCGATCGAGCTCGGCGCGCTGGTGACGGGCGTGACCTACCGGCACCCCGGCATACTCGCCAAGACGGTGACCACCCTGGACGTCCTGTCCGGTGGGCGGGCCTGGCTCGGCCTGGGCGCGGCCTGGTTCGAGGAGGAGCACCGCAGCCTCGGGGTGGCCTATCCGCCGGTGACGGAGCGGTTCGAGCGCCTCGAGGAGACCCTGCAGATCATCGGGCAGATGTGGGACGGTGACGAGACGCCGTATGCCGGGAGGCACTATCGCCTCGCACGACCCCTGAACTCGCCGCAACCCGTGCGACGACCACGTGTGCTGATCGGTGGCGGTGGGGAACGCAAGACGTTGCGGCTGGTCGCCCGGTATGCCGACGCGTGCAACCTCTTCGACTACTCGGGGCCGGGCGTGCTGCGGGGCAAGTTTGACGTGCTCGCCCGGCACTGTGCCGACATCGGTCGCGACCCGCAGGAGATCGAGCACACCGTGCTGTCCCGGCTCGCGCTGACCCGAGACGGTGGGGAGACGATGTGCACGGGCGAGATCTCGCTCAGCGTCGCCCAGGCGGTGGACAAGCTCGGTGCCCTGGCCGAGATCGGCACCGACACAGTGTATTTCGCGATGGCGAACGTCACCGACCCGCACGCCTATGACCTGGTCGCCGAGCTCGTGGAACAGGTCGTCGACCTCTGAGACCAGTCCAGGCAAGCGGTGCTCCCTACTGCTTGACGCGGACCATGCCCTCCTGGCCGACCGTGGCCAGCAAAGCGCCGTCGGCGGCAAACATGTGACCGAGCCCGAGGCCGCGGCCGGCCTGCGCGGACGGGGAGACCTGCGTGGCGAGCACCCAGTTGTCGACCCGTCCGTCCGGGCGGTGGAACCACATGGCGTGGTCCAGGCTCGCCATCCGCAGCCGCGGGTCACCCCACACCAGCCCGTGCCGACGCAGCACGGGCTCGAGCAGGCTGTAGTCGGAGGCGTAGGCCAGCACCGCCGCGTGCAGCAGCGGGTCGTCCGGCAGGGCGCGCGGCACACGCAGCCACACCGACTGGCTCTCGCCGATCACGATGTCATTGCCGGGGAAGAGCTGCGCGTCGACGTGCCGCAGCTCGACGGCGCGGCTGGCGGCGTGACGCGCCAGCGGGTGGTCGATCTGGGAGAGCGCCTCGGCATCGGGCGGCAGCTGCTCCGCGGGCGTCACCTGCGGCATGGTGACCTGGTGATCCAGCCCCTCGGACTCCTCCTGGAACGAGGTGATCATCGACAGCAGGATCCGTCCCTCCTGGACGGCGTGGACCCGGCGGGCCGAGAAGGACCCCCCGTCGCGCATCCGGTCGACCAGGAAACGGATCGGCTGGTTGGCGTCGCCCGGGCGCAGGAAGTAGCCGTGCAGCGAGTGGATGAACCGCGGACCGTCCCCGTCATCGACGTCCACCGTCCGCCCGGCGGCGACGACGCACTGCGCCAGCACCTGGCCGCCGAAGACCCGACCGGTCGGCATCGGCTGGCTGCGGCCGACGAAAACCTCACCCTCGGTGTCGCGCAGGTCTTCGACGACACCCTCGGTGGAGGAGACTCGCACCTCGGTCTTGCCCTCGAAGGTCAGGTCCAGGACGTCGAGGAGGTCATCGATAGCTTCGTCGGGGGTCGGGGTCACGCCGGAACTCTAGTCCACGGCGCTGCTGAGAGGATGTCCCCATGCCTGCCACCACGCACGCCCTGCCACCGAACGCCGCGACGGTCGAGGTGGCCGTCCGCTGGTCCGACATGGACGCCTACGGCCACGTCAACAACGTGCAGTACCTCCGCTATCTGGAGGAGGCCCGGGTCTATGCGTTCCACGAGTGGTTCGGTCAGGAGCGCTCGCTGCTCGAGGACGGGGTGCTCGTGGCCCGCACCGAGATCGACTACCTGGCCCCGATGACGTTCAACTACGAGCCAGCGCTGGTCACGCTGTGGTGCTCGCGGATCAGCGGTGCCGCCTTTGACATCTCGTATGTCGTGGGGCAGCGCGGCAGTGACCTCACCTTCGCGCGGGCCGAGTCGACGCTGGTCACCTATGAGCTCAGCAAGGGGCGGCCGCGCCGGATCGCCGAGCATGAGCGGGCGGCCATGAAGGTGGTCCTGGGCGACCCCCTGCCGCTGCGCAGCCACAAGGACCGCCGATGAACGCGCAGGAGGGCGTGACCCTGGAGTTCGCGGACGTCGAGAGCCTGCAGGACCTGGCGACCTTTGCGCGGCGGGCCCGGTCCCTGATGGACCAGGGCTCGGTGCGGCTGCAGACCAACGGCGGCGTCCTCGCCGCATGGGTGTGTGTCCTGCCCGGACGCGGACTGGTCGGCTCGGGGGTCGTCCTGGGGCTGCGGACGATGCCGCTGATCGCGCTGCGTGGTGCGCAGACCCTGGATGCGACGGTGCCCCTGTCCGCGATCAGCGACCGGATGGCGCGCCGGGCCAGCACGGGTGACACCAGCACCCTGCTGTCGGTGCCGCCGATGGTGGTCAGCGAGCCCTGGACGGCGCTGACCCCGGCCCGCTCCGGGTGGGAGCCCCTAGGCCAGGTCGACGCGGACGAGCTGCTGTCTGTCGCCAAGGACGGCATCGCCGAGATCGCGCAGGGCGCCCCAGAGGGGTCTGGCGCGCTCGCGGTCGGGGCGCTGCGAGAGCGCGTGTGGGGCCGCCCGGCGGCAGGCGGCCTGCCAGCGGGAGTCGGGCTGGCGGCCTACGGCCTGGGCTTTGCCCGGCCGGGGGAGCAGGTCAACGTCTTCCGCGCCGGCCCCTGGACCCGCGCCAGCACCCCCGTCGGCCACATCCTCACCCGCTAATCACTTGTGGAGTGGTTCGGAGCGAGGCCAAGGCGTCGTCACACCACCCGGATCTGCGCGCCGCTAAGACCGTCGGCAGCGCGGGCCAGCCTCGCGTCCCTGGTCAGCATGGGGCAGTCCAGCACCTCGGCCAGGGTCAGGAAGGCCGCGTCGTAGGCGGAGACGTTGTGCGCCAGCTCGAGGCAGCGACGGGCGAGGGGGAGCTCAAGGGGCCACCTGCGCAGCCGGAGCTCGTGCAGGTCGGTCAGAGCGTCCTGCGCCCGAGCCGCCGAGATATGAGCCCCCAGCACGAGGCCCCTGAGGGCATGCACGACCTCAGCGTCGAGATGCGCCGGCACGTGCCACTCCTGCTCGAAGGCGTCACCGAGCAGGCTTGGCTGAGCGGCGCCTGTCAGGAGGTCGACGAGCACTGACGAGTCGACGACGACGCTCACGGCTCGCGGGGCGAGGTCGTGTCACGGGGAGAAGTCGCGTCGCGGAGCTGACGGACGAGATCGACCGACGACGCGTCGGACCGCTCCGCGCGACTCGCGATGCGGTCGAACACCTCCTGACGGGTCGGCGTCGCAGCAGCCTGGGACAGCAAGGTCCGCAGGTAGGTGTTGAGCGAGACGCCTTCCGTGGCCGCGCGAGCTTTGAGGGTGTCCCGGACCGCCTCGTCGACATCGCGGATCTGCATCAGCACTCCCATCCATACATTATGCATGTGTTTGCATGCATGACATGAGACCGTGCCAAGCGCTCTGCGGCACGAGCGGGTCAGGCAGTGTCCTCCAGGAACGCTCCCTGAAGGCCGAGGTGCATGACAGCGAGGGCCACGTCGTGGCCGAGTGCCGTCGGCGCGAACCGCCGACCGCCGCCGGCAGGCTCATCGAGCACGCCGAGTTCCTCGAGCAGGATGAGCGCGCCGTATGCCGCGTCGGCGGATCTCTCCCGATCGCCACTCTGCGCGCGGTGACCGGCCCGGTTGTGCTCCGAGCGCCACCACCCTTCTGCGAGTTCGTCCTCCTCCCAGCCGTTGAAGCCCGGGTGCCACAGACCGGCCAGCGCGTAGAGCGCTGGGTCACGGTTGTCGAGGTCAAGGCAGAGCAGGAGGCTCACCACGAGCTGCAGGCCGAGGTGGACCCACTCCTCGTCCGAGTGGGGACGGCCGCAGACCTGCACTGCTCGTCCGGCGGTGACCTCGATGAGGCCTCCGCGCACGCAGGCGAGCCACATCAGGTCCGGCTCGACCACGTCATAGTCGACGACGTCGTGGAGCGTGCCGACGGGTGGGAACCCCCGGTCCGACGTCGCCACGCCCTCGCCGACCCAGTCCGCCAGCCAGAGGCACTTCAGGATGAAGACCGACCGGCGGATCGCGGTTGCAGTCTTCGCCGGTGAGGACGGGCTGAACCAGGCCAGGTCTTCCGAAACAGCCTGCTCAGGACTTCCAGGCACCCACAACCGGACGGCGGCCCGGCCGAACTCCCGCAGGAGGGCCTTCGGCTCCGCCGAGCCGTGCGCCATCAGTCCCGTGGCGCGAAGGAACCTCCAGAACGTCTCGAGTGTGGAAGCCAGGGTCTCCTGTTCCGGCAGTTCCTCCTGGCTCTTCGGCCAGCGCACGAGGAGGAGGTCCACGACGGACCCAGGCGGCCACCTCCCCACGCCCGCTCCCGGCCCTCGTGCCCGCAGCACCGACTCCAGGACTGCAGCGTCCACCGCACGCTGCTTGCGACCCGCCCAGGCGACGACGTTCCCCACCAGTGCCTCATCCGTCATGGGCCGATCGTGGCAGGATCCGTAACCCTCGCGTTCCTCGCCTGTGGATAACTTCGGGGCCGAGTGCGCGGATCCGCCGACACCGGCATCGGCGACATCACGAGCAGGCTCGACCTCTCGCGATTTTTAGGAGTGCCGCCGCGGGGTCGACGTGTCGGGGTGGATCGCGACGAAGATCGAGTGCGGCGCCGACTCCGCGTCGTGGGGACGTCGATAGAACTCCAGCAGCAGGTCATAAAGGCGCTTGCGGAACTCCGGCAGGTCCGAACCGTTGACGCGCATGCGGGACAGCTCTCGCAGGTGAGGGGGCACGTCGCCGATCTCGGAGAGAAACGCCTCCACGATCGGTCCCGCCGTCACGCCCTGGGTGTCCATGTTCCAGGCCTTGCCCGTCGAGCGGTAGGGGATCTCTCGTGCGCCGCGGGTGCCGCGCCGTGGATCCTCGGCGCGCAGGAAGCCGTTGTCGACCAGGGTGCGGACGTGGTGGAGCACCGAGGCGGGGTTGCGGTCCAGGGCGTCGGCGATCTCCTTGTTGGTGAGCGCCTCATCGAGCGTGAGTCGCAGGATCCGCAGACGCAGTCCCGAGGCGAGGGCTCGGGCCTCCGCATCGGTGGCGGCTCGTCGCTCGAAGGGCATCTGGTCGGACTCGGTCGCGCCGTCGGGCGCCGCAGCACTCGCATGGCCGGGCACCGCGATCAGTGGTCCCCCAGCCACTCTGCCGTCGCCGCGGGGGCCCTCGGGATCGGTGCTCGCGGGGCCCACCTGGGAGGCATCGTCGCGGGTCATGGGCCAAGCGTAACCGGCCTGAGCAGGAGAGATCGTCCAGCCGATGGGGACCGACCGGGCCAGGACGGAGGATTTCCAGGATCGCCCACCCTGCGGACGGTAGCGTCAGGTGCGTGGACTCCCAGACAGTCGTGAACCTGCTCCTGGTCATGCTCTTCGTGCTGATCGGCGGTGTCTTCGCCGGCACCGAGATGGCCATCGTCACGCTGCGCGACTCGCAGGTGCGCAAGATCGAGGCGAGTGGCGAGCGGGGCCAGCGCATCGGCGCCCTCGTCCGCAACCCCAACCAGTTCCTCTCCGCGGTCCAGATCGGGGTGACGGTCGCAGGGTTCTTCTCCTCGGCATACGGCGGTTCGACCATCGCCCCTGACCTGGTGCCGGTGCTGATGAGATGGGGGGTGCCGGACGGGATCGCGGACACCGTGGCGCTGCTGGCGATGACCCTGCTGATCGCCTATCTCTCGCTCGTCTTCGGGGAGTTGGTGCCCAAGCGCCTGGCGATGCAGCGATCGGTCTCGTTCACCAAGATCCTGGGGCCCCCGCTGAACCTCTTCGCCAAGCTGGTCCGTCCCGTGATCTGGCTGCTGTCGGTGTCCACCAACGTGGTGGTGCGCCTGCTGGGCGGCGACCCGAACGCCTCCGCCGAGGAGATGTCCACCGAGGAGGTCCGCGACATCATCGAGGGGCACCAGGGCCTGCGTCCCTACAGCCGCCGCATCCTCACCGACGTCTTCCGGGTGCACGAGCGCAACCTCGACGTCGTGATGACTCCCCGCACTGCGGTGCAGTTCCTCAACGGGGACGCGACCGTGGAAGAGGTCCATGGGCTGATCGTTGGCTCCTCGCACTCCCGTTTCCCGGTGACCGGCCGCTCCGTCGACGACATCCTGGGTTTCGTGCACATCCGCGACGTGCTCGAGGTGCCCCTCGACCGGTGGCAGGTCAGCCGGATCTCGGACATCACCCGACCCATCGTGCCCCTGCCGGGGAGCCTGCACGTGATGCCCGCCCTGAACCGGCTGCGCAGCGAGAAGCAGCAGATCGCCCTGGTCGTCGACGAATACGGCGGGACCGACGGGATCGTCACCATGGAGGACCTGGTGGAGGAGCTGGTGGGGGAGATCTATGACGAGTACGACTCCCGCACCGACCCCGAGGACGCCACGCTGACGGTGGGGGAGTCGCTCACCGTCGACGGTGGTCTGAACATCGAGGAGCTCGAGGAGCTGACCGGTGCCGCCCTGCAGAACGAGAACTACGACACCGCCGCCGGTCTGGTGCTGGAGCGTCTTGGCCGCCTCGCCGAGGCCGGCGACGTCATCGAGACCAGCGGCCTGCGTTTTGAGGTGCTCGCCGTGGACGGCATGCGCATCGAGCGGGTGCAGGTGACGGCCGTCCGCGAGCCCGACGGGTCCCCCGAGACCTCCTAGCGGTCCGCGGGTCAGCCCACCCGCAGCCAGACGGTGGTGTCTGTCGGGAGCTCACCGCCGACGAGTGCGGCGCTGCTCAGCACGACCTCGGCACCGGTCGGCAGGGCCACGGGCTCCGCGCCGAGGTTGGCGATGACGTGCACGCCGACGCCGGCCTGGTCGGTCGTGCGGAACGCCACGACGTCCGGGCCGAACCCGTCGTCCCACACCAGCTCGCCCACGCCGAGGTCCAGCTCGCGCCGGGTGGCCAGCAGGGTGCGATAGAGCTCCAGCGAGGAGCCGGCCACGCCCTGCTGGCGGTCGACCGCCAGCGGGCCATAGATCTCCGGCTGCGGCAGCCAGCTCTGGTGGCCAGGTCCGAAGCCGTATGTCGGCTGGCCGGCTTCCCAGGGCATCGGCACCCGGCAGCCGTCCCGACCGCGCTCGGTGTGACCGGAGCGCTCCCAGGTCGGGTCCTGACGGACCTCGTCGGGCAGGGCCGTGTGGTCGGGCAGGCCGAGCTCCTCGCCCTGATAGATGTAGGCCGAGCCGGGCAGGGCCAGCATCAGCACCGTCGCGGCCCGCGCCCGACGCATCCCCAGGGCGTTGTTGGGCTGCACATCACCCACACCGATCCCGTTGGGGCGCGTGACACCGACCTCCAGGCCGAGCCGGCTCGCGTGCCGGACGACGTCGTGGTTGGACAGCACCCACGTGCTCGGTGCCCCGACCAGGTCGGCGGCGTCGAGGGAGTCGGTGACCACCTGGTGGAGGTCCTCGGCGCGCCAGGCGCACTCCAGGAAGCCGAAGTTGAAGGCCTGGTGCATCTCGTCGGGGCGCACATAGGCCACCGCCCGCTCGACCGGTTCCACCCAGGCCTCGGCGACGAGGATGCGGTCTTTGGCGGGATCGCCCTCGGGGTTGTAGCCCTCCAGCACCTGGCGCCACTCGCGATAGATCTCGTGGACGCCGTCCTGGTCCCACATCGGTGCACGCGCGGGCTGTGCACCCTCGGTGCGGTGCTCCTCCTCGTGGCTGCCGAGCATCCCGGTGCGCTCGTGCCAGTCCGGCAGGCCGTCAGCCTTGATCAACCCGTGGGCGACGTCGACGCGGAAACCGTCGACGCCGCGGTCGAGCCAGAACGCCAGCACGTCGGTGAACATCTCCCGCACCTGGGGGTTCTCCCAGTTGAGGTCGGGCTGCGTGGAGTCGAACAGGTGCAGGTACCACTGCCCCGGTGTCCCGTCAGCACCCTCCAACCTCGTCCAGGCCGGACCGCCGAAGACGGACTGCCAGTTGTTGGGCGGCTGGGAGCCGTCGGCCCCCTTGCCCTCGGCGAACATGTAGCGGTCCCGCTCGGGCGACCCGGGTGCGGTGGCCAGTGCTGCCTGAAACCACTCGTGCTGGCTTGAGGTGTGGTTGGGCACGAGGTCGACGATCACGCGGATGCCGAGCTCGTGAGCCTGCGCGATCAGCGCGTCGGCATCGTCCAGCGTGCCGAACAGGGGGTCGATGTCGCGGTAGTCGGCCACGTCGTAGCCCGCGTCGTTCATCGGCGAGACATAGAACGGCGACAGCCAGACCGCGTCCACGCCGAGGTCGGCCAGGTAGGGCAGACGGCTGGTGATGCCCGGTAGGTCGCCGATCCCGTCGCCGTTGCCGTCCGCCCACGAGCGCGGATAGACCTGATAGATCACCGCATGGCGCCACCAGGGCGCATCGTGGGACTCGGCGGGGTGGTGCGGGTGCGTCGCGGGAGTGGTCACGGGTCACCATTGTGGGTGACCCGCGACCCCCGGCGAAATCCGCGGCCCTGCCCCTCGGCATACGGCTCAGCGCGCCACGCGGCGGGGGAACAGGTAGGCCGTCAGCGCCGCCGCGAACGCGATGATGCCGACGCACCAGACGATCGCGACCAGTGCGTTCGACCCTGGCGAGGCGCCGGCAAAGAGCGCACGGGTCGCCTCGATGACCGGAGTGATCGGTTGGTTGGCCGCAAAGCCCTGCATCCAGCCCGGCATCGTCTCGACCGGCACGAACGCACTGGAGACATAGGGCAGGAAGAGCAGCACGAAGCCATAGCCGTTGGCCGCCTCGGGGGAGTGGGCGACCAGACCGAGCATCGCGAAGACCGTCGTGATCGCCAGGATGTAGAGCGCCAGCAGACCGACCGCGCCCAGCCAGTCCAGCGGCCCGGCGTCGGGACGGAAGCCGATCAGGACCGCGACCAACAGGACGACGCCGGTGGCGAACAGGTTGCGGAGCAGGCTCGCCACGACGTGCCCGACCAGGACGGTCGCGCTGGACACCGGCATGGTCCGCAACCGGTTGATCGTGCCCGTGGTGATGTCCTGTGCGACACCGACCGCGGTCGAGGCGGCCCCGAACCCGGCGCAGGTCAGGACGATGCCGGGGACGACATAGTCCAAATAGCCGCCGTCCGGAGCGATCGCCCCACCGAAGACGTAGGTGAACATCAGCATCAGCATCACCGGCAGGATGACCGCCATCAGCATCGACTCGACGTCGCGCAGGCTGTGCCGGGCGGCCCGGCCGACGAAGACGGCAGAGGCGGTGAGTATGCCGGACCCCCGGCTGGGTGCCGGAGCCCGGGTGGTCATCGGGTGGCCTCCAGGATCAGGTCGTGCTCGTCAGTGGCGCTGTCGGTGGGGTCGGCCGCCTCAGTGGCGGCGTGGTCGGTAAGTTGCAGGAAGGCGTCGTCGAGGGTCGGCCGGTGCAGCTCCACCCGCCAGGTCGGGTCGTTCGCGGCCAGCGCCGCAGTGACCCTGGCCAGGTCGGCGGCCGTGCCGTCGGTGGTCTCCTCACGCACCACGGCGCCGGTGGCGTCCAGCGCCCGGACCACGTCGCTGCCGACCAGCCCCTTGAGGTGGGCAGCGGTGCCGTTGGCCACGATCCGGCCGCCGTCGAGCACGGCGATCTGGTCAGCCAGCTGATCGGCCTCCTCGAGATACTGCGTGGTGAGGGAGACGTTGGTGCCCTCGGCAGCCAGGGTCCGGATCTGCTCCCACAGGGTGAGGCGGCTGCGGGTGTCCAGGCCGGTCGTCGGCTCGTCCAGGAAGAGCGCCTGCGGCGGCCAGATCAGGCTGACCGCCAGGTCGAGGCGCCGCCGCATGCCGCCGGAGTAGGTGCGTGTCGCGCGACCGGCAGCCTGCCCCAGATCGAAGCGGTCGAGCAGTTCCCCTGCCCGGCGGCGCGCCGCCCGGGGCCGCAACCCCAGCAGGCGGGCCATCATCACCAGGTTCTCGCGCCCCGTCAGGATCTCGTCCACGGCGGCGAACTGGCCCGTGGCGCTGATCCGGTGCCGGATGCGGTGGGCGTCGGTGCGCGTGTCCATGCCCAGCACCTTGACGGTCCCCTCGTCGTGGGGGACCAGGGTGGTCAGGATGTTGACGAGGGTGGTCTTGCCAGCTCCGTTCGGCCCGAGCAGCGCGTGCACGCCGGGCCCGAGCGACAGGTCCAGGTCTCGCAGCACCTCGTGGCCGCCGTAGCCCTTGCGCAGCCCGGACACCTCGATCACGGTCTCATCAGTGAAAGTGTCTGTGACAGCATCAGGTGTGTATGACATAAACAGAGTATGACATACACAGCGTGTGACGTACACAGTTAATTGACTAGACTGATCTCATGGCTGGTGAGATGACGGATAGTGGTGTGCCGCGAGTGGTGGCCATTGCGTGGGGGGCGCACGCGGCGCCGCAGCGCGGTCCCAGCCGCGGGCTCAGCCACGAGAAGATCGTGAAACAGGCCATCGAGATCGCCGATGAGCACGGGCTGGGTGCGGTGACCATGCAGCGCGTGGCCGAGTCCCTGGGCTTCACCACGATGTCCCTGTATCGGTATGTCGCGAACAAGGAGGAACTGCTCCTGCTCATGAGCGGTGCGGACTGGCTCCTGCCACCGCGGAGGAAGAGCGGGGACGACTGGAGGGAGAACCTGCGCACCTGGGTCGCAGAGCTCCAGAGCATGTATCGACAGCATCCCTGGCTGCTCGAGGTCCAGCGAGGGCCGGTGTCGGTTCTCCTCCCGGGAACGATGGAGGTCGTTGACCGTGGGATGGAGGCGGTGCGCGCGCTGGAACTGAGCGAGCAGGAGATCATCAGCCTCGTCCTGGTCATCAGTTCCTACGTCGCCAGCTTCTCCAACCTGGAGCGTGACCTCGCCGACCAGGAGGACCTGGAGTTCGGGCCGGACGCGATGGCTGAGCTCGGTGAGGTGATCACGGCAGAGCGCCTGCCCTATGCGGCGCCCTTCTTCCTGGCCGGCAACTACGCCGGTGGACCGGTGCTCGAGGATGAGTCGGGCGTGGACACGGAGTATGAGTTCGGCTTGGAGCTGCTGATCGAGGGACTCGCGGCCCGGCAGGCAGCCGGCCCCCGCGACTAGTTGCCGGTCCTGCCGAGTCGGCCTGGCGCCCCCAGGTCGGCACGGTCGGCGGCGGACGTCCCAGAGGACCACCCCTCCTCGTCGAAGGTGGCCCTGCTCCGGGTGTGTCGCAGACGTGGGAATCGTTGTGCGACGGCGTCTTCCACCTCTTGGTCACGCTGGGCGAGCACTCGCACCAGCGCCGTGCGGTCCGAGCGACCCTCCCCGCCCGGGCCGCTCGGTCCCGGGTCGTCGCCCCACTGGCTCTCACTCTCGACCTGTGCCTCGCGGGCCGCAGCGTCCAGGCGCTCGCCGATCCGCACGGCATAGGCGGTCAGGAAGCTGTTGCGGAACGAGCGGGTGCGGCTGCGCCCGGACCAGTCCTCCCGCGACCCCTGTGCCGTCATGGCAGCCGTTGCCTGGACCATCAGGGAGGTGAACAGCAGCTCCACGGCCCTCAGGTCGGTGGGGAACCCGACGACAGTGCTGAAGCCCAACCCCTTCTGCCACACAGCCGTGCAGCGGTTGGCTCGCGCGATCGTGGAGATGAGCTGGAAGCGCGCCGACTCGTAGGGGCGGTCCACGCCGAGGCGGATCGCCGTGGCACCGTCGCCCCTCCCGGAGCTCTGGTCGAGCATGGCCCGGTCGATGCTGTGGCGGGACATGAGCTTTTGTGCCGCCGCGGTGAACGTCTCGGCCTCCGCGGGAAAGGTGGTGGCCTCTGCCTTCGCCAGCATCATCCTGACCTTCGTGAGCAGGCGTTGGTCGACGTCTGGTCCTGGAGCCGAGTGAGGCCGGGCGCTCCCCGGTCGGGCGCTGAGCCGCTCGATCTGCGGCAGCAACAGCATGGTCCGCTCCAGCCGGATGCCGGCCTTGCTGACCGCGGCCCAGCCGCCCTTGGCGCGGTCGGCCCGGGCTGCCACGGGATCGTCCGCAGGGCCCCACCACACCGACGCACCGATCTCCTCCACCTGGGTGTGCCACCGGTCCTCGACCGTGACGGCTGAGTAGCGCGCCAGGTTTGCCGCCACCAGGTCACCCAGAAGGCTCGTCGCGACGGGATCACCGTCACGCACCAGGAGTCGGTGCAGGTCGAGCGGCTCCCATCCCCTGTCCCACACCTGCTCAAGCAACTGGTCGAAACGGGTCCCCGGGTCTCCGGTGCGGTGCCCACCGGCTGTCGCTGCCGACATACAAGTCTCCTCCCTGACGATGCGGACTCCACGGTGCCACGAAGGACCGACACCCGGATCCGGCTCTGTGGATAACCCTGCGGACTCAGCCGGGCAGGGACCTGCGCACGTCGGCGAGCAACACGTAGAGGTGCAGTGGATCGGTCGGCGACGTCGCGAACCCGAGGCCGCCGTAGAAGCTGGCAGCGCGCTCGTGAAGCGCGTGGACGAGCAGCGCCCGCACGCCGATGCGGTCAGCCGCGGCCAGAGTCGACACGATGGCATCGCGGACGAGCAGGCGTCCGAGCCCGCTGCCCTGAGCCATCCTGTCGACTGCGAGACGACCGAGCAGCACTGCGGGGACCGGATCGGGAGCGTTGCGACGGGCCCTTCCGGGAAGGGCGCTGCGCGACACCGCCACGGCCGACAGGGTGTAGTAACCAAGCACCCTGTTGCTGGCCACCTCGGTGCAGACATAGCACCGGGCCAGATCCGCGAGGTGGTTGCTCAGGGCTCGGTCCCTCAGGTAGCCGTCGAGCGACGGCTCACCAGACTCGAACGCCGTGCAGTCGTCTCTGGCCCGGATCGGGCGAGGCTGCAGCGGTGTCACTCAGTCCTTGTCCCACGGAGCCTGCTCGTCGAGCAGGGCGGCCAACGATGGAACGCGCTGCCCAGGGCGGTCTAGGAGTGCAGAGAACTCTGCCCATGCTTCGTCGCTGAGACGGAACATCCGCCGGTCAGCCAGGCTGTCCTGGGCGCGCGCGACGGCTGCCGTGGTGACGAACTCGGTCAGTGATTGACCGGTCGTGGCGGCAGCCTCCCGGATCAGCGCGTCCTGCTCTGGGGTGAGTCGCATCGCCAGGCGGGCCGCCTTGCGACCAGGTGTCTCGGACATAGTCCGCACTGTACGCCTCCTGTGTGCACATTCGGGCAGTAGTCGTCCACGGGGACCACGTTGCGCCCTCTCGCTGCTCTGCTGGCGGTGACCCTGGCACGAATTCTCCACGGCCGGATCCGGCCCTGTGGATAACCATGCCGCAGCGGCCGGAGTCAGGTCAGAGCACGCGTTCGAAGAGGTGGAACTGGGTCAGGTCGGTGCCGTCATAGTGCAGCGTGTGAATGCCCAGGTCGTCGAACCCCTGGCTGGCATAGAGGCGCCGGGCCGGCAGGTTCTCGACATAGGTGTCCAGACGGACCGCCCGGCACCCCTTCTGCCGCGCCACCTCTAGCGAGGCGTGGACGAGGAACCGGGCCACCCCTTGGCGGAGGAAGCCCGGATGGACGCCCAGGGCATGGACCACCAGCACCCGTTCGGAAGCGGCCTCGATCGCCCACGACGCGTCCTGGTAGGCCGCAGGCGCGTGGTGGTCGAGGACCATCGCCCCCGCGATCTGCTCGTCGTCGGCATCGACCGGGGCGAGGGCGAGGTAGAGGTCACCGGCCTCGACCCACTGCTCGACCTCGGCAGGGCTCGGGTGGTTCTCCGAGTGCCAGTGGGGGTAGTCAACCGTCGCACCCAGATGCTCGATGATCTGCTGGTAGGCGGCCTGCGCCGCCGCGGTGTCCTCGCGTCCGGCCCGCCTGAACCTCAGGTCGGTGCGGTCACGGTCGGTGTGCTGCTCCACCGGCCGCACTCTAGTGAAATCCGACCGGCCCCTCGGCATGCGAGACCTCAGTCGTCCTCGGCGTTGATCATGAAGTTCGCCGCATGCGACATGTAGCCGCGCATCAACTCGTCGTCCATCGGGGCCAGGTCGAGGGTGTCGATCGCGGCAAACATGTGCTTGAGCCAGCGGTCGCGCTGGGTCGGGGTCACCCTGTAGTCCACGTGTCGCATCCGCAGCCGCGGGTGGCCGCGTGTCTCGGAGTAGGTCTTGGGGCCGCCCCAGTACTGCTCGAGGAAGAGCCGCAGGCGGTCCTCGGCCGGGCCGAGGTCCTCCTCGGGATAGAGCTCGCGCAGCGGTTCGTCCTGGGCGACACCGAGATAGAACTCGTGCACGAGCTTGACGAAGGTCTCGTGCCCCCCGACGCGGTCATAGTAGGTCTGCTCAAGTTCTGGCTGGCTCACCCCACCAGTCTCTCAGCCGGGTGGAGGGGGAGCGGCATCCGCTCCTGAGATGAAGGCGATACGTCTTTCTGTTCCTGCGGCGTCTGGCCGCCTCAGGACGACTCGACCGGGCGGATCTCCACGACGGGATGGGCGCGGGTGAGCACCTGCGCAGCCTCGGTAAGCGCGTCGTAGTCCTCACACGTGACGAGATAGAAGCCCGAGATCTGCTCAACGGACTCAGCGAACGGTCCGTCGGTGACCTGCACGGTCTGCTGCGCTCCGCGCGTGAGGGTGCGCGCCTGGCTGCTGTGGGTGAGCCCGGCGCCGCTGGTCACCGCGCCGCCGCACGCCCGAAGGAGCGCCGCGAACTCGGCGTCGGTGTCGTAGGTGGCCTGGTGATCTGCCTCGGTGCCGGCCTGCCAGTCGGCCTCGTTGTCGACGGGAAACATGACGACGTAATCGGTCATGGCAGGTCCTTTCAGTGAGCGGTCTGACACCGTGATGACGAACGGGTCGGGCCTGTTTCGACATGAAGCATGCTAGGGAGTTGCGTCCGCCCCGGGCGCCGTCTGCGAGACGGTCGAGCCGCGCGGCATGAGCAACAGAGAGGCCAGCGCTGCGACAGCCGTGACGATGATCAGCAGCCGGTAGTCGATGGTCCCGATGATCGCCGCGGCCAGGAACGTCAGCACCGTCTGCGGCAGGTTGATCGCGATGGCCGTGGCCGCCCCGGTGCGACCCTGCAGGCGGGCCGGGGTCAGGCGCTGGCGCAGCGTGATGAAGGAGATGACCGACCAGGTGACGCCGAAGCCGATGGCGGCCAGCCCCGCGCCGACAGCCACCAGGCTCGTCGTGACTCCGGGGATGAGCCCGATGGCCAGGATGAGCACGCCCGCGCCAAAGGTCCAGACCTCGCCGCGACGGTTGATCACCGCAGCGGCGGTCAGCCCGGCGATGACGGCTCCGATGCCCTGCACGGCGACCAGCGGTCCGAGCGCCTCGGTGGGCAGCCCGAGCCCCTGCTCGATGATCGGGAAGACCGCCACGTTGACCAACCCGGTCGCCCCGAAGGTGATCGCGATCACGAGGGTCAGCCGCGACAGGACGGGGTTGGCGGCCAGGTGGCGGAAGCCGGCGGTCAGCTCGGTCCAGTAGCTGCCGCGCTCCTCGGCTGTCTCCGGGGGTGACTCCAGGACCTTGACCGTGGCCAGCAGCCCGGCTGCGACCAGGAAGGCAACGGCAGTGAGTATGACGACCGCGTGCGGCCCCCACACGGCATACAGTGCCGTGCCCACCAGTGGGGAGACCAGCCGCAGCGACTGGTCGACGCTGGAGAGCAGGCCGTTGCCGGAGGCGAGGTGCTCGTCGGGCAGCAGGTCGCGGACCAGGCCGGTCTGTGCCGCGGCGGTCAGGTAGGCGACGGTGGCATAGACCAGCACGACGGCATAGATCCACGACAGCCCCGCGGCGGAGTCGACCAGCAGGATCGTGCAGACCACGACGGCCACCGCGAGGTTGGCGAGCACGAGCAACCACTTGCGCGACACCCGGTCGGCGACCTGGCCGAGGAAGGGCGCGAGCAGGGCGGGCACGCCGAGCATCGCGAAGACGACGCCGGCAGCGCTGTCAGAGCCGGTCAGGTCCTTCACCCACACAGCGAGCATCAGGTAGAGCGCGCTGTCGGCGATGTTGGTGAAGACCCAGGCGGAGGTCAGGCGGCGGAAACCGGGACTCTGCAGGGCGAGCGGGCCGCGGGTGCGGCGGTGCGTCCTGGTGGTCACTGCTGGTCCCCTGTGGCGTGGGCCGGAGCCTGGGAGGCGGGGTCGGGGTTGACGGTGCCGAAGAGGCGGACCTGGCGGGTCCCGTCCGGCCGCAGCGACGGGTCCTCCGAGCGACCCGCGAAGCGCTCGGTCAGGGCCCGCAGCTCCTCCGAGAGCTGCGCGGCCTCGTCTGCGGTCGCCCAGAAGGACGACGAGGTGACAGTCGCCGCCTTGACCCAGGCCGAGGACTCACGGTCGAGCTGGCCGAGATAGCGGTGCACGCGCTCGGTCTCGCGCAGCATGTGCAGCGCGGCGACCTCGGCGACCGCGGTGGTCGACCCAGGCAGGTCCTGCCGGGGCCGCAGGTCGTAGCCGCCCTTGACGATGCGCCAGGGCTTCTCGCGCCCGCGCGACTGCGCCCGCTCGATATAGCCGTAGCGCGCGAGCTGGCGCAGGTGGAAGGAGCAGCTGGCAACGGACTCGCCGGTGTGCTCGGCGCACTCGGTCGCCGTGGCGTCCTCGACGTCGCCCAGGAGGTCCAGGAGCTCGAGGCGCACGGGGTGGGCGAGCGCGCGGATCCGCTCGGGGTCACTGATCGGTGGGGTGGACGGCACGGCACCATAATCCATCCTAAAGAACCCTTGCGCAAGAGTTCTTTAGGATGGTTAGTGCTCGGTGGCCGTGTAGGGCACCGGTGGCATCCTGATCTTCTCGGCGTCGAACGCCGCCTTGGCCCGCTCACGGATGCGCCGCGGCACGCCCCACTGCTCACCGGGGAGACACTTGGCGAAGACGCGGATCGTCATGGCGCCCGAGGCGACCGACTCGATGCCGGCCACCGACGGCTCCTCGACGAACTTCGGCGCCCAGGCCGGGTCGGCATAGACCTCTGCGACCACGCGCTCGACGACCGGGATCACCCGTGCCGGGTCCTCGGTGGCCGCAACCTGCAGGTCGATCGTGGCCATCGCCCAGCCCTGGCTCTGGTTGCCGATCCGCACGATCTCGCCGTTGCGCACGAACCACACGACACCGCTGGCATCACGCAGGCGGGTGACGCGCAGGGTGACCTCCTCGACCGTGCCGACAGCCTCGCCGGTGTCGATCCGGTCGCCCACGCCATACTGATCCTCGACGATCATGAAGATGCCGGACAGGAAGTCCTTCACCAGCGACTGCGCACCAAAACCGAGGGCGACCCCACCGACCCCGGCGCTGGCCAGCAGCGGGCCCAGGGGCAGCCCGATCAAGGACATGACGGTGAGGATGGCGATCGTCGCGATCACGAAGGTCGCGACACTGCGCAGCAGCGACCCCATGGTGAGGGCGCGCTGACGGCGTCGTTCGGCGTCCACGCCGAGCAGGCGCTCAGCACTGCTGGTCCTGTTCTGCTCGGCGCGCTCGACCGCGTTGTCGACGACGCCCTTGATGGCGCGGTGCGCCAACCACCGGGCGATCACCGCCATGACGATGGTGACCAGCACCAGCACGGGCGCCCCGAGGAGCCAGGCGCCGAATTCGGACCAGGTGCTAAACGGCATACTCGCATTGTGGCCCAGTGCCGCACGGTGACTGGCAGACTGGCCGGGCAACACCGCAACCTTTTCGTCCCGACCGAGAGGCCCCACCCGTGACATCCGCCCTTCCCCAACCCCTGATCGAGCTCGCGACCGGGCACGGGGTGGCCACGGAGTTCTGGGACTGGCAGGGCAACCACCGCACAGTGGCGGAGACGACGATCCGCACGGTCCTGGGCGCCCTGGGTGTGCCTGCCGCCGATGAGGAGCAGGTCGCCGAGAGCCTGGTCGCGCGCCATGACGCCGCGTGGCGTCGGGTGCTCCCGCCGGTGACCGTGGTCCGCGCCGGGCGGCGCCACAAGCTGGCGGTGCACGTGCCGGCGGGCCGTGAGTTCACCGCGCGGGTGCACATCGAGGACGACGGCGAGCTGGAGCTGGCCCACGACAAGGGCGCGGTCAACAGGGACGTGGACGGCGTCAAGATCAGCGAGGCGACCGTGCTGCTGCCAGAGTCGCTGCCGCTGGGCTGGCACCGCGTCGAGGTCGTGCTGGGCGGGCAGGGCAACGGGGGCGAGAGCCACTCCATGCCGCTCGTCGTCGCCCCGGCCAAGCTGGAGCTGCCGGACTTCCTGACCAGGGACGGCAGTCAGGCGTGGGGCGTGATGACCCAGCTCTATGCCATGCGCTCGAGCCAGTCGTGGGGGACCGGGGACCTGGCGGACCTGGCCGACCTCGGGGCCTGGGCCGCGGGTCACGGTGCCGACTTCGTGCTGGTGAACCCGCTGCACGCTGCCGAGCCGACACCGCCGATGGAGCCCTCGCCCTATCTGCCGACGACGCGGCGCTTCGTCAACCCGATCTACATCCGGGTCGAGGACCTGCCCGAGGTGGCCTACATGTCGGCCGCCGAGCGCCAGCTGGTGGAGTGGCACGCCGACGACGCCCAGCGCTATCTGGATCTGGACTTTCTGGAGCGTGACGCGGTCTGGGCGGCCAAGGAGTCGGCGCTGCGGATGGTCTTCCGTCAGGGCCGGTCGCTGCGGCGCGAGCGGGCCTTCCACGCGTTCGTCGAGCGGGAGGGCCAGGGGCTGGTCGACTATGCGACGTGGGCCACTCTCTTTGGCATCCACGGGCCGGACTGGCGGCAGTGGCCGGCCGAGCTGCAGGACGCCGCCGGCCCGGCCGTGGACGCGCTCCGCGAGAAGCACGCCCAGGAGGTCGAGTTCCACTGCTGGCTGCAGTGGATCCTGGCCGAGCAGCTGGCCGCAGTGCAGCGTGAGGTGCTCGAGACCGGGATGCGGCTCGGGGTGATGCATGACCTGGCCGTCGGCGTGCACCCGCACGGCGCCGACACCTGGGCGCTCGGTGACGCGCTGGCGCGCGACGTGACCGTCGGGGCGCCGGCGGACCAGTACAACCAGCTGGGCCAGAACTGGTCCCAGCCCCCCTGGCGGCCGGACAAGCTCGCCGAGCTCGGCTACGCGCCATACAGGGACATGATCCGGGCCGTCCTGCGGGACGCTGGTGGGCTGCGGGTCGACCACGTGATCGGGTTGTTCCGGCTGTGGTGGATCCCGGAGGGGACCGAGCCGTGGGAGGGCACCTATGTGCGCTATGACCACGAGGCGATGGTCGGCATCCTCATGCTCGAGGCGCACCGGGCGGGCGCCGTCGTCGTGGGCGAGGACCTGGGGACGGTCGAGCCGTGGGTGCGCGACTACCTGACCGAGTGCGGCATCCTCGGGACCTCGATCCTGTGGTTCGAGAAGGACTATGACGGCGATGGTGGGCTGCTGCCGCCGGAGAGCTATCGCCAGCTGTGCCTGGCGACGGTCACCACGCACGACCTGCCGCCGACCGCGGGCTATCTGCGGGGCGTGCACATCGACCTGCGCCACGCCCTCGGCCTGCTCGACCGGTCGCTGGAGGAGGAGCAGGCCTCTGACGAGGCGGCGCGTGAGCAGGTGCTCCAGGCGCTGCGCGGGCGCGGGCTGGTGCGTGCGGGGGCGAGCATCCCCGAGCAGGTCGAGGCGCTGCACCGGTTCCTGAGCTTCACCCATGCCAAGCTCATCGGGGTCTCGGTCAGTGACCTGGCGCAGGACACGCGGGTCATCAACCAGCCGGGCACTGATGAGGAGTATCCGAACTGGCGGGTGCCGCTCGCCGGTCCCGAGGGCCGCCCCGTGCTGCTGGAGGAGCTCTTCACGTGGCGCTCGGCGCGGCGTCTGGCGCGGACGGTGTCGCGACAGTCCTGAGGTGCGCGGCGGGCGAGCGCAAAACCTCCCCAAAAATGCGTGTGGGGCCGACAAAACCTCCCTATTTTTTGGGTCAGCCGGCGTCGCGCTCCTGGGCCTTGAGTGCGCGGGCGACAGTGTCGCGGTTCTCGGCGACCGTGCGGCGCAGGCCTGAAGGGGCCTCCGGGTTCGCGTCGAGCCAGGCGACGGTCGCGTCCAGCAGATGCTGGTCGGCGAGGACGTGCGGATAGAAGCGGACCACGATCGACTCCGCGATGTGGTGCGTGCGCGACTCCCACACCGAGCTCAATGCCGAGTGATAGCGCTCCACGTAGGGCTCCAGCAGCGCCGTGTCGTGCACCCTGCCGAAGCCGAGCGCAGTCTGAGCCAGGACCGCGTTGGGCAGACCGTCGTGCTCGACCGCATCACGCCAGGCAGTCTCCTTGGCCTCGGCGGTCGGTCGCGCGGCCAGGGCCCGCGCGGCCTTCTCACGGCCGGTCGCGGTGTCGTCGCGCTCGAGCTCGGCATCGATCTCCGTCTCGTCGGCGGCGCCGGCCGTGGCCAGCGCGGTGAGCAGCGTCCAGCGGATGTCCTGGTCCACGGTCAGGCCGTCGAGGGCCTGCTCACCGGACAGCAGGCCACGCAGCAGCTCCAACGACTGCGGTGACCGGGCAAACGACGCCCACGCGGTGAGCAGCTGCAGCTGGGCGTCGCTGCCACCCGCGGCTTCGCGCGTGGCGTCCAGCAACGCGCTCTCCAGCCCCGCCGTCACCGCAGCACGCTTGGCCGGTGCCACATAGGTCAGCACCGCCGTCGACGACTGCTCGATCAGCGACCGCAGCAGGTTGGACTCGGTCTCGAAGGGCAGCAGCTGCTGGGCCAGGCTCACATAGTCGCTGGCGGCCATCTCGCCGTCGCGGGTCATGTCCCACGCCGCGGCCAGGACCTGCGAGCGGGGCAGGGAGTCCACCAGCGCCCGTGGCTGCGCCAGCGCCGCCGCGAGGGAGGCCTCGTCGAGGCGGATCTTGGTATAGGCCAGGTCGTCGTCGTTGACCAGCAGCAGGTCCGGCACGGGCCGGCCCACGAGATCTGGCACCGGCGTGGACGCGCCGTCGATGTCGAGCTCGACCCGGTGCGTGCGCACGAACTCACCGTCGACCAGGTCATAGCAGCCGACCGCCAGCCGGTGCGGGCGCAGCGTCGGCCACTCATCCGGAGCGGTCTGGGTGATCGAGGCGGCCGTGATGGTCCCGTCCTGCGAGGTCACCTGGGGCACCAGGGTGTTGACGCCAGCGGTCTCCAGCCACAGCTGGCTCCACGTGTGCAGGTCACGCCCGGAGGTGGCCTCGAGCTCGGTGAGCAGGTCGGCCAGGGTCGTGTTGCCCCACGCATGCTTGGCGAAGTAGGACCGCAGCCCGTCCCGGAAAGGTTCGCGGCCGACATACGCCACCAGCTGCTTGAGCACCGAGGCACCCTTGGCATAGGTGATGCCGTCGAAGTTGACCTCGACGGCCTCCAGGTCGACCATGTCGGCGGCGATCGGGTGGGTCGAGGACAGCTGGTCCTGGCGATAGGCCCAGGCCTTCTCGGCGGTCGCGAAGGTGGTCCACGCCTGGCTCCACTGGGTGGCCTCGGCCTGGCACGTCGTCGAGGCCCACTCCGCGAAGGACTCGTTGAGCCACAGGTCGTCCCACCACTTCATCGTCACCAGGTCGCCGAACCACATGTGCGCCAGCTCGTGCAGGATCGTCAGTGCGCGCCGCTCGATGATCGCCTCGGTGACCTTGCCGCGGAAGATGTAGGCCTCCACGATCGTCACGCAGCCGGCGTTCTCCATCGCGCCGGCGTTGTATTCGGGCGTGAAGATCTGGTCGTACTTGGCGAACGGGTAGGGCTGGTCGAACTCCTCCTCGAAGAAGGTGAAGCCGGCCTTCGTGGCCTCCAGCACGTTGTCCGCGTCGAGGTACTGCTCCATCGAGCGGCGGCAGAAGACGCCCAGCGGGACGGTGCCGGCGCGGGTGGCCACCTCGTCGCGCACCACGGCATACGGTCCGGCGACGAGGGCGGTGATGTATGACGAGATCGGCGGGGTCGGCTCGAAGGTCCAGGTCGCGATGTCGCCGGGTGTGGCGTCGCTCGAGTCGGTCTGTCCCGCACCGGGCTTGGACCCTGCGGTGACGGGCTGGGGCGTCGGCTGGTTGGAGATGAGCTGCCAGTGCGCCGGGGCGGTCACGGTGAACTGGAAGGTGGCCTTGAGGTCGGGCTGCTCGAAGACCGCGAAGACGCGGCGGGAGTCCGGCACCTCGAACTGGGTGTAGAGGTAGACCTCGCCGTCGGCCGGGTCGACGAAGCGGTGCATCCCCTCACCGGTGTTCATGTAGGCGCCGGTCGCCTCGACCGTGAGCGTGTTGCGGGCGGCCAGGCGGGGGAGGCGGATCCGCGAGTCGGCATAGTGCTCGACCGGGTCCAGCGACTCGCCGTTGAGCACGATCGAGCTCACGGATGGCGCGCAGAGGTCGATGAACGACTCGGCGCCCTCGGTCGCCCTGAACTGCACCGTCGTGACTGTCCCGAACGTGTCGGGACCGGTCGTGAGGTCCAGCGACACGGCATACGAGTCGGTGGAGACGATCGCGGACCGCGCAGCGGCCTCGTCACGGGTGAGGTTCTTCCCGGGCATGCGGGTGCTCCTGTGCTGATGTGTAGGGTCGGCGCGCTCGACGCCGCGATGTGGTGCAACGATGGTGCCATGAGCAACGACGTGAGCGAGACACGGACTTCGGCCGAGATGTGGTTTGACCCGGTCTGTCCCTGGGCCTGGATGACCTCCCGGTGGCTGATGGAGGTCGAGCAGGTCCGGCCCATCGACATCACCTGGTCGGTGATGAGCCTGTCCGTCCTCAACGAGGGACGGCATCTCGACGAGGGCTACCGCGAGATGCTGGACCGCAGCTGGGGTCCGGTCCGCGTCATCGTGGCGGCTACCAAAGACCTGCCTGAGGACGAGGCGAGCGCGCTGCGCAAGAAGCTGTATGACGCGTTCGGGCAGCGCATCCACCTCGAGCACCGCGGCACCGAGCAGCTCGACACGATCATCGCCGAGGTGCTCGAGGAGGTCGGTCTCGATGCCTCGCTGAAGGACGTCGCGGGCAGCACCGAGGTCGACGACCGGCTGCGCGCCAGCCACCAGCGTGCGATCGACCTGGTCGGCGACGACGTCGGGACCCCGGTCGTCTCCGTCAACGGCGTCTCGTTCTTCGGACCCGTCGTCACCCCCGCGCCCAAGGGCGAGGCTGCAGGCAACCTCTGGGACGGCTGCGTGCTGGTCGCCGGCACACCGGGCTTTTATGAGATGAAGCGGACCCGGGACGCCAGCCCGGACTTCAGTTGAGGAGCGGTCAGGTGCGGATCCACATCGGCGGCGACCACGCGGCATACGACCTCCAGCGCGAGCTGGTGCGCTGGCTCGGCGAGGAGGGCCACGAGGTCATCGACCACGGGCCGGATGGCTATGACGAGCTGGACGACTATCCGACCTTCGTGCTGCGTGCGGCCGAGGGCGTGGCCAACGACGACGGGTCCCTCGGGATCGTGCTCGGCGGGTCCGGCAACGGCGAGCAGATCGCGGCCAACAAAGTGACCGGCATCCGGGCGGCGCTGGCCTACAACGTCGAGCTGGCCGAGCTCGCGCGCCAGCACAACGACGCCCGGGTGATCTCGATCGGGGCGCGGATGAACTCCGTCGAGGAGGCCAAGGAGATGGTGCGCACCTTCCTCGAGACCGAGTTCAGTGGCGCCGAGCGGCACCAGCGGCGGATCGACATGATGTCCGCCTACGAGGTGGACGGCGTGCTGCCGGAGCTGTCTGGCCGTTGAGGCGCGAGCACGCTCGCTCGTGCCGGCCTCAGGATGCACTCAAGCCCCGGGATGATCCCAGGGCTTGAGCGATGCGTGTTGCGTATGTCGGTCAGCTCGGCGGGTTCTGCGGCGCCGCGGCGTTGCCGAAGTCGTCGTCCTTGCCGTCGAGGCCGTCCAGCGCGTCAGCGGCCTTGTCCTTCCCCGTCTCGATGTGCTCGGAGTGTTTGCCCCCAGTCTTGTCATCGACGAACTCGCCGGTCCGGTCCAGCCCACCGTCGATCTTGTCGGCGTGCTGGTCGACGGCGTCAGCGGCCTTGTCCTTGTGCTGCCCGGCGGCGCCGGTGATCTTGTCCATGAGGCCCATGCGTTGTCTCCCTTGGGTAGAGAGTCGACCAGTTGGCCGACCTGACGGGGAAAACGTAGGCACAAAGAGGCCCGTGGGTCAATGGGCGAGGCAGATGTCAGCGTGCGGGTGGGGCCGTCGCGACACCACCGTCAGGCGGTCCTTCAGGCCATCTTGACGCTACCCCTCCCGCTGCGCGCCAGGAAGGGCCACACTGTCACCAACCCCGACAGTCGGCCGGGGCGCGAGGCAAGGAGCTGCCCGTGACGACGACCACCGAGAGTTCCAGCCGGCGCGGCCTGGCGCTGCTGAAGGAAAACGCCGTCACGGTCTGGCGCAACCGTGACGTGCGGCGCTTGCAGCTCGCTTTTGTCGGCTCGGAGATCGGCAGCTGGGCCTATGCCATGGCGATCATGGTCTGGGCCTATGACGTCGGTGGTGCTGCCCTGGTCGGGACCTGGGCCGGGGTGCGCTCGCTGCTGGGTGCCGTCGGCGCACCGATCGGGGGAGCGATCGCGGACCGGTGGTCCCGACGGGCCTACATGCTCGCCGTCGACGCGATCTGCGCGGTGCTCGTCGTGTTCACCGCCGCGGCCATCGTCCTCGATCTCGGGATGTGGGCGGTCCTGATCCCGGCGACCGTGTCCTCGATCGTGGGGGTGACCTTCCGGCCCGCCCAGGCCGGGCTGCTGCCGCGGCTGGTCGAGAACCCCAGGCAGCTGACATCGGCCAACGCGACGGCCGAGATCATCGACAGCACGGCCCAGTGGGTCGGGCCGGCCATCGCCGGCATCCTGCTGGGCCTCGTCGGCATCGTGCCGGTCGTCCTGCTCCAGGCCGTGGGCTTCCTCTGGTCGCTGCTGCTGGTCTCTCGGGTGGCGTCGGACCGCAAGGCCACCCCGGAGGAGTCCGAGGCGGGGGATCAGCATGAGGACACCGATGACGAGGAGTCGTTCCTGAAGGAGTCCGTGGGTGGGTTCCGCGCCATCCTGGCTGATCGCGACCTGACCGCCCTGACCGGGCTGCTGGCTGTGAACGGAGTCCTCGCCGGCGTCCTGATGGTCCTGCTGGTGCTCGTGGCCGCCGAGATGGTGGGCGATCCGAACGCCGTCGGCATGCTGTCCGCAGTGCTCGGCATCGCGACCTTCGTGGGCGGGTTCGTCATCCTGATGGTCGCCGGGAGGGTGCGGCTGGGCCGTCTCATGGTCATCGGCGTGCTCGGCTGGTGCATCCCGCTCATCGTTCTCGGCCTCGTCCCCGGACTGCTCATCGTCGTCCTGGCCCTGGTCGTCATCGGCCTCTGCGACCCGCTGATCAACGTCGGCTTCGGCACGATCCCGCCGCGGCTGGTGCCAGACCGGTTGCTGTCAAGAGTCTTTGCCGCGATCGAGTCGATGTTCATCGGTGCTGCGGCGCTCGGCGCGTTCATCACGCCAGTGCTCGTCTCCTGGCTCGGGCTGGAGCAGGCAGTCATCGTCCTCGGCCTGGTCGGCGTGGTGGTCACCTTGGTCTGCTCGGTGCGGGTGCCCCACCTCGACAAGCGGCTGGGCGAGCCGCGCGGGCTCGAGCTCCTCTCCCGCTCGCCACTGTTTGCACCACTGTCGCCCGGTGTGCGAGAGCAGCTCGCGCACAAGCTCGAGCCCACCGCCGCCGAGGCCGGCGACGTCATCCTCACCAAGGGCGGCGTCTCCGACCTCCTCTATCTCATCGAGTCCGGGGAGGTGGAGGTCAGCGACGACGGCCTCGTGCTGGCCACGCTGCAGGCCGACGATGTCATTGGTGAGATCGGGCTGATCCGCGACGTCCCTCGCACGGCAACGGTCACCGCCCTGACCGACACCTCGCTGCTCATGCTGGGCCGGGACGACTTCCTGGACGTGGTGGCCGGTGATGACGCCGTCAGCAGTGTGGCTGCCGATCTCGTCGCGATGCGCCTCTGTCGCTGACGCTCAGGCCAGCTCCCACCGGACCGTGACCGAGGCGGTGACGGTGTGCTCGCCGGGTGCGACCGGCATACCCCCGGAGGTGGCGTCGGCCGCGGCCATCCGCAACATGCGTGGCTCGGGCCCGGCCTGCGCAGGGGCGTCGCGGACCGCGAGCACGGTCCCCAGGGGGCGCGCGGCCAACCGGGCGAACTGGGTCGCGCGGTGCTGGGCGTCGTTGAACGCGGCCTCCCGGGCCCGGTCCAGGAGCGGAGCGGGGTCGGACACGGTCAGCGAGACCGAGTCGATGCCCAGCGCGTCACCGGCCGCGGCGGACAGTGCCGTGATCGACTCGCCGGCCACGTCGGTCCCCACAAAGGTGAGCCGCAGCTGCTGCGCGGCGCTGTAACCGATCACCTGCTGCCCCTGGGAGTCGTGCTGCGGATAGACGCTCATCCCCTGCGTGCGCGGCGCGGCGGCCGACCGGTCGGACTCCCCGGCGACCGCGAGCACCGCCGACATCGCCCGCTGCAGCGCCCCCAGCGCGGCGGCCACGGTGGGGCGCTCGACGCGGATGCTCAGGTCGAGCACGACACGGTCCGGGCTGCCGGAGGCCTGGCCGGTGCCGGTCACCTCGATGGTGTTCTTCTGCAGGGTGCTCACCCTCTCAGCCTATGACCGAGGGCGCGCGGATGGGTGGCGATGCCCACTCCGACGACCGCAACCAGCAGACCGACGACCTGGTGGGGGCGCAGGGTCTCATCCAGCACGAACCACGCCATCACCGCAGTGACCGGCGGCGAGAGAAAGAACAGGCTGGCTGCCGCCCCGGAGCCCCCGCGCACGACCAGGTGGGCCAGCAGGACCAGCCCGACGATCGAGTTGACGACGGCGAGATAGGGCACGGAGATCGCGGTGGTCAGGACGTCGGTGACCGGCCAGGGACCCTCGACCAGCAGTCCGATGAGCAGGAGCGGGGGAGCCGAGACGGCGAACTGCACACAGGCGGACCACAGCAGGTCCGGGTGACCGCCGATCCACCGCTGACCAAGGGTGCCCAGGCTCAGCGTCAGCATGCTGAGGGCTCCCAGCGTCACGGCAGCCAGACCGCCGACGGGGCCCAGGTCCAGGCCCAGGACGAGCAGCACGCCGGCGACTCCCAGCACGAACCCACCCACCTGCACCCAGCTCAGTCGCTCGTGCAGCAGGGCCGCGGCCAGCAGAGCGGTGAGCACCGGGCTCAGGGCGTGAAACAGCGAGGAGACGGTGGCGCTCAGGCCGAGGGCGAACGCGACATACATCAGCCCGAACTGCACGGCGTTCATCACCAGACCCACGCCCGCGACCCGGGCGAGCGAGGCGCGCGTCATCCGGGTGCGGCGACGCAGGGTGAGCGCCAGCGCGGTGCCGATGAGGGCAGCCAGGGCGAAGCGCCAGCCCAGCACCGTGAAGGGAGCCGCAGCGCGGACCGCGGCCGGGCCGGCGATATAGCCCGAGGACCACACGAGCACGAAGGCCACTGCAGGCCAGAAAGGAAGGTGTTGTCCTGGCCCGGCGACATGTCCGACCGGTTCGCTGACCCTCCCAGCGCCGGCGGCGCTGGCTCCAGGCACAGTGGTCATTCGGGAACGCTAACCGGTGCCATACCGGTCTGAGACAGGTGTCAGTGGTCGGTGCCAGACTCGGACGATGGAGCACCGGTCCGTGGAGGAACAGATAACTGGGCTGCGCGCCGCCGTCGCCGTGTGTGCCGACCATGTCGCGGCTGCCGGTCTCGACGCTGCGGTCCCGACCTGCCCGCGCTGGACCACGCGCACGCTGCTGGCACACCAGGGGATGGTGCACCGCTGGGCAGCGGCCAACCTCAGGGGCGAGGAGTCGCACCCACCCGACTGGAATGCTGAGGGCCGGCGGGTGGCCGACCCGGTCGCGTGGTTGCAGGAGGGCGCCGAGGAACTCATCGCCACGATCCGGTCGGTCCCGGACGACGTGGCGGCCATGACCTTCCTCAAGGATGCCCCTGCGGCCCGGCTCTTCTGGGCCAGGCGGCAGTGCCACGAGACGACGATCCACGCGGTGGACGCGCTCGCAGCGAGACTCGGTCGGTTCCCGACGCCCGAGGACACGACGATCACCGATGCCGTCGCGCTGGACGGCATCGACGAGGTGCTCACCGGGTTCATCCCACGCGGGACCTCACGCTTCGAGGGCGTCGACCCGGTGCGGGTAGCCATCCAGCCCACAGGGTCGCACCGGGCGTGGACCGTTCTGATCCAGGGCGGCGCCGCGACCACCTCACGCAAGGAGCTCGCCACAGCAGAGACCGCCGCGACCGTGGGGGCGTCTGTCCCAGCCCGGACTCAGGGCCCGGTCGCCGAGGCACGCTTGGAGGGTTCGCCCGTGGCGCTCTACCTGACGTTGTGGAACCGCACGACCGACGACGTGGTCACCGATCCAGCCGGGTTCCTGCCGATGTGGCGCGACCGAGTGAGGGTGAGGTGGAGCTGAGTCCTTGCGTGGAGCGGGTGACGAGAATCGAACTCGCGTAGCCAGTTTGGAAGACTGGGGCTCTACCATTGAGCTACACCCGCGTGCCGGCCGTGTGTGGAACGAGGCCAGCGAGGGACTACTGTACTGCCCACCCGTGCAGAGGTCGACACGACCTCAGGTGTGGGTGAGCGCGGGGTATGGCGCAGCTTGGTAGCGCGTCCGCTTTGGGAGCGGAAGGCCGCCGGTTCGAATCCGGCTACCCCGACCCATTACCATGGGTCAGTCTGTGGGTGTCCGGCTGCCGTTGTGCCGGTGTCGATCGTGTGCGTATGCCGGGTGACCGGTGTGCCGGTGCGGTCCGGTCCCGCACCCGCCCGATCCCGAACCACCGATCCCCCCGAACCACCAACGAAGATTCTGGAGTGCCGCAGAGTGAAGAGTGCTGTCGAGACCCTGAGCCCGACCCGGGTGAAGCTGAGCGTGGAGGTCACCTCCGCAGAGCTGCAGCCCCGGATGGATGCGGCCTACAAGACGATCGCCCAGCAGGTCAACATCCCGGGCTTCCGTCGCGGCAAGGTGCCGAACCGCATCATTGACCAGCGCTTCGGACGCGGCGCCGTCGTGCAGGAGGCCGTCAACGACGCCATGGGTGAGTACTACGCCCAGGCGCTGGCCGAGCACAACGTCAAGCCGCTGGGCCAGCCCGAGGTCAACATGACCGAGCTGCCCATGGAGGACGGCAAGGAGCTGAAGTTCGAGGCCGAGGTGGACGTCGTCCCCGAGTTCGACCTGCCGGACTTCAGCACCATCACCGTCGAGGTCGACCCGGTCGCGGTCGACGAGGCCGACGTGCAGACCCGCCTGGACAACCTGCGCGCCCGCTTCGGCACGCTGGTCGGGGTGGAGCGCGCCGCGCAGGATGGTGACTTCAGCTCCGTCGACATCAGCGCCACGATCGACGGCGAGGAGATCGACACCGCCGAGGGCATCTCCTATGAGATCGGCTCCGGCACGATGCTGCCGGGCATGGACGAGGCCCTGATCGGCCACACCGCTGGTGAGACCGTCACCTTCACCGCCCCGCTCGCCGGTGGCGACAAGGCCGGGCAGGACGCCGAGGTCACCCTCGTGCTGCAGTCGGTCAAGGAGCGTCAGCTGCCCGAGGTCGACGACGACTTCGCCCAGCTCGCCTCTGAGTTCGACACCATGGACGAGCTCATGGAGGACCTGCGCACGCAGTCCGAGCAGGGCGCGAAGTTCGAGCAGGGCGTCCAGGCCCGCGACAAGGTGCTGGACCAGATGCTCGAGCAGGTCGAGATCCCTGTGCCCGACTCGATCGTCGAGGCCGAGGTGCACAGCCACCTGGAGAACGAGGGTCGCCTGGAGGACGACGTGCACCGCGCCGAGGTCACCGAGAGCACGACCAAGGCCGTGCGCACCCAGCTGCTGCTGGACGCCCTCGTCGAGCGCGACGAGATCGAGGTCGGTCAGAACGAGCTGGTCGAATACCTCATCATGTCCGCGCAGCAGATGGGCATGAACCCCAACGAGTTCGCCCAGCAGCTGGACAACCAGAACCGGGTCCCCGGCATGGTGGCCGAGGTCGGTCGCCGGAAGGCGCTCGCCGCAGTGCTCGAGAGCGTCACTGTCAAGGACACCGAGGGCAACGTCATCGACCTCAACGAGATCGAGACGGGCCAGGGCGACGAGGACGAGGACGACTCCTCCTCTGCGGACAGCGTGGACTCAATCGACAGCGTGGACTCCGTTGACTCGGTCGACAGTGTGGATTCGGTTGACAGTGTGGACTCCGTCGACAGCGTGGACTCGGTCGACAGCGTTGACGTGGAGGCCGACGAGGCCGCTGACGAGGCCCCCACCAAGGCCTGAGCTACCCCAGCGACACCCAGCGCGCGGGCTGCCGGATCTTCCGGTGGCCCGCGCGTTCGCGTCCGCCAGGTTCTGCGCTCAGGGCGAACACGGGCGACCAGGGGGAGTGCCACGTCGGATCCGGGCGTTAGGGTCACTGACGAAGGTAGCGGCCAGGGCCGCGACCCCCAGCGATGAGATGGAGCAGATGGTGAGCAACAGCGAGATCGTCGCGGCCAGCGAACGACCGGTGGCCGGACTGGACGACCAGATCTACAACCGCCTCCTCAAGGAACGGATCATCTTCCTCGGCTCGGATGTGCGCGACGACAACGCCAACGCGATCTGCGCCCAGCTGCTGCTGCTGGCGGCAGAGGATGCCGAGAAGGACATCTGGCTCTACATCAACTCCCCGGGCGGCTCGGTCAGCGCCGGCATGGCGATCTACGACACCATGCAGTGGGTGCCCAACGACGTGGCCACCGTGGCGATGGGCCTGGCGGCCTCGATGGGACAGTTCCTGCTCTCGGCGGGTGCTCCCGGCAAGCGTTATGCCACCCCGCACGCCAAGGTGATGATGCACCAGCCCTCCGGCGGCATCGGCGGCACGGCCAGCGACATCAAGATCCAGGCGGAGCAGATGCTGCACACCAAGCGCGAGATGGCTGCGCTGATCGCCGAGCACACCGGGCAGACCGTGGAGCAGATCGAGGCGGACTCCGACCGCGACCGGTGGTTCACCGCCCAGGCCGCCAAGGAGTACGGCTTCGTGGACCACGTCTACGAGCGCTCCGACGACGCCGGCGCCAAGGCCTGAGCCGGACCGACCAGAGACGAGAGAGAGCAATCATGACTCAGATGCCGTATGCCGGAGGGTCGGCCCTGGCAGGACCGTCCAGCCGCTACATCCTGCCGCAGTTCGAGGAGCGCACCTCCTACGGCACCAAGCGCCAGGACCCCTACACCAAGCTGTTCGAGGACCGCATCATCTTCCTGGGCATCCAGGTGGACGACGCCTCGGCGGGCGACATCATCGCCCAGCTGATCGTGCTGGAGAGCCAGGACCCTGACCGGGACATCCTGATGTACATCAACTCTCCGGGCGGCTCGTTCACGGCGCTGACCGCGATCTACGACACCATGCAATACATCAAGCCCGATGTGCAGACCTTCGTGATCGGCCAGGCAGCCTCCGCGGCGGCCGTGCTGCTCGCGGCGGGTGCCCCGGGCAAGCGGTTCGCGCTGCCCAACGCCCGCGTCCTCATCCACCAGCCGGCACTGGCCGGTGGTGACTACGGCCAGGCCTCGGACATCGAGATCCAGGCCAACGAGGTGCTGCGCATGCGCACCTGGCTCGAGGAGACCTGGGCCAAGCACTCGGGCAAGACCAACGAGCAGGTCCGCAAGGACATCGAGCGCGACAAGATCCTGACCGCGGCTGAGGCCAAGGAGTACGGCCTGATCGATGAGGTGCTGGACTCCCGCAAGGCATCTACCGCACTCTGATCTCAGGTGCCGGGCACGTGTGCCCGGTCTGAGTAGCAACATGCGCTGAGCGGGTCGGTCCCACTGGGGTCGGCCCGCTTTGTCGCGTGCGCGTCGGCCTGCCCGCTGCCTGCGGCCCACCGCCTGCCGCCGTCCGGCCCGCGACCGTCCGGCCCGCGACCGTCCGGCCCACCGTTTTCCCCAACCTGGGAGATCATGTGCGCGGTGACCGAGAACGATCCCGGTCGGTGCGCACATAGTCGCGCAGGTTGCCGGGCGAGCCGGGACGTGGCATTGACTCGGTGCTGCCAGGCCTGTGGATAGTTCCGGACGTCGACCCCCGACGCGCGGCACAGTGTGGTCATGAACCCCACCGTGCGCACGATCCTGGGAGCCCAGGGTGGCGTCGCCTCCACAGCTCAGATCCTCGCGGCCGGGGTCTCACGGTTCCAGCTGCGCCGCCTCGCGCAGGATGGCCACCTCGTGCGGCTGCGGCGCGGGGTCATCGTCGACCCAGCCGTGTGGCGGGCGGCCGCACCGTGGGAAAAGCACGTCATCCGGGCACGCGGCCTGATGCTTGGCCCGGCCGGTGCTCCGGACAGCCCAGTGGCCCTCAGCCACCACAGTGCCCTGGCGCTGCTGCGCATCCCGGTGCACGGAGTGGACGATCGCGTCCACGTCGTCCGCACCGACGAAGCCGTGGCCAGTCCGACGGCTTCGTCCAGTGTCATGCCCCGGTCGCTCCTGAGCTGGTCCGACGAGCGGGGGCCGCCCCGCCTGGCACGGAGGATCGTGGCAGCGCCTCCCAGCAGCTGGACGTCGGGCCGCCGATGCGTGCCGTGCGTCCGGCGCTCGCGCTGCTGCAGGTCGCGGCCACCTTCGGGGTGGAGTCGGGCCTGGTCAGCGCCGACTGTGCACTCCGATGCGGAGTGGTCACCCGCGAGGAGCTTGAGGGGATGGTGGGGTCCCGACGGCTGGGCAACGGCGCTGCGAACGCACGCACGGTGGTCGAGCACGCCGACCCTGGCTCCGAGTCACCGGGGGAGACCAGGTGTCGGTGGCTGCTGCATGTCCTCGGGCTGCCCAGGCCGGTGCTCCAGGCCGTGGTCCGTGACCACGCAGGGCAGTTCATCGGAAGGGTGGACTTCTTGTTCGAGGCCGAGAGAACGATCGTGGAGTTCGACGGGCTCGTGAAATACACCGACCGCCAAGTGCTCGTGGCCGAGAAGGCCAGAGAGGATGCGCTGCGGTCCCTCGGCTACTCCGTGGTGCGGATCACCTGGAAGGACCTGGCCCACCCGCAGCGGGTGCTGGCCAAGGTGCTCGGTGGGTTTCGCGCCGCAGCGGCCGCATGAGCTGCCCCGCGCACCCTGGGCGATCAGGGTGACCGTCCTGAACATGGCCGGTGCGGCACGGTCGTGACCGGTCTAACCTGCGAGCGGATGTGCGCGTGGAGGAGGATCGAGCCCGGTCGCCGCGCACATGTTCTCGCAGGTTGTCGCCGACGCGCACATGTTCCCGCAGGTTGTGGTCAGGGACTCTGGGAGTGCGCCCATCAGGGGACCGCGAGGTGGCGCAGGACCGAGCGGATCATCTCGACACGCTCCGCACGCGTGTCTCCCGTCGGCAGGTTGCCGGCCAGGGCCAGGGTCACGAAGCCGTGCGTGAGGCTCCAGGCGGCCAGTGCGAGCGGGTTGGTCCGCGGGTCGCCGGGCTGTTCCCGGCCGGCGAAGTCCGCTGCGCCGAGCATCAGCGCACCGGCCAGGTCGTCCAGTGCCTCGCGGAGTGTCGGGTCGTCGTGGTCAGCCAGATCGGGGCGGAACATCACCTGGAAGTGCGCCGGGTGCTCCAGTGCCCACTCGATATAGGCGACCCCGACCTCGAGGAAACCTTCCGATCCGGCGACCTCGACCGCACGCAGGGTGCTCGACATGCCGGCATAACCCTGGGCCGCCAAGGCCGTGAGCAGTCCCTGCCGGTCGCCGAAGTGGTGGCGGAAGGCGGTGTGGCTAACCTCCGTCGCCCGAGCCAGGCCGCGGATGCTGAGCCGGTCGACACCGTCTCGGTCGATCGCCTCGGCCGCGGCGTCGAGCATGGCCCGACGGAGGTCTCCGTGGTGATAACGCATAGCAACGAATTTACCACTGGTAATTTGTCGTGGATCTGGGTAGTCTTTCCACTGGAAAGATTCCGACGCGAGGAGAGTGCCATGTTGAGTTCAACCGCCACCCAGACCGGCGGCACTGTCCTACTGACGGTGGTCGCGATCGCCTACGGCGGCACCTTCCTGTTGCGGGTGGTCACCGCGAAGGTGCCGGCCAATGACCTGCAGAAATCATTCTTTCGAGCCGGGCACGCGCACGCCGGCGTGCTGGTGATCCTCGGCCTGGTCGCCACGCTCTATGTCGACCTGGCCGAGGTCGAGGGGATCTGGCGCAGCCTGACCAACCTGATCCTGGTGGCCGCGATCCTGATGCCAGCGGGCTTCTTCCTGTCCGTGACAGGTCGCGACCCGCAGCGTCCCAACGGACTTTTCGCGCTCGTCTGGCTGGGGGCGCTGAGCCTCACTCTCGGCGTCATCGCTGCCGGCATCGGCCTGCTCACGGTGTGATCCCGGTGGCCCCTCTCGGCGAGGTGGTCGTGGACTAGTGCCCGGATCAGGTTGCAGACCGATAACGATTGACCAATTGTTGACAATCGACAAAGCGCGGTGTGCGACGACATCTGCGCAGGTCAGACGGGTTAGGCCGGGCGCTTTTCACGCCCTCAGGTGCGCGAGCGAGGCGTTCGACCGGTTGTGGTCGGCTGGGCACTTCCCTACGTTGGAGGGCGATTCCCAAAGTCCCAGAAGAGGGGACGTCGTTTCGTGTGCACCCGTGGCGCCCGAGCGACATACACCTCGTCCAATCGAAAGGACCGAAGATATGACCAGTTCCAGGACCCGCAAGGGGACCCTCGCGGCAGCGCTGACCATTGGCGCCCTCACGCTCGCAGCCTGTGGTGGCGACGACGGCGGAGACGGCAACACCCTGGAGAACGCCCAAGAGTCGGGCACCATCAAGATCGCCTATGCCGGTGAGATTCCCTACAGCTACGAGAACGATGAGGGTGAGTTGACGGGCGCGGTCATGGCGATCGACGAGGCGATTTTCAAGGAGCTCGGCATCGACAACGTTGAGGGCCAGCTCGTCGAGTGGGACGCTCAGATCCCCGGTCTCAACAAGGGCGAGTACGACGCCGTCTCCTCCGGCATGTCGATCCTGCCGGACCGATGCGCGAAGGCTGCGTTTGCCGAGCCGACGATCATGTACACCAGCACCTTGATGGTGCCGGAGGGCAACCCCATGGGTCTGACGGACTTCAGCAGCTTCGAGGGCAGCGACGCCACGCTGGCAGTGCAGTCGGGTGCTATCGAGCAGGGCTTCGCCGGCGAGATCGGCATTGATGGCACGATGACCGTCAACTCTGCGCAGGACGGCATGGATGCTGTCGCCAATGGCCGTGCCGACGCGTTCGCGCTGACGAACATCACCTTGTCGATCATGGCCGAGGAAAACCCTGACGCAGGCATCGAGACCACGGGTGGCTTCGTGGCCGAGGTCGATGGCCTGGCTCAGATTAGCGGCGGCTCGACCGTCTTCCGTCCGGAGGACACCGAGCTGCTGGAGGCCTACAACGAGGAGTTGGCCAAGATCGTCGGCGACGAGGATCGCTTCGTCGAGCTCGTCGGCGAATTTGGCTTCACCGACGCTGAGCGTCCTCCGGAGGGTCTGACCGCCCAGATGCTGTGTGACGGTGACCTGGAGGCTGCCAACAAGGCCGCAGAGGGTGGCGGCGACGACTCCGCTGACTCCACCGACGGCTGACCCTCTCGCCCGTGAGTGAGTTCCTTGAGGGCCTCACCACTGCCCTGCCGCGACTGCTCGAGGAAGGCCTGCAGGCCACCCTGATCTCTTTCGCCGGCGGGGCGGTGCTGATGGTCATCGTCGCCGTGCTGCTCGGCGTCGCCGGGCACCAGGGGCCGGGGTGGCTGCAGGTGATCTCCCGAGTCATCGTGGAGTTCTTCCGAGGCACCTCGTTGGTGGTGCAGCTGTTCTTCATCTTCTACGCCATCCCGACCCTGACCGGTGTGGACCTGGGCTCGACGTGGGCCGCCATCGTTGGGCTTGGCCTGAACTACGGCGCGTACGGCGCAGAGGTGGTCCGCGGATCCCTGAACGCAGTGCCCAAGGGACAGTGGGAGACCACCACGGCACTGTCGATGCCCTGGACCACCAAGATGCGCCGGGTCATCTGGCCCCAGGCCTGGGCCCTCATGCTTCCCGGCTTCAACAACCTGACGGTGATGCTGATCAAGGGCACTGCCGTCGTGGGTCTGGTGCTGCTCAGCGACCTCACCTTCGAGTCCGACCAGCTCCGTCGACAGGTCGGCACCTGGCCCGCCTTTGTCGCGGTCCTGCTGATCTACTACGTCATCGCCCTGGTGGTCTCGACCATCATGCGGCTCATGGAACGTCGCGCCCAGCGCAAGCTCGGTCTCGGTGACTACGCGATCCGCCAGGCGCGCAAGGACACGGACCAGGTGCTCGCTGGTGCTGTCGCGGCCGATGGCTCGACCGGCGTCGGGGGTGGTCTCGGCACGAAACGGGATCCCGACCGAGACCGAGAGGAGCCTGACAACTGATGTTTGAGTTAGATCTCTTCCTCGAGGCCTTCCCGGTCCTGCTCGAGCAGTTCATCAAGATCACCCTGGTCGTCACCGTCCTGGGCTCCGTGATCGCTGCGGCGCTCGGCCTGGCCTGGGCCATCCTGGTGCGCCAACTGCCGTCATTCTTGTCTGTACCGCTGGCCTTCGTGCTGGACTTCATCCGGCTCACGCCGCTGCCGGTGCATCTCCTGCTCGTCTACTACGCCTTCAACTCCCTCAGTGGCTTGACAGTCGGCGTGCTGGTCTTCGGCGTGCACTACTCGACCTACATGGCCGAGTCCTACCGCGCCGGCATCGAGTCGATCCGGTCCGGGCAGTGGGAGGCCGCCACGGCGCTCTCGCTGCCGGCAAGTCGGACGTGGCGTGCTGTCATCCTGCCCCAGGCCATCCGCAACACCTTGCCGTCGCTGGGCAACTGGGCCATCGCCATGTTCAAGGACACCCCGTTCCTGATCTTCATCTCGGTGGTGGAGATGGTGACGGCCGCCCGTCAGTTCGGTGGTCAGCACTTCACCTACACCGAGGCGTTCACGGTGGCCGGTCTGCTCTTCTTGGTGGCCAGCTATCCCACCGCGGTTCTCATGCGAAAGTTGGAGAAGAAACTTGCCTACTGACCAGACCCCTTCCGCTGACCCCGCCTATGAGTCGAACGGTGGCACTCCCCGCGTCCAGTTCCAGGAGGTGGTCAAGAAGTTCGGTGAAACCACGGTCCTGCAGGGCCTCAACTTCCAGATCGGGCGCGGTGACCGCGTGACTCTCATCGGGCCCTCCGGATCGGGCAAGACGACAATCCTGCGGCTGTTGATGACGCTTGAGGACCTCACCGACGGATACATCTATGTGGATGGGCAGCCGCTGACCCATGAAGAGCGCGGCGGCAAGCGTGTCGCGCTCAAGCCCAAGCAGGTCAGCAAGATCCGCAAGCGCATCGGGATGGTCTTCCAGCAGTTCAACCTGTTCCCCAACATGACGGTGCTGGAGAACATCATCGAGGCCCCCATCCACGTGCTCGGGCAGTCGTCTGACCAGGCGAAGACCAAGGCCCAGGAGCTGCTGGACCGCGTGGGCCTGGGAAACCGCGGCGACGCGCACCCGATGCAGCTCTCCGGTGGTCAGCAGCAGCGCGTGGCAATTGCCCGCGCGCTGGCGATGGACCCCGAGATCCTCTTGCTCGACGAGGTCACCTCAGCCCTGGACCCCGAGTTGGTGGGTGACGTGCTGGGCGTGCTGCAGGACGTCGCGGCCACCACGGACATCACGATGCTGATCGTCACGCACGAAATGCAGTTCGCCCAGGACGTGTCGGACCGGGTGATGATGTTTGACGGTGGCCGGATCATCGAGGAAGGCCACCCGGACAAGATCTTCTCCGACCCCGACAACGAACGCACCAAGCAGTTCCTGCAGGCGGTCCTCTAGCCAGCTCAGCTCCACGGGGCGACCCTCCGGCCGGTCAGTCCGGTGACCTCGCCTGCGCACCGGCGGGGTTGCGCCCTGAGCGGACAGCACCCGAGAACACGCCGTGCGGAGCGGTAATGGGCTACGCGGACGTGGGCAGTCGGGGTAGCGTCGTGCCAAGGCACCGGGTCGGTGCCCGTAGTCGAGGGAAGGAATCCGCTGTGGCTCGCATGGGAGAGAGCAGCGACGTGCTGAAGTGCTCCTTCTGTGGGAAGAGCCAGAAGCAGGTCATCAAGCTGATCGCCGGCCCCGGCGTCTACATCTGCGATGAGTGCATCGACCTCTGCAACGAGATCATGGAGGAGGAGCTCGCCGAGTCGGGCGACCTCGGGCTGGGCACCCTGCCCAAGCCGCGGGAGATCTTCGACTTCCTCCAGGAGTATGTCGTGGGTCAGGACCCTGCCAAGCGGGCGTTGGCAGTGGCGGTCTACAACCACTACAAGCGGGTGCAGGCGGGGCAGACCCGCAAGGGTGAGGACTCGGTCGAGCTCGCCAAGTCCAACATCCTGCTGATCGGCCCGACCGGCTGCGGCAAGACCTATCTCGCGCAGACGCTGGCCCGCATGCTCAACGTCCCGTTCGCGATCGCCGACGCGACGGCCCTGACCGAGGCCGGCTATGTCGGTGAGGATGTCGAGAACATCCTCCTCAAGCTCATCCAGGCCGCTGACTTCGACGTCAAGAAGGCCGAGAGCGGCATCATCTACATCGACGAGATCGACAAGATCTCGCGGAAGTCGGAGAACCCGTCGATCACCCGCGACGTCTCCGGCGAGGGGGTGCAGCAGGCACTGCTGAAGATCCTGGAGGGGACGACCGCCTCGGTGCCGCCGCAGGGCGGACGCAAGCACCCGCACCAGGAGTTCATCCAGATCGACACCTCCAACGTGCTCTTCATCGTCGGCGGGGCGTTTGCCGGGCTGGAGAAGATCATCGAGGCACGCGCCGGCAAGCAGGGGCTCGGCTTCGGCGCAGAGCTGCACTCGGCCAAGGATGCGGGCGAGCGCTACGAGGACGTGCTGCCCGAGGACCTGATGAAGTTCGGGCTCATCCCCGAGTTCATCGGCCGGCTGCCCGTGATCACCACCGTCTCCCCGCTGGATGTGTCCGCACTGACCAACATCCTGACCGAGCCTCGCAACGCGCTCGTCAAGCAATACCGGCGGATGTTTGAGATCGACGGTGTCGAGCTCGAGTTCACCGACGACGCGATCGAGGCGATCGCGGAGCAGGCGCTGCTGCGGGGAACCGGCGCCCGCGGCCTCCGGGCGATCCTCGAGGAGGTCCTCCTGCCGGTGATGTTCGACGTGCCCAGCGATGACGACATCGCGCGCGTCGAGATCACCCGCGAGGTCGTGCTCGACAACGTCAACCCCACGATCGTGCGGCGTCCCACCCAGGGTCGCAAGCGACCCCGCAAGGAGTCTGCCTAACCCACGCCGCTCTCGTGCGGCCTGCGCCCCGGGCGCGCGGTCACCACCACGTAGTGCACGCCGACGGCCAGACCCAGTGCCAGCAGGCCGACCAGCAGCGCCACCAGCCCACCGGGCGGCTCGGCCTCCACAACCAGCCACGCCACGAGCGACAGCGCCGTGGTGGCGCCGGAGACGATGGCCAGACGCACGGCATACTGCCCGAACAGCTCGCGGGGGAGGGTGGCCTGCGCGGGGACCGCGGCCGCCAGCGCACAGACGGTGTGCAGCAGCAGCAGCGAGAGCGCCGCGGGCAGCGCCAGGGGGTTGAACGGGTCCGGCACTCCCGTCCACCACACGGCCATGCCATAGATCATGATCGCGGCGGGAAGCACCGTGTGAGGGTTGAGGGCGCAGAACGCGCCGAGCACGCCCAGGACCGCCACGGCCCACAGGGTGGACTCCCCGGACAGGACCAGCAGGACCGCGAAGGCCAGGACCGAGACCAGGACGGCCGCGCGCAACATCAGCTGCCCCTGGCTCGCGGTGCGCAGATCCTCGATGAGATCTCCGAAGGGGTTCATCGCCCAGCTCCCTGACGGTGCCGGGAGAGCATGCGCAGCACCTGGTCCAGGCTCCCCGGGCCGCGCCACGGCACGACAGGCACGCCCTCGCCGCGCACCCGGCGCACCTCTGCGTCGCGCTCCATCAGCCGGATCCGCCAGCCGAGACGGGCGATGTCGTCACGCTCACCGGGTGGCTGCACGTCGTCGACCAGCGAGTCGATGACCACGACCTGCAGGCCGCTGCGGCTGAGCAGCGCCGCCTGGGCCAGCGGTCCCGGTGCGACCATTGCCGAGATCATCACGACGAGCGCACCCGGGCCCAGGCCCCGGCGCAGACGCCGCGGGTCGATCTCCTCCTGCGGGTGGGCCTGGACCTGCGAGAGAGCATCCAGCAGTCGGCGGCTCTGGCGTCGTCCCGAGCCAGGGGGCAGGTGCAGCGGCGTCCGGGCGGACAGCACCTGCAGGCTGACGCGGTCTCCCTGGTGGAGGAAGTGCTCGGCGATCGCGGCGGCGGCGCGCACCGAGTAGTCCAGGGTGCTGGACAGTCCCTCGGCGGCGTCGGAGACCCCGAGGTCGTAGTGCGCGTCGACGATGATCGCGACGTGCGTGTCCTGGTCGGCATAGCTGGAGGTGACGTGCAGCTCGTTGGTGCGCAGCGAGCGCGCCCAGTGGATCCGTTTGAGCCGGTCGCCCCACTGGAAGGGACGGATCGTGTTGAACTCGCTGCCGTCTCCGGGGAAGCGGGAGCGGTGCAGGCCGACCAGGCCGAGGGGGTGCGGCGCCGGAGCACCGGTGTTGAACGTCGCAGGGTCGGGCAGCACCCTGATCCGCAGGTCGTCGAGGGGCACCGGACCCCAGCGGAAGGCTCCCCACGGGCTGGTCGCGCCGACCAGGCCGGGACCGACCCGCCGCACCCCCCACCGCCCCGCCTTGATGCGGGTGAACAGGTGCAGCTCGGGGCGCTCCCGGTCCTTGTCGGTGAGCAGGTGCAACCGGGCACCGTGCTTGGGGAAGGTCTCCATGTTGGGCCCCCTGGCCAACGAGGTGGAGACCAGCTCGGTGTTGCTGGCCGTCTCGACACCGACGACGGCCCGTCCCCACTGGCCCTCTTGCAGGCGGCTGTCGGTCACGACGAGGCGTGTCGAGGGGACGGTGGCGGGTCGGGTCAGGACCGACCAGAGGGCGATCATCGCCAGGGGAGCACCCATCAGGAGTATGTCGGGGCGCTGGGCGAGCAGGGCACCCAGACCAGCGACGACGGAGACCAGGACGGCACGCGCGTGGGCATGGGTCACCGCCCACCTGTTGTCGGGGTGGGTGTCTGCTGACGGCCGGGTGGGGCTCATGCGCCGCGCTGTGCTCCGGTGCCCTGGCCGTCGCCGCTGACGGGCTGGCCGCCTTGGGCCGTTTGGGCTCCAGACAGCTGTCGGGCGCTGGGCACCGGGGTCTCGGCGAGGACCGCCTCGACCACCCCGGCGCCGCCGAGGTCCGACATCCACAGCTCGGGCTTGATCGAGATCCGGTGGTCCAGCACTGCGTGTGCGACCGCCTTGACGTCCTCCGGGGTGATGTAGTCACGCTGTTTGACGACCGCGTGCGCGCGCGCTGTCAGCATCAACGCCAACGAACCGCGGGGCGAGGCGCCGACCTGCACCGCCCGGTGACGGCGGGTGGCCGACGCGAGCGCGACGCAGTAGCGGCTGATGTCCTCCTCGACCGGCACGGTCTCGATGGCCAGTTGCATGGCCAGCAGACCGGCGGCGTCGGTGACCGGCTCCAGGTGCTGGTCCTCCGTCTGACGGGAGACGCGGCGCGTCAGCACGTCATGCTCCTCGTCCTCGGTGGGGTAGCCGAACGAGATGCGCAGCAGGAAGCGGTCCAGCTGGGCCTCGGGGAGGGGATAGGTGCCTTCGTACTCGACCGGGTTGGCCGTGGCGAGCACGTGGAAGGGCTCTGTCAGGAGGAAGGTCTCGCCCTCGACCGTGACCTGATGCTCCTGCATCGCCTCCAGCAGCGCCGACTGCGTCTTGGGCGGGGTCCGGTTGATCTCGTCGGCCAGCAGCAGCCCGGTGAACAACGGCCCCTTGCGGAACTCGAACTCGCCCGCCTTCTGGTCATAGACGAAGGCGCCGGTCAGGTCCGCCGGCAGCAGGTCGGGGGTGAACTGGGCGCGGGTGAACTCCAGCCCGAGGCTCTGCGCGAAGGAGCGCGCGGCCAGCGTCTTGCCCAGCCCGGGGAAGTCCTCGAGGAGGACGTGACCACGAGCGAGTATGCCGCACAGCACCAGGGTGAGTGCCTGCCGCTTGCCGACCACTGCAGTCTCGACCCGGTCAAGGACGGCGGCGGCCTGGGAGGAGACCTCCGCGACGGTCAGGGTGGCGGTGACGGCCATGGCGGAGGTGCCGGTCGTGGCCGGGCTGGGGTGATCGCTCACAGTTCCTCGATTCGGTCGAGTGCTCGGGCTAGCTGGCGCTTGCTGCGCTTGGCGGTGCCGGTGGGTGGGTCGGACAGGTATTTCACCAGGTCGGGGTGCATCAGGCTCTGTGCCTCGTCCCAGTCGGTGACCAGGTCGAGGCCGTGGTTGGCGCGCAACCGTTCGGCGGCGAGGGCGCGCACCACGGGGAAGATCTCGTCGGTGCGGTCGTTGCGCTCGGTGGCGTCGCGCAGATCCCGGCGCAGCCGCAGCATGCGGTAGTCGAGGGCGCCGGGCCGCACCGACTCTTCGCGCATCGAGGCGAACCAATGGGCGCGCTTGAGGCGGGGGCCCTCCTCGGACATCACCCACGTCAGCAGCGTGATGACCGCGCCGACGGCGAGGGCCAGGACCAGCGCTGTGACGGCATCGGTGCGCAGGACGTTGATGAACCAGAGCAGCGCGCCGATGGCCAGGGTCGTCACGAAGGCCAGGAGCGCCCGGCGGACCCGGTGCTGACTGCCGTCCACGGTCTTCTGGCCGCGCCGACCCTGGTGCAGCGGCGACTCGGATCTCGCGCGCAGCACCATCAGGGCTCAGCCACCTGGTCGACCACGGGCTCCTCGGCCACGGGCTCCTCAGGTGCCGCGCGGCGGGCGCGTCGGAGCTGATCGTGGATGCTGCCGACGAGCTCGGCGGCGCGCTCCGCGACGGGTCGGGCCACCGGGTGACGGGAGAAGCGGGCCTCACGATAGAGCTCGGCGAGCTCACGGGTGGTCGCCTCGTCCACGTGCCAGGTGCCCAGGAACCGACGGGTGAACTCTGCGGCGGTCTCGGCGGGGTCGCGGGCGAGGCCGGAGGAGGCAGCGGCATCCTCGAGGGCGACCCAGCAGCGGACGACGACGTTGCGGGGCTCGCCCTCGGCCAGCGCGGCCGCCCGCGTCGACTCCGACGTGGCGCCCAGCAGGAGGCCGAGATCGTCGATCTCCTCGTCCTCGTCCGGGGAGCCCGACTCCTCCCAGTCCCGGTTGAGCAGCCACTTCAGGATCTTGACGACGATGGCCAGGACCACGAGGGCGAAGGCGATCATCAGCCAGTCCAGGGCAGGAGCCGCACTCTCGAGCCCATCACTGGGCACCTGGGTGACCTCGGCCTGGTCATTGACCTGGATGGTGCGCTGCTCGTCGCCCTGTCCCGTGCGGGCCTCACCGGACGGGGAGTGCAGGACGCTGGTGCCGGCGCCGCTGCCCCACACCAGCAGGAGCAGCACGATGGCCGCAGCCACGGTCGCCGCGATCACCTTGCCCCGATGCATGGTGACGACCTTATGCGACGCCGGGGACAAGGAAGCGTGCTGACACCGCAGGTGGCCGTGCGCGGGTGGGACGACTCAGGCGTCGGCCGGCGGCACCAGGACGGTGTCCGAGACGGCGAGCGCCTCGGCCGTGCCATAGCCGATGTCACCGATGACCTTGCCGGCCGCCCGCAGGTCTGCCTCGGCGGCACGCACCAGCTGCAGGTCGGCGTCCGAGCTGCTCACGGTGGTCGCGGAGACCTCCGTGCGCATGCCCACCTTGGCCTCGGACTTGGCTCGCCGGACCCCGGCCAGGGCCTGCCCGACCACGTCGAGCATCCGGGGGTCAGCTCCCTCGGCGCCGGCGGCGATCTCTTCGACCGTCGGCCACGGCTGGGTATGCACCGAGTCGGTGTGCCACCAGGACCAGACCTCCTCCGTGGCGAAGGAGACGACGGGCGCGAGCAGGCGCAGCAGCACGTCGAGCGCCACCTGCAGGGCGGCCCGAGCGGACTCGACCGCGGCGCGCGACATCGCCTCATCCGAGCCGTAGGCCCGCTCTTTGACGAGCTCGAGGTAGTCGTCGCAGAAGGTCCAGAAGAAGGACTCGGTGACATCGAGCGCCTTGGAGTAGTCATAGCCCTCGTAGGCCTCGGTCGCTGTCCGCACGACCTCGACCAGTCCGGCGAGCATCGCGCGGTCCAGCGGCTCGGTGACCCGGGCGACCAGTTCGGTCAGTTCTTCGGGCATCGGGGCGGGCGCGCCCTCGGCCACCTCGGGCCGGCCGATGCCGAGCGCGAACTTGCTGGCGTTGAGGATCTTGATCGCCAGGCGGCGACCGACCTTCATCTGGGAGGCGTCGTCCACCGTGTCCACACCGGGGCGAGCGGCGGCGGCCCAGTAGCGGACCGCGTCGGTGCCGTTCTGCTCCAGCATGCCCAGCGGGGTCGTCGCGTTGCCCTTGGACTTGGACATCTTCTTGCGGTCCGGGTCCAGGATCCATCCGTTGATGTAGGCGTCACTCCACGGCACTGAGTCATGCTCGAAGTGGGCCCGGACGACGCTCGCGAAGAGCCAGGTCCGGATGATGTCGTGGCCCTGGGGGCGCATGTCGAAGGGGAAGACCTTGGCGAACAGCTCGCTGTCGTTGCCCAACTCACCGTCGGGCCGACCCGCGACCGGCCACCCGGCCGCGATCTGCGGGGACAGCGAGGAGGTGGCCCACGTGTCCATGACGTCGGTGTCGGCGGTGAAGCCCTCCGGCTGGTCGCGCTGGGACTCCTCATAGCCGTCCGGGACGTCGGTCACCGGGTCGATCGGCAGGCGAGCGGCCTCAGGCGTCAGCACGGTGTCGTAGTCGGTCTCGCCCTCGGCGTCCACGGCATACCAGACCGGGAACTGCACGCCGAAGAAGCGCTGGCGGCTGATCAGCCAGTCGCCGTTGAGCCCCTCGACCCAGTTCTTGTAGCGCGAGCGCATGAAGGCCGGGTGGAAGTCGATCTGCTGGCCACGCCCGACGAGGTCCGCCCGCAGGTCGGCGTCCTTGCCGCCGTTGCGGATGTACCACTGTCGGCTGGTGACGATCTCCAGCGGCTTGTCGCCCTTCTCAAAGAAGTTGGCCTTGCGCTGGGTCGGCTTCGGGTCGCCGTCCAGGTCGCCGGAGGCGCGCAGTGCCTCGACCACGGCCGCACGGGCACTGAAGGTCGTCTTGCCAGCCAGCTCCTCGGCATACAGCTCCTCGCCGGGACCGCCGGCCAGCCACTCGGGCGTCTCGCCCTGCAGCCGGCCGTTGCGGGTGATCACCGAGCGGGTCGGCAGGGAGAGCTCGCGCCACCAGATGACGTCGGTGAGGTCACCGAAGGTGCAGCACATCGCGATGCCTGCGCCCTTGTCCATCTCGGCCATCGGGTGGGCCACGACCGGGACCTCGACACCGAAGAGGGGGGAGCGGACCGTGCTGCCGAACAGCGCGGCATACCGCTCGTCGTCGGGGTGGGCGATCAGGGCCACCACCGACGGGATCAGCTCGGGGCGGGTCGTCTCGATAAAAACGGAACCCCCGGCCGTGCTGGTCGACCGGAAGGCGACCCGGTGGTAGTGGCCCGGGTAGTCGCGGGCCTCGAGCTCGGCCTGGGCCACCGCGGTCTGGAAGGTGATGTCCCACAGGCCGGGCGCCTCGGACTGGTAGGCCTCGCCGCGGGCCAGGTTGTGCAGGAACGCCTGCTGCGCCACGGCGCGGGAGCGGTCGTCGATGGTCCTGTACTGCACGTTCCAGTCGATGCTGAGGCCGAGTCGGCGGAAGGTGTCCTCGAAGGCCTTCTCGTCGAGGACGGTCAGCTCCTCGCAGAGGTCGATGAAGTTGGCCCGGCCGATCGGCACCTGGTTGGCCGCCTTGGACGACTTGGTGTCGCCGCCCTGCTGGGGCGGGGTGAAGTCGGGGTCGTGCGGCAGGCTCGCGTCGCCGCGCACGCCGTAGTAGTTCTGCACGCGGCGCTCGGTGGGCAGCCCGTTGTCGTCCCAGCCGATCGGATAGAAGACGTGCTTGCCGGTCATCCGCTGGTAGCGCGCGAGGCAGTCGGCCTGGGTGTAGCCGAAGACGTGGCCGATGTGCAGGCTGCCGCTGGCCGTCGGCGGCGGGGTGTCGACCGCGAAGATCTGCTCCCGCGGAGCCGCCAGGGCCGCCTCCCGGTCGAAGACGTAGGTGTCACGCTCACGCCATACGGCCGCCCACTTGTCCTCCAGGCCGTCGACGGACGGCTTGTCCGGCAGGGTCACCGGGGACAGGTGTGAGGTGCGGGTGGCGTCAGTGGTCATGGGCGGCATTCTCCCATCTCGGGCGTCTGGGGGAAGAACGCCGCAGGCCAGCAGGGCCGGCCAAGGAGCGCTCAACGAGAAGCGCCGGGCAGTTTGTTCCGAATTTTGGTCACGATTTGGCAAAGTTTGGCCGTAGGGGTTGCCGGATGGGTCGCACGGTCGTCGGATAGGGGAATGTTGTTGACTCCCGCCATCGTGCCCCAGTTGCAGGATGCCACTGAGCCGTTGGGGTTGCTGGGTGACATCGAGAAGGCGATCAACGACGCCTTCAAGCCGATCCAGGAGGCCGTCGCCGAGGTCATCTTCTTCAAGATCCCGGGCTGGGATGACGGTCCGCCCTTTGTCATCCTGTGGCTGCTCCTTGGTGCGCTCGTGTGCACCGTCTACTTCGGTTTTATCCAGGTGCGCGGCTGGAAGACTTCCTTCGAGGTGGTGCGGGGGCGCTACAGCTCACCGGACGACCCCGGTGAGATCACGCACTTCCAGGCCTTGGCCTCCGCGCTCTCGGGGACCGTGGGGCTGGGCAACATCGCGGGTGTCGCCATCGCCGTCACCATCGGTGGTCCGGGCGCGACGTTCTGGATGATCATCGCCGGCCTGCTTGGCATGGCCACGAAGTTCGCCGAGTGCACGCTCGGTGTGAAGTATCGCGAGATCAATGAGGACGGCACGGTCTCGGGCGGGCCATTCAAGTATCTGTTGGTGGCCTATGGCCGGGTCCACGGTCGTCTGGCCGTCATCATGACCGGCATCTATGCCGTCGCCATCCTGTTCTTCGGTGTGGCAGGTGGCAACATGTTTCAGGCCAACCAGACCTACGTCCAGATCACCGAGGTCACCGGCGATGACAGCAGCTTCCTGGCCAACGACGGCGCAGCGCTGATCTTCGGGCTGGTGCTCGCGGCTCTGGTGGCCCTGGTGATCATCGGTGGCATCAGCTCGATCGCGCGGGTGACCGACAAGCTGGTCCCCGGGATGGCCGTTCTCTACGTCGGCGGCTGCCTGACCGTGCTGATCGTCAACGCCTCCCACATCCCGGCTGCGATGACCGGCATCTTCGAGGGCGCCTTCAACCCCCAGGGCGTGACCGGCGGAATCGTCGGTGTGATGATCGTCGGGATGCAGCGTGCGGCCTTCTCGAACGAGGCGGGCCTAGGATCCGCCGCGATCGCCCACTCGGCCGTGAAGACCCGTCGTCCGGTGTCGGAAGGGTTTGTCGCGCTGCTGGAGCCGTTCGTGGACACCGTCATCATCTGCACCATGACAGCCCTGACCATCGTTGTCGCGGACACCGCCCTGTATGGCCAGTCCCGGGCGCAGTCCGCGGCCGGGGAGGAAGTCACCGCCGGTGGAGTGCTGCTGACCTCCGACGCGTTTGAGTCGGTGGTCTCGTGGTTCCCGGTGGTGCTGGCGATCGCCGTGGCGCTGTTTGCCTTCAGCACCCTGATCACGTGGTCCTACTACGGTCAGAAGGCCTGGGAGTTCCTGTTCGGGCGAGCCCGGGTCTCGATCATCATCTACAAGATGGTCTTCTGCACGTTCACCGTCCTGGGCTGCGTGCTGACCCTGAGCGAGGTCGTCAACTTCGCCGACTCCTTCCTGTTCATCTGCGCCTTCGTCAACATCCTCGGCCTCTACCTGCTGCTGCCGGTGATCAAGGCGGAGATGAATGAGTACCTCGCAGACCGCAAGAGCGGCCACCTGCTGCAGTACGGCCTGGACGACCGCGACAAGGACGTGCCGGTCCACGAGCTCTGATCGGCGCTGGAGCCCACGTCACCTGCGTCCCTCGCCCCGCGGCGCACCCCGCCCCTCACCGGCCTCAGCGTTCACCTGAACGCTGGGGCCGGTGCGCGTCGGCGTGTCGGCGGCTGGAGAGTGCGCGTGCACGCTGTGGCCGATGGGTCTCGGGGCGCCGCAGCTCAGCGCGCGACACCGTTGCTTCGCCAGGGCCGGCCGGGGAACTGCGCCCGGAACGGCTCCGGGCACTCGGTGGCGTCGGTCTCGAACCCCCTCGCCGCCATCGCGGCCATGATCCGGCGGACAGACTCCCAGGGAGTGTCATAGACGTCCGGGGCGCGCAGCGCGATGACGCGCCAGCCAGCGTCGTCGAGGTGTTCGCGACGGGTCACGTCGCGTCCCCACTGGTGAGGGCTCTCGGCGTGCTGACGCCCGTCATACTCCACCGCGAGCCGAAGATCTGGCCACGCGAGGTCCAGGCGATAGACGGCCCTGCCCTGAGCGGCCCTCATCGTCAGGTTGATCTCGGGCTCCGGCAACCCCGCGAGCACGATCATCAGGCGGACGCGGGTCTCCATCGGCGACTCGACACCAGAGCGCACTAGCGCCGCGGCCGTGCGAGCCCGGGCCGAGCGACGTGACGACACGAACTGAGTGAGACGCGCGGGCGTCGATGCTCCTGCCTGCACGAGGGAGTCGCCGAGCACCACGAGATCGACGAGGTCAAGGTGGCCCGCCAGGTCATAGAAGGTCTGCTCGGGCGTGGTCACCCTGACTCCGCGGGCACGGGTGCAACGGACCGACCTAACATGGCACCTGAGGTTTGGCCGGTGGCGACGGGCGTCATCTGCCGGCACCGTGACGTGGGTGAGGGCGGTGTCTGGCACGACACCTCCCCAGATGACTGCTGCGGTGTGATGGCTTGCGACGCCCCCGTTGACCAGGAGCAGCGCCGACTCTGCCCGGGCGCGAGTGTCGAGGGCGATCCTCGTGGACAACCGCACGCTGCCAAAGATGCTGTGAAAGGCGGGGCCGTCGAGCTGGTGCTTGGTCAGACCGGCCTTGAGTGCCTGCTGGCGCAGGAACGGGCGTGTGGTGTCGAATGTGGTGTGGCGAGTCACGAGCACAGAGTGTCGGGAATCGGGTCCGGCCATCTGTTGTCATCCACAGGCACGGGCGAACCACCGGGCCGGGTGAGGCGCCGGCCCGGTCGGCCCGAGAGTTCACGTGAACGCTCCAGCCGACGACACGCCGAGCGCAACCGGCTCCAGAGTGCAAGTGCACGCTCGGGCCGGACGCGATCAGGGGAAGACGCGACCGGGGTTCATGATCCCGAGCGGGTCGAAGAACGCCTTGAGCGCGCGCTGACGCGCGACCTCGGCGGCGCCGAGCTCGCCCTCGAGCCAGGGTGCCTTCAGCACCCCGACACCGTGCTCGCCGGTCAGCGTGCCGCCGAGCGCCCAGGCGGCTTCGACCACGTCACCGAAGGCGCCGCGTGCGGCATCGACCTGCGCGGGGTCGGTGTCGTCGAAGAAGAAGCAGGGGTGCAGGTTGCCGTCGCCCGCGTGCCCGCTGCAGGTGGACTCCAGGCCGCGCCGTTCGGCGATCTGGTGGACCGCGCGCACCAGGTCACCGAGGCGCGCGACCGGCACGCAGACGTCCTCGATCATCCGGGGACCCCGCGCCTCCAGCGCCGGGTTCAGAGCACGCCGCCCCTGCAACAGCAGGTCAGCCTCGGCAGGGTCGTCGGCCACTGCCACGTCGGTGGCGCCCGCGGCCGCCAGCGCCTCGGCATATGCCACCACGTCCTCGTGGGCGTGGTCGATCCGGTCGGACTGGACCAGCAGCACGCCACCGGCGCCGGGCGGGAAACCATAGTCGCCGAAGGCCTGGATCGCGGTGATGCTGGGCCCGTCGAGCAGCTCCAGCAGGCTCGGCGTGTGACGTTGCCCGCGCAGCGCGGCGACCCCGGCCATCGTCGCCTCGAGCGTGTCGAACACCGCCAGCACCGTCAGCGCGGGGTCTGGCGCGGGGATCAGTCGCAGCACGGCCTCGGTCACCACGCCGAGGGTGCCCTCGGACCCCACGAACAGGCCGGTCAGGTCATAACCCGTGACGCCCTTGGCCGTGCGCCGCCCGGTCCGCATCACCTCCCCGCCCGCGAGCACCACCTCCAGGCCGCGGACGTAGTCGGCGGTCACGCCATACTTCACGCAGCACAGTCCGCCGGCATTCGTGGCGATATTGCCGCCGATGGTGCACGAGCCCGAGCTCGCCGGGTCTGGGGGATAGGCGAGGTCGTATGCCGTCAGCTGGCTCTTGAGGTCACCGTTGACCACCCCGGGGCCGACCACCGCGATCCGTTCGACCGGGTCGATCTCCACGTGGTTGATCGCTTCGGTGTTGAGCACGATGCCGCCCTCGAGCGCGACGGCCGAGCCGGTCGTGGCGGTGCGGGCACCCTGCGCGACGACGGGGACTCGGTGCGCCGCGGCATACGTCAGCACCTCGACCACGTCGCCCCGGTCCCGGGCGCGCACGACGGTGAACTCTGCGGGTGCCACCGAGCCCGGGCTGGCGTCCACCCCATAGGTGCGCGCGACATCCTGATCGGTGATGAGCCGGTCGGCCAGACGGTCGGGGAGCGCGGGCATGTCCTCACTGTGCCACGGCCGCACGGGCCGGCGGACCCGGAAAGTGGTTTACCGCGTGCGCGGACTCCAGCAGAATGGGAGGTAGCATGGAACCCGGCGTTTGAGCCGTCATCAGCGGCGAGCCTTCGGAAGAACGGGCCTGCACCAGGGCCTCACTAGAACCGGACGGGTGGGCCCGACACAGCCTGAGGCCAGAGCGGTCGTGTGCCCGCACACGGCAAGCGAGGTGGTACCGCGGCGCCCGACGTCGTCCTCGTGCACGGAAGTGGACGAGTTGATGACGAGCAGGAGCGCGCAGATGACCTATCCCAAGGCCGAGACCGGACAGGGTCTGACCCCGTCCCCCGATTTCCCGAGCCTCGAGCAGGCTGTCCTGGCGTACTGGGACGAGAACGACACGTTCATCAAGAGCGTCGAACAGCGCGAGGCCGGTGACAACGGGTCCAACGAGTTCGTCTTCAACGACGGTCCGCCCTTCGCCAACGGCCTGCCGCACTACGGCCACCTGCTGACCGGCTATGTCAAGGACGTCGTGCCGCGCTATCAGACGATGCGCGGCCATCGCGTCGAGCGCCGCTTCGGCTGGGACACCCACGGCCTGCCCGCCGAGCTCGAGGCGATGAGCCAGCTCGGCATCAAGACCAAGGACGAGATCCTCGAGCTGGGCATCGAGGCGTTCAACGCCAAGTGCCGCGGGTCGGTGCTGAAATACACCGACGACTGGCAGGAGTACGTCACCCGCCAGGCCCGCTGGGTCGACTTTGACAATGACTACAAGACCATGAACCCGCAATACATGGAGTCGGTGATCTGGGCGTTCAAGCAGCTGCACGACAAGGGGCTGGCCTACGAGGGCTTCCGCGTGCTGCCCTACTGCTGGAACGATGAGACGCCGCTGTCCAACCACGAGCTGCGGATGGACGAGGAGGTCTATCAGGTCCGTCGCGACCCGGCCGTGACGGTCGGCCTGCGGATCCTGCCCCAGGAGACGGCGCAGGAGGACGGCCCCGACGACGACGTCCTCACGGGTGCGCTGGCCCTCGTCTGGACCACGACCCCGTGGACCCTGCCGTCCAACCTGGCGATCATGGTCGGCGAGGAGATCGACTACGTGCTCGTCGAGAGCGACCACACGGGCCGCACCGAGCGCTACCTGCTCGCCGAGGCCCGCGTGCCGGCATACAAGAACGAGCTGGGAGAGGACCCGGCGGTGGTCGGGCGCTTCACCGGCGCCGAGCTGGCCGGGCGTTCCTACGTGCCACCCTTCAGCTACTACCAGGGCTGGGAGCGGGCCCACCGCCTGGTCGTCGCCGAGTTCGTCACCACCACAGACGGTTCCGGTCTGGTGCACACGGCCGGCGCCTTCGGTGAGGACGACAAGGTGGTCACCGACCGCGAGGGCATCGAGGCGGTCATGCCGGTCGGCGCGGACGGGCAGTTCACCGCTCCGGTGAAGGAGTATGCCGGGATGCTGGTCTTCGATGCCAACGCCCCGATCATCGACCACCTGAAGGCGGCCACCCGGGTGCAGGACCCGGCCCGGACGGGCGAGGACCAGGACACCGGGTCGGTGACCGAGGGCACCGTCCTGCTGCGCCGCGAGGCCTATGACCACTCCTACCCCCACTGCTGGCGCTGCCGTGAGCCGCTGATCTACAAGGGCGTGTCGTCCTGGTTCGTCGAGGTGACGAAGTTCAAGGACACGATGCTGCGCACCAACGAGGACATCACCTGGGTGCCCGAGCACGTCAAGCACGGCCAGTTCGGCAAGTGGCTGACCAACGCCCGGGACTGGTCGATCAGCCGGAACCGCTTCTGGGGCAGCCCGATCCCGGTGTGGAAGTCGGACGATCCGACCTATCCGCGCACGGACGTCTATGGCTCGCTCATCGAGATCGAGGAGGACTTCGGCACCCTGCCGCGCAACCGCAACGGTGAGATCGACCTGCACCGTCCCTTCGTCGACGAGCTGACCCGCCCGAACCCGGACGACCCCACGGGCAGGTCCACGATGCGCCGCGTCGAGGACGTGCTGGACGTCTGGTTCGACTCCGGCTCGATGCCGTTCGCGCAGTGGCACTTCCCGTTCGAGAACACCGAGTGGTTCGAGCAGCACTACCCGGCCGACTTCATCGTCGAATACATCGGGCAGACCCGCGGCTGGTTCTACACGATGCACGTCCTGGCGGCGGCCCTGTTCGACCGGCCGGCCTTCGAGACCTGCATCAGCCACGGCATCGTGCTCGGCAGCGACGGGCAGAAGATGTCCAAGTCGCTGCAGAACTATCCCGACGTACGCGAGGTGTTCAACCGCGACGGCTCGGACGCGATGCGCTGGTTCCTGATGTCCAGCCCGATCCTGCGCGGTGGCAACCTGGTCGTCACGGAGCAGGGCATCCGCGACGGGGTGCGCCAGGTGCTGATCCCGCTGTGGAACGCGTGGTACTTCTTCGGCCTCTATGCCAACGCCTCCGGGCACGAGGCGAAGTGGTCGACGACGTCGACGCACGAGATGGATCGCTACATCCTGGCCAAGACGGCCGACTTCGTCACCGAGGTCCAGCAGGCGCAGGACGCGTTCCACATCGCGTCGGCGTGCGACGCCGTCCGCTCGTTCGTGGACGTGCTGACCAACTGGTATATCCGCGGCTCTCGCGACCGCTTCTGGTCCGAGGACGAGGCGGCGTTCGACACGCTCTACACCGTGCTCGAGGTGACCTGCCGGGTCGCCGCGCCGCTGCTGCCGCTGACGACCGAGGAGGTATGGCGAGGGCTCACCGGTGGCGAGTCGGTGCACCTGACCGACTGGCCGGACGCGTCGGACCTGCCGCAGGACGATGACCTGGTGGCGGCGATGGACACCGTGCGTGAGGTCTGCTCGGTGACGCTGGGCCTGCGCAAGGCCGAGAGCCTGCGGGTGCGCCTGCCGCTGTCTACGCTGACCGTGGCCACCGCACACCCGCAGGGACTGTCGGTGCTTGCTGACATCGTGCGTGACGAGGTCAACGTGCGAGAGGTGGTGGTGCTGGACCTGGCGGACGCGTCGGCAGCCGACTTCGGGGTGCAGCAGAAGCTGGTGGTCAACGCACGCGCGGCAGGGCCGCGTCTGGGCAAGGACGTGCAGACCGCGATCAAGGGCGCGAAGTCCGGTGACTGGTCGGTGGCTGAGGACGGCACCGTCACCTCCGGCGGGCTGGAGCTGGTCGAGGGCGAGTTCACCCTGGAGACCGTGGTGGCGCAGACGGCTGAGGGCACCTCGCAGGCGACGGCCATGCTGCGCGGTCAGGGCGGCGGCTTCGTCGTGCTCGACACGCAGGTGACCGAGGACCTGGCCCGCGAGGGTCTGGCTCGTGACCTGGTGCGTGCGGTGCAGGGTGCCCGCAAGGACGCCGGCCTGCAGATCACCGACCGGATCAGCCTGACCGTCGTCGGCAACGACGACGTGTGGGACGCAGCGATGGCTCACCAGGACCTGGTGATGTCCGAGACCCTGGCGGTCCAGTTCGGGGCCGCGGGGGCGGGCACGCCGCTGCCCAAGGGCCCGAGGCACAACCTCGGCGGTGGCACTGACCCGGACGGGGGCACCCAGCCCCGCATCACGTCATACTCCACCTCGGCGACGCTGGACGGTGGCCGTGTTGTGGAACTGTTGATCACGAAGGTGGACGCGCGATGACCTTTTCAGGTGAGACCCCGGGCGACCGGCGTCGCAGGCGCGAGGGTGCGGGCGGCCAGCAGGTCGACCCGGCGGTCGCGGCGCGGATGGCACAGGTGACCGAGGAGATCCTGGCGCGGTCGCCCGAGAACGTCATCGAGCCGACCCTTGACCGGGTGGCGCAGGTGATGGACCTGCTCGGTCATCCGCAGCGCAACTTCCCGATGATTCACATCACCGGCACCAACGGCAAGACCACGACCACGCGGATGGTGGAGCGGCTGTTGCGCGAGCTGGGCCTGAAGACCGGCCGGTTCACCAGCCCGCACCTGCACGACGTGCGCGAGCGCATCAGCATCGCCGGCGAGCCGGTCAGCGCTGAGCGGTTCTTGGCGGCGTATGACGACGTCATGCCGTTCGTGCACATGGTCGACGAGACGTCGGTTGCCGAGGGTGGCCCGCGGATCACCTATTTCGAGCTGCTGGTGATCGTGGCCTATGCCGTGTTCTCCGACGCGCCGGTCGACGTCGCCGTGGTCGAGGTCGGGCTCGGCGGCGCCTGGGACGCGACCAACGTGGCCGATGGCTCGGTCGCCGTCGTGGCCCCCGTGGCGATCGACCACACCCGGCTGCTGGGGGACAACCTGATCGACATCGCCACCGAGAAGTCGGGCATCATCAAGTCCGACGCGATCGCCGTGCTCGGCGTGCAGGAGAACGAGGTCATGCAGCTGCTCCTGGAGCGCTGCGACGATGTGGGCGCCGTCGCGCAGGTCGAAGGTCTGGCCTATGGCGTGCTCGAGCGAGAGATCGCCGTCGGTGGACAGCTCATCTCGCTGCGCGGGCTGGCGGGAGACTACACCGACATCTTCCTGCCGCTGTTCGGCGAGCACCAGGTGCACAACGCCGCGATGGCGCTCGCGGCCGTCGAGGCGTTCGTCGGCGGGGGCGAGCAGCCTCTGGACGCCGACGTCGTGCGGGAGGGCTTCGCGGGGGTGACCTCGCCGGGACGGATGGAGGTCGTGCGTCGCAGCCCCACCGTGATCGTCGATGCCGCCCACAACCCGGCCGGCATCGCCGCGATGAGCGAGGCGATCCGAGAGTCCTTCACCTTCCACCGGCTGGTCGGTGTGGTGGCGATTCTGCAGGAGAAGGACGCCTCCTCGATGCTCGAGCTGCTCGAGCCGCTGCTGGACCACATCGTCGTCTCCCGCAGCACCTCGCCGCGCTCGATCCCGCCACAGCGGCTCGGGGAGATGGCGGTCGAGCTCTTTGGTGAGGACCGGGTGACGGTCGTGGAGAACCTGCCCGACGCGCTCGACCTCGCGGCCGGGCTGGCCGACGAGGGCGGGATGACAGGGGCAGTCCTGGCCACCGGCTCCATCACCACGGTGGCCGACGTCCGCATGCTGCTGAGAGCCGACGGTCAGGGGGACCTGCCCTCGTGACCTGGCTGCGACACATCCGCTTCTCCGGGGTGCCCGGAAAGATGACCCGCCGGCTGGCCTCGATCGTCCTCGCCGGGCTGGCCATGACCGTGTTCTTCGGCGGGCTGGTGGCACGTCAGCTGGAGCTGACCCAGGGCGGCGAGGCAGACCGCGCCAACCTGCTGCTGGCGGGCGCCTGCGCGCTGGCGGTCCTGGCCATCGTGGCGGCCGGGACGTTGCGTCGCCCGTGGGGACTGACCCTCGGGTGGGTCGTCCTCGGGCTGACCGCACTGAGCACCGTCGTGCTGACCGCCATGGGGATCGTCACCGTCCTCTTCGGCGCGTTGTGGGGGCTCGCCCTGGTCCAGGGCCCCAAGATGGAGGAGATGACCAGGGCCTGGATCGCCGAGCACGGCAACGTGCATCCCGATGAGCGAGTGCCCGATCCCGACCCCACCGAGCGCCCTGAACGTGAGGACACCACCTGATGGGATATCTCGAGGCGATCGTCCTGGGCCTGGTCCAGGGACTCACCGAGTTCCTCCCGGTCAGCTCCAGCGCGCACATCTCGATCGTCGGTCAGCTCTTTGGCACGGGTGACCCGGGCGCTGCGTTCACGGCCATCAGCCAGCTCGGCACCGAGGCCGCGGTCCTGGTGTTCTTCTTTCGGGACATCGTGCGGATCATCCGGCAGTGGGCGCTCTCCCTGACCGGCCGGGTGCCGCGCAACGACCCGGACGCCCGCATGGGCTGGCTGGTCATCATCGGCTCGATCCCGATCGGGGTGCTCGGCTTCACGCTGCAGGACTACATCGAGACCGACCTGCGCAGTCTGTGGCTCACCGCCACAATGCTTCTAGTGTTCGCCCTGGTGATCTTTGCCGCGGACCGGTTTGCCTCCCGGGTCTCCCACCCCAAGGAGCTGCGAGAGATCACCTGGCGCGACGGCATACTCTATGGATTGGCCCAGTCACTGGCCCTGGTCCCGGGTGTCTCCCGCAGCGGCGGGACGATCGCCGCCGGTCTGTTCATGGGCTACAGCCGCGAGACGGCCGCCCGCTACAGCTTCTTGCTGGCGATCCCCGCGGTGCTCGGGTCGGGTTTCTACCAGGTGCTGAAGATCTCGGACAACGCGGTTCCGCCGCAGTGGGGCCAGATCTGGGTCGCCACGGGCATCGCCTTCGTCGTCGCGCTCGCGGTCATCGCCTGGTTCATGCGCTACATCACCACTCACACGTTCACCCCGTTCGTGATCTATCGCATCGCCCTCGCGCTGGTGCTGTTCGCGCTGCTGGGCACCGGGGTGCTGGTGGCCTGAGCCGGGCCAGGTCGGTTAGCCGGTCCGGGCGTCCAGTTCGCGCACCAGCGTGACCGGCGCGGTGAGGCGATAGGACATCTCGACGAGCTCGGCGACCTCAACCCAGTCCACCTCATCGACGCCGCCGTTGAGGTGGAAGCTCAGCCCCAGCCAGCCCGACGGGCCGACATAGGCAGGGACGAAGAAACGCTCGTCACCGATGAGGGCCTCCCGCTCGGAGGCGTCGGGGAGGAAGAGGAGCGAGCTGCGCGCGACTGGGGCGTAGTGGTCGCCCTTGAGCGAGCCACCAAAGATCGCGAACACCCTGCGGGTGAAGAAGCTCGGGCTGTATGCCGTGCGCGCCGGACCGCCTGCCGTGCTCGGCCAGGATGAACGACAGGGGGTTGGCGATAGGTAGGGTGGGCGCCGTGAATGAGCAGATCGAGCGATCCCTGGTCCTGGTCAAGCCCGACGGCTATCGTCGGGGTCTCAGCGGGGAGGTGCTGCGCCGCATCGAGGCCAAGGGCTACACCCTGGTCGCGCTCGCGGTCACCACGCCCACCGCGGAGCAGCTGGCGACCCACTACGCCGAGCACGAGGGCAAGCCCTTCTATGAGCCGCTGGTCGAGTTCATGTCCTCCGGCCCGGTCACCGCGGTCGTGATCGAGGGACACGGCTGCATCGCCGGTTTCCGCGCGCTCGCGGGTGCCACCGACCCGACAGCGGCCCTCCCGGGAACGATCCGCGGGGACCTCGGGCGCGACTGGGGCCTGAAGGTCCAGCAGAACATCGTGCACGGTTCTGACTCCCCGGAGTCTTCCGCCCGCGAGATCGCGATCTGGTTCCCAGAGCTGGGCTGAGCCGGGCGTTAGTCGTCGGCCTCGGGAGCGAGATCCACGAGCAGGGCGGCTGACAGTTCACTGGCCGCCTGACGCACCTGGGTCAGGTCGACGGCCGTGTGCCGTTCGGCGACCGTCGGCTCAATGGTCGAGAGCACCTCGTCGCGGCTGCGTTCAGCCGCGCTCACCGCCAGATCCTGGCGCAGCCGATCGCTGAGCAACCCGCCCGAGGCGGTGGCCCGGCGACCGAGCTCGACCGCAAACCGTTCGGCCGCGGCGGCCTCTTTCTCGTCGTCGCTGGTGAGCATCAGCGCCGCGCGGTGCAGCATCTGGCGCCCGCGCTCGAGGTCACCCTCACCGAGCTCGGCGACGGCCCGGGTCAGGAAGGGGCGGTCCTGCTGACCGGCCTGCCGCGACAGCAGCGCGAGCTGGATCCCGAGCACCCGCTCGCGCGTGCGGGCTCCGACGTCCTCGTGCCGCAACCCGGGCACATAGCTCTCCGCCGGCGCCCCGTGCGCCATGGTGTCGAGGTACTCCCGCTGGGCCTCTTCCCCAGTGTGCACGGTGTCCCGCAGCGGGATTGCTCTGATGCCGAGGGTGGCCAGGAAGACCACCACCATGATCGGCAGCCCGAGCAGGAAGACGTCGTGCAGCTGGTCAGACAGGCCCGCACGAATCGCCGCGAGCACCTCCGGCGACAGACCCACCGTGGCGGCAGGGTCCAGGGCGGCGCCGGCGTCGATGTCCTGGAGCTGGTCGCCCATCTCGTCGACAACGTCCACCGGCAGGTGGGAGGCGATCGCGCCCGCCAGGCCGGCGGTCATCACCGACCCGAAGATGGCGACGCCGACGGTGTTGCCGACGTTGCGGAAGAACTGCAGGGCCGCGGTGGCGACCCCGAGGGCAGAGCGTGGGACGGCGTTCTGCACGACCAGGGTGTATTGCTGCATCGCCAGGCCGAGACCGGTGCCCATGACCGCGGTCGAGGCGGCCAGCTCCCACTCGGAGGACTCCACGCCCAGACGGGTCAGCATCCACAGCCCGATCGCGACGACCGCCACCCCGAGCAGCATGAACTCCTTGTAACGGCCGGTCTTGGTGACCAGGAATCCGGTCACGATGCCGACCACGATCAGGCCCAGCATCATCGGCATCAGGATCAGACCGGACTCGGTGGCGTTGACGCCCAGCACCCCCTGCGCGAAGACCGGGACATAGATGATGGCCCCGAACATCACCATCGCCAACCCGAACGCCGCGATGTTGGACCAGGTGAAGATGCTGTTGCGGAACATCCCCAACGGCAGCAGCGGGTTCTCGGCGCGGGTCTGCACCACGGCAAAGCTGACCAGGAGGATCACGCCCACCGCGAACAGGCCGAGGATGACCGGCGAGCCCCACGGATAGGTCGTGCCCGCCATGGACGTCGCCAGCAGGATCGCGACCAGCGCGGGGGTGAGCGTCACGATGCCCAGGACGTCGATCCGGCCGCGGGTCGGCTCGTGGTCCAGACGCAGGAAGCGGCTGATGATGAAGACGGCGACCACGCCCACGGGCAACGCCGCGAAGAACAGCCAGCGCCACCCCCAGGCGTCCGTGATGAACCCGCCGGCAATCGGTCCGGCCACCGAGGTCACGCCGAAGACCGCACCCATCAGGCCCTGGTACTTGCCGCGCTGCCGCGCCGGGATGATGTCCCCGATGATGGTCTGCGACAACGGCATGAGGGTGCCCATCCCCAGGCCCTGCACGGCCCGCCCGGCGACCAGCGTCCAGAAGTTGGGAGCGAGGCCGGAGATGACCGAGCCGACCATGAAGATGACCAGGCCCGCCAGATAGAACTCGCGCCGCCCGAACATGTCCGAGAGCTTGCCGACGATCGGCACCACGATCGCCGAGACCAGCATGGCCGCGGTCGCGACCCAGCTGTAGTGGTCCATGCCGCCCAGCTCGGCCACGATCCGCGGCATCGCCGGACCGACGATGGTCTGGCTGATCGAGGCGACGAACATGCCGAGCATCAGCCCGATGAAGACCCTGCGGTGCTCCGCGGTCATGGTGTATGCCGTGGGTGCGGTCATCTGGTCCCTCCCTAGGCGGGCTCAGGCATCCTATCGAGGGCCGGGTGGCCTCCGCGCCCGCAGCCCACCAGACTGGGAGGCGTGGAGACGTTGCTCGTTCTGGGACCGATGGTGCGCCATGTCGACGGTGACAGCGCGGCCATCTGGGTCGAGACGGCCGCTGCGGGCGTGGTCACCGTCCGGCTGCCGGGGCGCGACGGGGAGCAGGGATGGCGGGCGCCCACCTTCGGCGTCCACGGTCACCACTACGCCCTGGTCGAGGTGACCGGCCTGCATCCGGGTGAGCGGTCGGCATACCAGGTGCTCCTCGATGACCAGGTGGTCTGGCCGCAGCCGGCGGACCCGTTCCCCGCGCCGCACCTGGCGACCAGCCCGCCAGGCGGCCCGGTGCGGCTGGCGTTCGGCTCGTGCCGCACCAGCGTGCCGCACGACCTGGTCCACGAGACCAGCCACGGGGTGGACGCCCTCCGCACCTACGCCCTGTCCCTGCGCGCGGGAGAGCCCGGGCCGCTCGGCGTCGAACCGGACCTGCTCCTGCTCCTGGGCGACCAGGTCTACGCCGACTCCACGAGCGCTGCGATGCGGGAGTTCATCGCCTCCCGGCGCAGCCTGCAGGAGGAACCTGGCGCGGAGCTGGCCGACTACGAGGAGTACGCCCACCTCTACCAGCTCGCCTGGACCGAGCCGCCCCTGCGCTGGCTGTTCTCCTGGCTGCCCAGCCTGATGATCTTCGACGACCATGACATCCGGGACGACTGGAACACCTCGCTGGCCTGGCGCGAGGAGATGGAGCAGACCTCCTGGTGGCACGGGCGGGTGGTCGCCGGGCTCGGGTCCTACTGGGTCTACCAGCACCTGGGCAACCTGTCGGTGTCGGCCCGGGCAGGCGACCCGCTGTGGCACGAGCTGCAGCGCCGGCAGGCCGAGCATCCCGGGCGGGAGGTCGATCTCACCGACGCGGTGGACGCCTTCGCCGAGCGGGCCGACCGGGACCCGCTGTCCTACCGGTGGTCCTACACCCACCCACTGGGAGGTTCCTCCCACCTGGTGGTGGTCGACTCCCGCGCCGCGCGCAACCTCGACCCCGAGCACCGGGCGATGCTCGACGAGGCGGAGATGTCGTGGCTGGACGAGCAGCTGACCGGTGACGTCGAGCACCTCGTGATCGGCACCTCCCTGCCCTACCTGCTCCCCCGGGGGATCCATCACCTGGAGGCCTGGGACGAGGCGGTGGTGGCCGGCGCCTGGGGCCCTCGCTGGCGTCGTCCCGGAGAGTGGCTGAGGCAGGAGCTCGACCTGGAGCACTGGGCCGCCTTCCATGCGTCCTTCGAGCGGGTGGCCGCGATGGTGACGGAGGTGGCCGACGGACGGCGGGGCACCGCGCCGGCCTCGGTGGTCTTCCTGTCCGGGGACGTGCACCACTCCTACATCACCGAGGTGGTGCGCACCGGCGGCTCCCGGATCCTGCAGCTGGTCTGCTCACCGGTCCGCAACCCGATGCCGGTGGTGATGCGAGCCGCGTTCGCGCTCGTGGCACACGGCATCGCCCGTCCGCTCGGCGCGGCGCTCGCGCGGTCCGCCCGGGTGCCCGATCCGCCCCTGCGATGGCGGGATGTCGCCGGCCCGTGGTTCGACAACAACATCGCGGTGCTCGACATCGAGGGCCAGGACCTGCGGACCGTGTGGCTGGGCGGTCGTCGAGTGCCCGGCATCGACGACGAGCCCCAGCTCGTCCTGGTCGCTGACATCGAGCTCGACGTGCCGCCCGTCGGGTCCTCGACCCATCCGGCTCGGGCACGTGTCCATCCGGACGACCGGTCTCGGGTCCGACCCAGGGCGGCGCGTGCCCTGGGGGTCGCGGCCCTGTCCCTCGCGGCCTACGCCTGGTGGCGCCGCAGCCGGTGAGAGCGTCCGGGACCCGACTCTTCTCCACGAGCCCACTCCCGTCTCGGTAGGCTCGACGGGAGGTGGCCAGAGCTGGCCACCCACTGAGGTCAGGAGGCAGGTCGACGTGCGCATCGGCATACTCACGGGGGGCGGCGACGTCCCTGGGCTCAACCCGTGCATCAAGGCGGTCGTCAATCGGGTGCACGAGGAGGGCCACGAGGTCGTGGGCATCCGCCGCGGCTGGGGCGGGCTGCTCAACACCAACCCCGACGATCCTGCCTCGGTGGCGGACCACCTGATCACTCTCGACCCCGGCGTGGTGCGCAAGGTGGATCGCAGCGGTGGGACGTTCCTGCACAGCTCGCGCACCAACCCCGGCAGGGTCAGCGCCGTGGACGTCCCCGACTTCCTGGCTGACTCGGTCAGCGGCGACGGGCCGCACGATCTGACCGCGCACGCGCTCAAGGTCATCGAGCACGCCGGCATCGACGTGCTGATCCCGATCGGTGGCGACGACACGCTCTCCTACGGTCTGCGGATGCATCAGGAGGGCGTGCCGACCATCGCCATCCCCAAGACGATGGACAACGACGTCAACGGGACCGACTACTGCATCGGCTTCTCCACGGCCGTGACGCGCGGGGTGGAGTTCATCCACAACCTGCGCACCTCGACCGGCTCGCACGAGCGGATCGCGGTCGTCGAGCTGTTCGGCCGCTACTCCGGGGAGACGTCGCTGATCACCGCCTACCTGGCTGGCGTGGACCGGGCGCTGATCCCGGAGGTGCCCTTCGACATCGACCGGGTCTGCGAACTGCTGATGGCCGACAAGGCCAAGAACCCGTCCAACTACTCGATGGTCACCATCTCGGAGGGGGCGACCCTGGCGGGCGGGGCGATGATGCTCACCGGTGAGGCCGACGCCTACGGACACCGCAAGCTGGGCGGCATCGGGCAGCTCACCGGAGAGCTGATCAAGGAGCGCACGGGCGAGGGCATCGTCTATCAGCAGGTGGGCTATCTGATGCGCTCCGGATCACCGGACTCGCTGGACCTCATGGTGGCCACGAACTATGCGGTGATGGCCGCTGACCTGGCCCTCGACGGCTCGACCGGGCGGATGGTCGCGCTGCGCAACGGCTCCTACTCCAGCGTGCCGATCTCGGTCACCGGCGAGGGGGTCAAGCGGGTCGACGTCGATGAGCTGTATGACGCGCCGCACTACCGTCCCACGGTCCGCCACGTGCGCGGCAAGCCGATGTTCCTCTACTGATCGGGTGGTGTGAGGGGCGCGGGGCGCTCGGCAGGGTGAGCCCGGGCGTGCTCCTCCTGCGCCTCGGCGCGCTCGCGCAGGTCGACGTGGAGCTGCACGCAGGCATCGCCCGCAGGGAAACCATCTGGTCGGGTGAGTCCGTGGTAGGCGTACATGTCGATCACGTGATCCGGCAGCTGCCACAGCCACGTGCCGCCGTGCTCCGTGGACTCGGTCGCCTCCGTCGGTGCGCCGTGTGCCTGCGTCAGGAGGTCGGCCAACGCATGGGCCGCGGCCATCACCTCATCGGAGGAGGACCCCCGCCACAGGAACCAGTTTGCTCCGACGAACTCGCCCCGGAAGGTGCCCCAGCCGGAGTCCGCGCTGCCCCAGCCGAGTGTCCGGGCGCGGTCCCAGTTGCCACTGAGGCCCCGCGGGGCTCGCTCGGTGGCGGTGTCCGGGTCGATCCCGTGGTGCCTCAGCCACTCCTGCGACTCCTCGGGCGTCGTGGGCCACGCGGCAGTGATCATCGCTGTCACGGTCTCGGACACCAGGCGCGGGAAGGGGTCCATGGCAGGAACCCTCGCATACGATCGACCGCGTGAGCAACGGATGGGGACTGAGCCTGCTGGGTCGTGACCTGGCCCTCGACCTGGGCTCGAGCAACACCCTGATCCACCAACAGGACCGCGGCGTCGTGCTGGACGAGCCAACCCTGGTGGCCGTCGACTCGACCAGCGGGCAGCTGGTGGCCGCAGGTCAGGACGCCGTCGAGATGCTCGGCCGCACACCGGCGTCGGTCGTGACGGTGCATCCCCTGGTCGACGGGGTGGTCACCGACGCCGACCTGACCGAGTCGATGCTGAGCCACTTCATCCAGCAGCTGCGGATCTCACGGTTGGTCCGGCCCCGGATGGTGGTGTGTGTGCCGAGCAGCGTGACCCCGGTCGAGCGCCGGGCTCTCGAGGACACCGCGATGCACTCTGGTGCGCGGCGCGTGTTCGTGCTGGAGGAGGCGATGGCCGCCGCCATCGGGGCGGGGCTGCCGGTGCACGACGCGACCGCGAGCCTCGTCGTGGACATCGGCGGCGGCACGACCGAGGTCGCCGTGATCAGTCTCGGCGGCATCGTCAACGCCCGCAGCCTGCGGGTCGGTGGTGACGAGGTGGACGAGGCGATCGTGGCCGGGGTGCGGGCCACCCACGACCTGCTCCTGGGCGAACGATCAGCCCAGGACATCAAGGTGACGATCGGCTCGGCATACCCCCTCACGGAGGAGCTGGACATGCGAGTGCGTGGCCGCGTGCTGGGCACCGGTCTGCCGCGCACGGTCACGCTGACCTCGACCGAGGTGCGCCGGATGATCGAGCCGCCGGTCCTGCAGGTTGTCGACGTCGTCAAGGCGGTGCTCGACATCTGCCCCCCCGAGCTGTCCGGCGACGTCCTCGACAACGGGATCGTGCTCACCGGTGGAGGGGCACTGCTGCGCGGCCTCGACGAGCGTCTGCGCCGCGAGCTCGGGGTGCCGGTGCGCGTGGCCGACGACCCCACCCGCGCCGTGATCCGCGGCGCCGGTGCGTGCGTCGATGACTTCGCGGCGCTCGAGCGCGTGCTGGTCGGCCCCCGCCGCAGGTAGTCCGGCACCCACAGCTGACCGAGCGCGCCCTCGTGTCTACCACGCAGCAAGGACCCTTCCGTATCATCGCGCCTGTGGACACAGGTGCTGGCGCGGGGGGAGCGCCGTCGGGGCGTGGCCGGACCGTCCTCGTCGCCGCGCTGCTGGCCCTGACCATGCTGGTGATGCTGGCCGACCTTGCCCGACCGGCTGTGACCGAGCCCCTGCGTCGTGCCTCGGCGACCGTCTTTGCCCCCGTCCAGTCGGCGATGACCGGGTGGACCGACGACCGGCTCACCGAGGTGACCCGGGAGCGTGACGCGCTCGATGCCCGTGTCAAGGAGCTGGAGGCGGAGCTGTCGACCGCTGGTCAGCTGTCGCAGCTCGAGCAGTCGGCCGCCGGGTGGGGTGGGCACCGCCTCCTGCCCGCCCGGGTGGTCGGGTTCTCCTCCGACAGCGCACCCGTCGGTGGCCGCACGGTCACCATCGATGCAGGGGAGCAGGACGGTGTCACCCGCGACCAGACAGTCATCAGTTCCGACGGGCTCGTCGGCCGGGTGGTGCGCACCGCACCCACCAGTGCCGAGGTGGTCGTCCTGGGGGGTTCGGACGTCGTCGTCGGCGTGCGCTTCGGCGCTGCTCGTGCGCTGGGCTCGGTCGACGGACGTCCCGTCCCGGGGCTGCCCGCGCGTCCACCGGGTCAGCTCACCCTGACCGCGTTGGGGGACAGCGAGATCGAGGTCGGCGATGTCGTCACCACGCTGGGCAGCCCGGACTCCATCCCGTATGTCGCGGGCATCCCGCTCGGCACTGTCGCCTCGGTCGACCCCGACGACGGACAGCTCGGTCGCACGGCCGTGGTCCGACCGTTCGTGGACGCTGACACCCTCGACTTGCTGGCCGTGGTCCTGCTCGGTGAGGAGTCCGGCTCATGAGCAGGCTACCGGCGGTGCTGACCCGCGCGGTGCTGCTGCTCGTCGCGGTGCTCGTGCCAGTCCTGTTCCCCAGCGGCATGCCGGGCCGGCCCGACCTGGTGCTCCTCGTGGTCGCGGTGGCCGCCCTGGTGCACGGGCCGTGGACCGGGGTGCTCGTCGGACTGGCCGGAGGCTGGCTGGTCGACCTGGTGCCGCCTGGCGGTGAGCCGCTAGGGGCCGGGGCGCTGAGCTATGCCTTCGCCGGGATGCTGGTCGGCCTCGCCAGGACATGGTTGCCGTGGTCGCCGTTGGTGCCGTGGGTCGCCGCGGTCGGTGGGGCCGCGGTGGTTCAGGGGATCCGTGGGCTGGTGGCTGCAGCCGGTGTCGGCGTTGCCCACCCGGCGGACCTCCTCTGGTCGGTGGCGGCCACGGCACTCTTCGCACTCCTGCTCCTGCCGCTGCTCCTCGGCGTCGAACGTGTCCTGGTGAGCCGAGGGTGGGCGTGATGCGCAGGGGCGGGCGGGCGCAGATCCGTGTCCCGCGGCCGCAGATCAGCCCGCCGGTGGCGCGTCGGCGCCGGTCGTTGCGTCCGCTCTGGGGCCTGGTTGCGGTAGCCCTCCTGCTCGGCAGCGTGCTGGCGGGTCGTCTGGTGGACCTGCAGCTGATCAACCACACAGAGCTCGCGGTCGCAGCGGCCGAGGTGAGCAGCCGCGAGATCAGCGAACCCGCACTCCGCGGGCGGATCCTGGCCACCGACGGCACCGCGTTGGTGGCCAACGACCCCACCGCCGTGGTCACCATCGACCCCGAGACGGTCCTGGAGTCCGACGACGAGGGTCGCGCCCTCATCGAGTCGGTGGCCGCCAGCCTGGACCTGCCGGTGGAGTCGCTGTGGGGGCGGACCCGGGTCTGCGGGAGCGAGGGCGCGCCACCCGCGCCCTCCTGCTTCTCCGGGTCGCCCTACCAACCGATCCCCATCGCCTTCGACGTCGACCCGGTGTCTGCCCTGGCGATTCTCGAGCGTCCCGAGGCCTTCCCCGGCGTGGCCGTCGACACCCGACCGGTCCGCACCTATCTGGCGGGGTCCATCAACGCCGCACACCTGCTGGGATATCTGGGGCGTCCCACCCAGCCGGAGGTCGACGCCGACGAGCAGCTCACCGCCCAGGACCTCGTGGGCCGGGCCGGTCTGGAGTCCAGCTATGACGCAGCGCTGCGGGGCACCCCCGGGCTGACCACGGTCACGGTGGATCCGCGGGGTGTGGTCACCGGGCAGCTCGATCACAGCGATCCGGTCAGCGGTCACGACCTGATCACCCACCTGGACCCCGACCTCCAGGCTGAGGTCGAACGCACCCTGGTGAGCACGGTGAACATCTCTCGGGCCCGTGGGTGGCCAGCGGAGTCGGCCGCCGCTGTGGTGCTTGAGGTGCGCACCGGCGGCGTGGTCGCCGCCGCCAGCCTGCCGACATACGACCCCTCGGTCTGGACCACCGGCGTGACCCAGGAGCAGTTTGACGAGCTGACCAGTGACGCCGCCGGTCAACCGCTGCGCAACCGGGTCGTGGGGGAGACCTTCCCGCCGGCCTCGACCTTCAAGGCCGTGTCCCTCCCGGCGGCGCTGGACAGCGGGGTCGACCCCGACCGGGAGTATGCCTGCCCGGCCTCGGTCAACATCGGTGGACGCCAGTTCAGCAACTTTGAGTCACAGGCGCATGGCAACCTGACGCTGCAGCAGATCATGGAGGTCTCCTGCGACACGGCCTTCTATGGGTGGGCCTATGACGAGTGGCGCAGACAGGGCGGGCTGGAGCAGGACTCGGACCTGACCGACCCGTGGGTGATCGCGGCCGAGGACTTCGGGCTCGGACGACCCACCGGCGTGGACCTGCCGGGTGAGGCGATCGGGCGGGTGCCGAGCCGGGAGTGGAAGCGTGCCTACTGGGAGGCCACCCGCGAGGAGACCTGTGCCCGCGCCGACTCGGGCTATCCGGAGGTGGCCGACCAGGAGCGGCGCGAGTTCCTCGAGCAGCTGGCGCGGGAGAACTGCGTCGACGGCTGGCAGTACCGTCCCGGCGACGCCGTCAACTTCTCGATCGGGCAGGGCGACGTCGCGGTGACGCCGCTGCAGATGGGCGTCATCTATGCTGCGATCGCCAATGGCGGGACCCTCTGGGAGCCGCAGGTGGTCGACGAGATCCGCACTCCCGCAGGCACGCTCGTGGAGGACGTCGAGCCGGTTGCAGCCGGGGACATCGGGGTGAGCCCGGAAGCGCTGGAGATCGTGCGGTCCGGGCTGCAGGGTGTCAACACGATCGGCACCGGTGCAGCGGCGTTCGCCACGTTCGACCTGGAGGCCTATCCCGTGGCAGGCAAGACTGGATCGGCCGAGAGTCTCGGCAAGAAGTCGACGGCCTGGTATGCCTCCTACGGTCCGACGACCGCACCGGAGTATGCCGTCGTGGTGGTTGTCGAGCAGGGCGGGTTCGGCGGGGAGATCGCTGCTCCAGCCGCTCGCCGGATCTGGGAGGCACTCGCGGACCGCTCAACTCCGGTCCCCGGAGAGTGAGATGGAGAGGCGTTGCCGAGGTGGCGTCGCTCTTGGGTTAGAAGGGTGGTGGGTCGTCGTGGGGGTCGGACCAGGGTCCGCGTCCGGTGCCGCCGTCGTGTTGCCCGCGGTCGTGCTGCTCCACATGGTTCGGCTGATCGGAGTCGGCGTCTGTGGGCGCGTCGTCGTGGTCCCTGCGGGTAGCCCTATGGCGCTCGTGTTCGGCTCGGGTGGTGTCGGGGGCGGGGCGGTAGGCCCGTTGTCCGTCGGGGCTGGTGTGGGTCAGGGTGATCTGGTCCCAGCCGGTGAAGTCGTCCTCGAACCCAGGACTGTCTTCGCGGGCTTCGAAGGGTGAGCCGGGGGGCCGGTAAGACAACGCCTGGTAGATCGCGGCGTCAATCGCCTCCGCCTTCGTCGCCCCGGCGGCGATCTCCTGGTCGATCTGGGTCTTCGCCGCGGTCAGCAGCTTGGTGTACTGGTTGTAATCGAAGGCCTTGGTCGTGTAGATCCGCCCCAACAACGTCGTCCAGGTGACGTCACGGTCGGCGTTGATGATCGCGTCGACGTCTTTCTTGGTCTTCTTGTCGTGGTGGGTAGTGCTCAGGGCCATCGCGTTGGCCTCACAGGTGTGGCCACCGGTGGTGCCGTACTCCTGGACGTGATCCAGCTGGGAGGTCTTGGCGGGTTTGACGCAGCCGGGAGCGCGGCAGAACCGGTCGGCGGCGATGATCTGGGCGCGCATCGCCGCATCGAAGCGGTAGGCGGTGATCGAGCGCTCTACACACCGGCCGGTGGCCGGGTCGGTCAGCAACCGGTACAGCGTCGAACCGGGCACCAGGGCCAGCTCACGCACCTGTGTCGGGGACAGGAACAGTGAGTCGCGCCCGACGATCTCACCGACACCGACATCCGGGATGCGGATCTGCTCATCGACCAAGCCGTAAGGGTCATCCTCATCGGCATCAGGGTCGTGAGGGTCGGCGTCAGCGTCGTGAGGGTCGTCAGGGTGGCTCGGGGCGTGAGCACCGGGGTCGGCGTCAGGGTGGTCAGGGTGGCTCGGGGTGTGAGCGGCGGGGTCGGGACAGGGTTGTCCCCCCAGGCCCGGACCTGGTGGGTCGCCGGAGCCTGCCGTCGCGGCGGCACCCGATGTCGTCGTGGTGGACGAGCCGGTCGCGGTGCCGCTGGCGCCGCAGGTGCAGGTGCAGGTGCAGCCCGGCCCGCCGGGACCTTCGTGACCTTCGGTGCTGTCGGTGGTGCCGCGCTGGGCGGCGAACGCTGCTGGGATCGGGGTCCCTGCGGGGTCGGTGCCGAGGAGGGTGGTGAGGGGGACGATGACGTCCAGGGTGGCGGCCGGTAGCCCGGACAGGACCCGGGCCAGCTGCTCGGACTGTTCGACGGTGACCTGGTCCGGGTCGTCGGGAATGGCCGAGAGGTCGACGGTCCCTTTCAGCAGCAACGCGGTCGCGATCGCGCACCGCAGCTGACGCTGGCTGCGTGGGTCGCCCAGTGCGCGGGCCCTACGGGCGGCGGCGTCGATCCGTTCGTTGATCGCGGTCCCTTCTAGTGGGGTGGTCCCGATCATGAAGGTGCCGGTGCCGTTCTCATCGAGCATCAGGTGGGTGTCGGCGTTGGCTTTCGCGGCGGCGTCAGCCTCTTTCTGCTTTTCGGGGTCTTGGGCGTTGACCCGGGCGATCTCGCGTTTCAGGGCCCGGTGGAACTCCTTGTGCCGCCACGGGCCACCCAGAAACGCCCCGGCAGAGTCGAGGCGTTCGGTGACCGCAGCGCCCGGGTCGGCGCCGAAGAAGCCGTTGGCGATCGCGGCCCCGTCCTCGTGGTCCATGCCGGTGCAGGCCCGGTAGTAACTGCGGACCAACCGCCAGGACGACTCCCCGATCCGCAGGCTGTGCTGGACCGGGCCGGCGACCTCAACCGCGGCGTTAGCGACCGCGACCAGGTCACGGACCTCGCCCTCACCCCACCCGATCCCTGCCTCGATGTCAGTGCGGGCCTTGGACTTCGCCCGAGAGCGCCACTTCTCTTTCTGAGAGGCCGAGAGCTCCTCTGGGCTGGTCGCGCCCTTCTCGCCCAGCAGCAACTTGCCGTGCACCCACGTCAACTGCTTCGCCGCGGACAGGACGACCGACTCCAGGTGCCCCGCGGCCGCGGTGAGGGACTCGATCGCACCCAGCAGGTCACTGCCATGCTCCAGCAACCGCGGTGCCTCCAGATGCTCCCGCCCCGCCTCGGAGCCGGATGGGCCCGCGACCGTCGCACACGCCAACGACGCACGCGTCAACGCCTCCGCCGCCTCAGCGGCCACACCCAGGTCAGCCAACGAGGCCCGCAACCGCCGCTCAGCGTCCTCTGGTGGTGTCGCGTCGGCAGGCCGCGGGGCCGCGTCGTCGGGCTGTGGTGCGTCGTCAGACAGCGGTGTCGCGGCCGCTGCCTCCGGCACGATCGGCGGCAACGGCCAGGACCCACGCCACAGCCCGCCACGACCCAGCTCCAGCCCAGGAGCAGCGCTCAACAACCGCTCCAACCGGTCGGCCAACACTTCGGTCGACATCACTACCCCCTCTCCCAGACGAACCAAGTTCTCCAACTACCCATCACTTTAGAACAGACGTCTGACAGTGGGGCGGCGGCGCTCTGACCAGGGGATTCACGCTCCTGTCCCTCAGGCGCCAACCGCGCCAACTGATGAGCGGCTTGTCCGGAGGTGATCCGCCGGGCGGGTGCCCGGCATACCAACGAGGCAAGACCCACATGAGACAGAGAGCGAGAGCCCGAACCCACAGGTGGGTTCGGGCTCTCCGGGTGTCGTGAGCCGTCAGAGACGGATCCGGTCGATGATCAGTTGTCGACCTTGAGGACCTCGCCGGTGACCGACACGAGCACGTCGACGTCGTCCTTGGCGTCGGTGTCGACGGTGACGTCCCAGCCGTGCTGGCCGTCGTCGGTCTCCAGCTCGGCGTCGTCCAGGACCCCGCCGGCCTCGTTGATGGCGATCTCGATGGCCTCGGGCAGCGTGATCGTGGCAGCGTCGAGGGCCGCGCGGTCGTCGCTGTCCAGGTCGTCATCGTCATCGGTGTTCACCACCGTGGCGCCGTCAGCGGAGACCGTGACCTCCACGGAGCGGTCGTCGACGCGAACGTCGACCTCCCAGGTGCCGTCGTCGTCCTGGTCATCGATCTCATAAGCAGTGCCACCGGTCTCGGCCTCGGCGGTCGCGATCGCGGCTAGTGCCGCGGCAGTCAGGTCGTCGGTCGCGCCGGCATCGGTGGCCGCGGCGCTGTCGTCGCCGGTGTTCTCCTCTGCAGTGTCGCTGGCGGTGGTGTCATCAGCGGTGCTGTCGGTGGTGGCCTCGCTCGAGGCCTCGCCGGCAGGCTGCCCAGCGGTGGAGATGCTGGGGGTGTCGTCGGTCCCACACGCGGCCAGTCCCAGAGCGAGAGTCAGGGCGAGTGTGGCTGTCAGGGTGCGGTTGGTCGTCTTCATGTCTCATACTCTGACAGCCCAAGGTGAGAGGCATTCTCATGAAAACTTTCTCATCGAACGGCCTCACCGCCACCCACTCAGGGCTTGCTCTAGGCACCGTTTCCCGAAGGGTCGCCGCACTCCCCTGTCCGTCCCGGTCGTTAGGCTCTCTGCGTGAGCCAGGATCCCATCAGCCCAGAACTGCGCGCCGACGTGCGCCGACTCTCAACCCTCCTAGGCCAGTCCCTGGTCCGGCACCACGGGCAGGAGCTGCTCGACCGGGTCGAGGAGGTGCGGCTGCAGACCAAGGCCGGCAAGGCCGGTGACGCCCAGGCCGCGGCGGCCGTGCGAGACCTGCTCGGCAACCTGCCGCTGGAGGTGGCCACTGACCTGGTGCGTGCCTTTGCGGAGTACTTCCACCTGGCCAACGCCGCCGAGCAGGTGCACCGGGTCCGCTCGCTGACCGACCGTGCCGAGGGGCAGGGCTGGCTGGCGAGCACGGTCGCCGCCATCGCTGAGACCGGTGGAGCCGACCTGCTGAGAAGTGCGATCAGCGAGCTGGACGTCCGTCCTGTCTTCACCGCGCACCCGACGGAAGCCAGCCGCCGCTCGGTGCTGACCAAAATCCGCCGACTCTCGGACGAGCTGGCCGTCACCACCGAGTCCGACACCGTCGCCCGGCGCCGCCAGGACCGGAGGCTCGCCGAACTGATCGACCTGATCTGGCAGACCGACGAGCTGCGCCAGAACCGGCCGACCCCGATGGACGAGGCGCGCAACGCCATGTACTACCTGGACGAGGTCCTCGCTGAGACCGTCCCGGACCTGTTGGGTGACCTTGCTGACCTCCTCGAGCAGCACGATGTGCCGATCGACCGCCGTCACCCGCCGCTGCGCTTCGGCTCCTGGATCGGCGGCGACCGCGACGGCAACCCGTTCGTCACGCCGGAGGTCACTGCCGACGTGCTCAAGCTGCAGCACCAGCACGCGGTGAAGCTGGCTCTGGGGATGATCGACATCCTCATCTCCAGCCTGTCCAACTCGACCGTCATCGTCGAGGTGGAGCCCGAGCTGGAGACCTCGCTGGCCAGGGACCTGAGCAACCTGCCGGGGCTGGACCCGCGCGTCAAGGAGCTCAACGCCGCCGAGCCCTACCGCCTCAAGCTCACCTGCATCAAGGCCAAGCTGCTCAACACCCAGCGGCGCGTGCTGGAGGCCCACCCGCACGAACCCGGTCGCGACTACGCCACCACCACCGAGCTGCTGGACGATCTCGACCTGGTCGCGGACTCGCTGCGCAAGCACGGCGGTGACCTGGTGGCTGACGGCACCCTCGCCCGCGTCACCCAGACGCTGGCCGGCAGCGGGCTGCACCTGGCGACGCTCGACGTCCGGGAGCACGCGGAGCACCACCATGCCGCGGTGGGGGAGATGCTCGACGCGGTCGGTGGTCTGGGCAAGGCGTATGCCGACGCTGACCGGAGCGAGCGGCTCGCCATCCTCTCGGCCGAGCTGGACTCTCCCCGGCCTCTGCTGACCCGTGCCGCGCCCCGGTCCCAGACCCTGGCCGTCTTTGACGCGATCTCCGATGCGATCGCAACCTATGGCCCCGAGGTCATCGAGACCTACATCATCTCGATGACCCAGGGGCCTGACGACATCCTGGCCGCCGTCGTGCTCGGCCGCGAGGCTGGGCTGCTCGATATGCACGGAGTGGCTGATGGCATCGAGGCCTTCGCGCACGTCGGGTTCGCACCGCTGCTGGAGACGGTCGACGAGCTGCGAGGTGCCGCGGAGCTTGTGGACACGCTGCTGAGTGTCCCTGCCTATCGCGAGCTCGTCCGGCTGCGCGGCGACGTGCAGGAGGTCATGCTCGGCTACTCCGACTCCAACAAGCAGGCCGGCGTGCTGACCAGCCAGTGGAGCATCCACCAGGCCCAGCGCGCGCTGCGCGACGTCGCGGCCGAGCACGGGGTGCGCCTGCGCCTGTTCCACGGGCGGGGTGGCTCGGTCGGGCGCGGTGGTGGTCCGACCTACGAGGCGATCATGGCCCAGCCGTGGGGCGTGCTCGAGGGCGAGATCAAGTTCACCGAGCAGGGTGAGGTGATCTCCGACAAGTACTCCCTGCCCGCTCTTGCCAAGGAGAACCTCGAGCTTGCCCTCGCCGCCGTGCTCCGCGCCTCGGCCCTGCACCAGGAGTCTCGCTCGACTGCCGACCAGCTGCGCCGCTGGGGCGAGGTGATGGACGCCGCCTCGGACACCGCCTTCCAGACCTATCAGGACCTGATCCAGGACCCGGACCTGCCGGCCTACTTCGTGGCAGCGACCCCGGTGGACCAGCTGGGGGCGCTCAACATCGGCTCCCGTCCGAGCAAGCGACCCGACGCGGGCAAGGGGCTGGACGGGTTGCGCGCGATCCCGTGGGTCTTCGGGTGGACCCAGACCCGGCAGATCATCCCGGGTTGGTATGGCGTGGGGTCCGGTCTGCGGGCGGTGCGCGAGGCCGGACACACCGAGACGCTGCAGGAGATGCTGGAGCAGTGGCACTTCTTCGGCGCTGTGGTCTCCAACGTCGAGATGACGGTCGCCAAGACCGACCTGGACATCGCTGCGTTGTATGTCGAGCAGCTCGTCCCGCAGGAGCTGCACCACGTCTTCAAGGACATCCGGGCCGAGTTCGACCTCACGGTCACTGAGCTGCGCGCGCTCACCGGCGAGGACGACCTGCTTGACGACCAGCCGGTCCTGAAGAGGTCCCTGGCGGTGCGCGACCAGTACCTCGACCCGATCTCCTACCTGCAGGTCGAGCTGCTGCTGCGCCTTCGCGAGGAGGGTGAGGACAGCGACCACGTGGACGAGCTGCAGCGTGCGCTGCTGATCACCGTCAACGGCGTCTCCGCGGGGCTGCGCAACACCGGCTGACCCACGCGCCCGGCCTTAGGTCAGGTTGTCCGGTGCTGACGAGGTGTCCGGGCCACCGGCGACGTGGGCCAGCAGGGTGCGGCGGTTGCGGACGCCCGTCTTGGCGAAGACCGACTTGAGGTGGTCCTGCACGGTGTGCTCAGAGATCAGCAGACGCGTCGCGACGGTGTGGGTGTCCGCCCCGCCGAGGAGCAGGCCGAGCAGCTCAGTCTCCCGTGGTGACAACCCGTGCGCGCGGGCGAAGAGGTCGGCGCGCTCCGCCAGCGTGGCTGTCTCGATCGTGACGACGATGTCGGAGTCGGCGTCGGCGCCCGGCCGCTCGCTGCCGTGGTGTGGGTGATCGGTGCCCACCCGGGCGGCACGCAGGGTGAGCCAGGCGCCGCTCGGGGAGTGAACCCGGGTGGTGGCTGGGCTCGGGTCCACGCCCGCCTCGCGGGCCAGCAGCTGGGCGCCGACGTTGTAGGCCGCGGCCGGCACCGGACTTCGCCCCGGCTCGGTCGGAAGGAGCGCCTGCAGGATCGCGGCGCTCTCAGCGGTCTGGGCACGGACCACCAGGTCCGGGGAGAGCAGGAGCACCGCCGCTCCAGCCGGCGAGCCGCCGAGGTCCGGGGTCGCGAACGTGCGGGCGGCGGCCCGTCGCAGCACCCCGGTGACGGGCCGCACCTCCCGCTCCAGCGCGCGGACCTCTGTGTCCGTGAAGCGCGCACTGTCTCCCGAGCGCCACAGGTCGAGGAAGCCCCAGGTGCCGTAGTCGTCGCGGAAGGTGAGCGAGGCGACGTCCCCGACGTCGTAGGAGGACTGGAGCTCTCGCCATACGAGGCTCAGCGCGCGGTCCCCGCCGGTGGTGCGGCGGAGTGTGGTCACCGGTTGGTCCGGGGCGGTCCACCGGTTGACCTCGGTGAGGTACTTGAGCCGGATCAGCCGGGGCAGGTCGGGGAGCGAGGGCACGTCCGCGAGCGGCGAGGCACCGACGGAGGTGACGGGGTCGGTGAGCAGCCAGACGTAGCTGTCGAACCTGACGGTATGCCGCAGGTGCCGGAGGTGCGCGGCCCGCTCCGCGCGCTCGACGGGGTGTTCCACCTTCGAAGGGTAGGGCATGGAAAACCCAACTTTTTGGGATGCCGGCCGGGGCGAACTGTCCCTAGCGTCGGGGGTATGCCTTCCCTCCACATTGAGCACCCCGTCACCGACCTCGCCACGTGGGCCGCCGCGTACGCGCGATTCGCGGACGCGCGTCGCTCCGCCGGCGTCACCGCTGAGTCGATTCGGCGACCGGTCGACGACGAGCACTATGTCGTCGTCGACCTCGAGTTCGACACCACCGAGCAGGCGCAGGCATTCCTGGGCTTTCTCCGCGCGAAGGTCTGGGGCGTTCCCGAGGCCTCGCCCGCGCTGGCCGGCAGACCCGAGGCCAGGGTCCTGCAGACAGTGCCGGCTCCGCAGGCAGCGGCCAGCGCCTGAGGCGCGCCGCTACTCCGCGGGGACCGGGACCGGGTTGCCGACCTGAGCGTCACCGAAGCAGATGTTCACGTCAGCATCGACGCCGTCGATGACGACCTCGGACCCACCGGCGACCATCGACACGAAGACCTCACCGAGCCCGGCCTTGAACTCCACCTCCTGGGAGGCCTCGCCCAGGTGGATGGTGCCGGTCGTCGGCCCGTCCGACAGGTAGCCCACGCGCACCGCCCAGCCCCAGGGATAGGCGGGATCCGTCAGCGGCACGGCCGCGCGGCCGTCGACCGGCTGCCACCCGCACAGGTCCTCCAGCGGCGCCGGCGAGGCGAAACCCTCGACACGGAACGGCTCGAAGGTGCCCTCCGGCGTCAGCATCAGGGGCGTGTCGAAGAACTCTCGGGTCGCCAGATCCGCACGCTGCTCCGGGGTGGCCACGGGAGCCACGAACCGGCTGACGTCGTTGTATTCCATGAAGAGTGGGCCCAGCAGGTTGACCGGCAGAGGGGTGTCGAAGATCTGGGCGCCTTCCGGGAGCTCGCGCAGGGATGCCTCGGTTGTCTTCACGAAGTTCTTGTAGGGGTTGGCAGCGCTGAACTCGGCGTAGCCGTTGGCGCTGTGCAGGGACAGGGCCAGCCACAGCGCGCAGGCAACACCAGCGGTCCAGGCCACGGTCGTCCGGGGGATCGCGGCCGCCCAGCGCCGCGCCTGCGGCAGCCAGGCATCCTGCTCGTCGTCGAGGGCCATCAGACACATGCCGATCACCACGACCAGAGGCACGACGGTGTCGGCGAGGTATCGGGTCTCGAGGGCGGCGAGCGGGCCGCTGTAGGCCACCCGACCGATCCCCAGCGCAGCGATAGACCCTCCGAGATAGACCAGCAGCGCGACCCAGGCTCGGCCGATCCGGCGCCGGGTGATCAGCGAGACCACGACGATGGCAGCAAAGACGATCCAGCACACCCAGTCGAACAGCCGGGGGGAGTCGACCATGGCTCCGGCATAACTGGCCGGCTGCCAGTCCCACGGGCCGCCGAGCGATCCAGGGATCATGGTCCTGAAGAGGCTGAGATAGACGAACTCACTCAGCTGCTCGAGCGACGGGACCGCCAGATTGGTGCTGGCCTCCGCCCGCGACGACCCGTCCAGGTAGATCACCAGGTAGGCCACGCTCGCCGCGGCATAGCCGGCCCAGACCACCCAGGTGCGTCTGACCAGGCCGACGATCTCGCCCACCTTGAGGGACACGGTCGGGGACAGCGCCAGGCTGAGGACCGCGATGAAGGGCAGATAGATGACGATCTTCTCGAAGCTGGCCAGTCCGAAGCAGAACCAGAACACGGCCCACACCGCGTCCTCCCACCGCCCGGACCGCAGATAGACCGCGTGGTTGGCGATCGCTCCCGCCAGGGCCGCGGTCAGCGGCAGCCAGATGATCGCCGCGGACAGCCAGGTGTAGGCCGGGATCGTCAGGGGCGTGAGGCAGTAGAGCGCGAACGGGACCAGCACCATGGCGCGACGGGTGAACAGCTCGGTGAGCATCCGCCAGACGAGGATGGCCACGAGGGCCTGGGCGACCAGCATGGCGAGCATCGCCACGGTCCAGTTCCACGGTGCCAGGTGGGTCAGCAGCCACATGAAGCCGAATCCGATCGGCTCGAAGTGGCCGGTGTGCACCCGCGTGAGGTAGTCCCAGCCCAGCTCGTGATCCATCGCCCGGCTCTGCAGCATGAAGTCGTCGGTGATGAAGAAGCTGTCGCGCAGGATGTTGTAGCGCACGGCCAGCGACAGCAGCAGGATCGCGAGGAAACCGGTGCGGATCGGGTCGCGCAGCAGCCACGGCGTCTGCTCGGCCTCGGCGGAGTGGTCGGGCTCGGCGGAGTGCTGGGGCGTCGCCTCCGTCGTCGTCATGGACGGAAGTATCCAACACTCTCGTGGCGGACCTGGCCACCACCACGCTGGTGCGGGGAAGGTGGTCTGTGACGATAGGCCCATGCCCGAGGGACACACATTGCACCGGTTGGCCGGCTCGATTGACGCTGCCTTCGGCGAGAGCACGCCACAGGTCAGCAGTCCGCAGGGGCGTTTTGCTGACGGAGCGACGCTGCTGGACGGCACCGAGCTGATGGGGTCGTGGGCGCACGGCAAGCTGCTGTTCGTCGACTTTGCCGACGAGCGCACGCTCTATGTCCATCTGGGACTGATCGGCAAGTGGTTCGTGCTCCCGCTGCCCGTGCCGGGTGAGGAGCCGGAGGTCGCCGGTGCGGTCCGGCTGCGGCTGCTGAGCGAGGAGCACGTGGCCGACCTGCGGGGCCCGATGGCCTGCCAGGTGGTCGACCCCGCTGAGGTCAGCCGGCTGGTGGGGCGCCAGGGCCCTGACCCACTGCAGCCTGACCAGGACCCGGACGTGGCCTATGCACGCATCACCGGCTCGGGGCGCTCCGTGGCCGAGCTCCTGATGGACCAGACCGTGGTGGCCGGCGTAGGCAACATCTATCGCTGCGAGGTGCTCTGGCGTCACCGGGTGCACCCCTTGCGCCCGGGGCGCACCCTGAAGCGAGCCACCTGGCAGACCATCTGGGACGACCTGGTCGCACTGATGCCCTGGGGCGTGCGGACCGGCTCGATCATCACCCTGGACGACGTGCTGGAGGACGTGCGCGCACACCTCGAAGCGGGGGATCCGGTGGAGGTGCCGCGCGAGTTCGCGGTCTATCAGCGGGCGGGGGAGCCGTGCCTACGCTGCGGGTCGCGCGTGCGCCACAGCGTCGTCGCCGGCCGCAACCTCTTCTGGTGCGGCAACTGCCAGCGCCGCACCTGAGTCAGTCAGCGACGGTTGATGAGCTGCGCGGCCCACACCTTCTCGCCATAGTCGCGCAGGTGCTCCATCCCGAGGATCTGCGTCAGCAGCTCGCGGGGCGACGGGAAGTCGGGCCCGAGCCCCTTGTTGTAGAGCTGGTGTGCCTCGAGCGAAGCGACACCCTCGTCGAAGGTCTCCGTGACGTCGACGAAGTGCGTCGGCTGGGTGGACGCGGCGATGGCGACATGGCGACACCCGCCCCAGGGCTCCAGCCCCTCGCCGATCAGCTCGGGGAAGATCCAGCGGTTGCCCGCGTCGGCGCACGCATCCACCGTGGCCATCCCCACCGCCCGGTGGTCGGCCTGGTTGACAAAGCCGCCGGGATAGAACATCTCGAACGAACCCACCACGACGAGTTCGGGCTTGACCCGGCGGATCTGCGCCGCGATCGCCCGGCGCAGGGGCAGGCCGTACTCCACGGTGCCGTCGGTGAACTCGTCCAGGAAGTCGACCCGGTCCACACCGACCTCCGCGGCGCCGTCGCGCTCCTCCTGGGCGCGCGCCGGAGCCGCCTCCTCCGGCGGCATGCCGTCGATCCCGGCCTCGCCGCGGGTCACGAGCAGATAGCTGACGTCCTTGCCGGCGGCGGTCCAGCCGGCGACCACCGCGGCGGTGCCGTACTCGAGATCATCTGGATGGGCCGCCACACAGAGCGCGGTCTGCCAGTCATCGGGGAACTGGGTGAGCGTCATACAATGAAGTCTGCCGCAGATGCGAGCGGGTGGACAGACCGGTGGCTGGTGACCCCGGCCGGCGCGATTCGTGCCGGGAGGCACCGCGCTGATAGATTAGCCCTCGCCGTACGACCGGCCGCGGATCCAGAGAGCCCTGGTGGACAAGCCCAGGAGCGCCGCGCAATGAACCAAGGAGATGCCAATGCCATTGGACACTGCTGTGAAGAAGCAGATCATGGAGGAGTACGCCACCGTCGAGGGTGACACCGGCTCTCCCGAGGTGCAGATCGCGATGCTCACGCAGCGCATCACTGACCTCACCGAGCACTCGCGCCAGCACAAGCACGACCACCACAGCCGTCGTGGCCTGCTGCTGCTCGTCGGTCGTCGCAAGCGCCTGCTGAAGTACCTCGAGGCCACCGACATCGAGCGCTACCGCGCGCTGATCAAGCGTCTCGGCCTGCGCCGCTGAAGTTTCGCAGGGGAGCGGCTCCCATCCCGGGAGCCGCTCTTTTGCGTATGACGGGCCAGTCCCGTCCGACGGGCATGGTCCCGTCACCGTGGGGTCACGTGCCTCACCCAAGATGGAAACAGCCGGGCACAACGACGATGCTCCGAGCTGCTGAGAGAGAGAAAAGGAGGACCCGATGGAGGGTCCAGAGATCACATTTGCCGAAGCCGTCATTGACAACGGTTCGTTCGGCACCCGCACCGTCCGGTTCGAGACCGGGCGTCTGGCCAAGCAGGCCGGCGGATCCGTCACCGCCTACCTCGATGACGACACCATGCTGCTGTCCACCACCACGGCCAGCAAGCACCCGAAGGACCACTTCGACTTCTTCCCCCTGACGGTGGACGTCGAGGAGCGCATGTATGCCGCGGGCAAGATCCCGGGCAGCTTCTTCCGCCGCGAGGGTCGCCCGTCCACGGACGCGATCCTGACCTGCCGCCTGATCGACCGTCCGCTGCGCCCGACCTTCGCCAAGGGCCTGCGCAACGAGGTCCAGGTGGTCATCACCGTCCTGTCCCTGAACCCGGACCACCAGTACGACGTGCTGGCGATCAACGCCGCGTCGCTGTCCACCCAGATCTCGGGCCTGCCCTTCAGCGGCCCGATCGGTGGCGTGCGCGTCTCGCTGATCGACGACCAGTGGGTCGCCTTCCCGAACTTCAGTGACGCCGCGCGCTCGACCTTCGACATGGTCGTGGCCGGCCGCGTCGTGGGCACCGACGACTCCGGCAACGACGACGTCGCGATCATGATGGTCGAGGCCGAGTCCACCGAGGCCACCTGGGACCTGGTCAACACCATGGGCAAGACCGCTCCGACCGAGGAGATCGTCGCCCAAGGTCTCGAGGCAGCCAAGGGCTTCATCGCCACCTTGTGCAAGGCGCAGTCCGAGCTGGCCGGCAACGCCGCCAAGGAGGTGCAGGAGTTCCCGCGATTCCTGGACTACGAGGACGACGCCTACGCCGCCGTCGAGTCCGAGGTCCTGACCGACCTGACCGCCGCGCTGCAGATCGCTGGCAAGCAGGAGCGCGAGGACCGCATCTCCGAGATCAAGACGGCCGCCAAGGGCACCCTCCTCGGGCTGCACTGGGACGCTGCCGGTGACTCCGACGTGAAGCCGGACGCGCCGTTCGCCGGTCGCGACAAGGAGATCGACGCGGCCTACCGCGCCGTGCAGAAGAAGCTGATCCGCGAGCGGATCATCAAGGAGAAGGTCCGCATCGACGGCCGTGGCCTGGCCGACATCCGCGCGCTGAGCGCCGAGGTCGAGGTCATCCCGCGCGCCCACGGCTCGGCCATCTTCGAGCGCGGCGAGACCCAGATCATGGGTGTCACCACACTCAACATGCTGCGCATGGAGCAGCAGCTGGACACCCTGTCGCCCGTGACGCGCAAGCGTTACATGCACAACTACAACTTCCCCCCCTACAGCACCGGTGAGACCGGTCGCGTGGGCTCCCCGAAGCGTCGCGAGATCGGCCACGGTGCGCTCGCCGAGCGTGCCCTCATGCCGGTCCTGCCGACCCGCGAGGAGTTCCCCTATGCGATCCGCCAGGTCTCCGAGGCCCTGAGCTCCAACGGCTCGACCTCGATGGGCTCGGTCTGCGCGTCCACGATGTCGCTGCTCAACGCCGGTGTGCCGCTGCGCGCCCCGGTCGCGGGCATCGCGATGGGCCTGGTCTCGGTGGAGGTCGACGGCGAGACGCAGTATGCCGCCCTGACCGACATCCTCGGGGCTGAGGACGCCTTCGGTGACATGGACTTCAAGGTCGCCGGCACGCGGGAGTTCGTCACCGCCATCCAGCTCGACACCAAGCTGGACGGCATCCCCGCCTCCGTGCTCGGTGGCGCGCTGACCCAGGCGCACGACGCCCGTCTGCACATCCTGGACGTCATGAACGAGGCCATCGACGTGCCGGACGAGATGAGCCCCTATGCTCCTCGCGTCATCGCGGTCAAGGTCCCCGTCGACAAGATCGGTGAGGTCATCGGCCCGAAGGGCAAGATGATCAACCAGATCCAGGAGGACACCGGCGCCGACATCTCGATCGAGGACGACGGCACCGTCTATATCGGCGCCACCGACGGTCCCTCGGCCGAGGCTGCTCGCGCGGCGGTCAACGCGATCGCCAACCCGCAGATGCCCGAGATCGGCGAGCGCTTCCTGGGCACCGTCGTGAAGACGACGACCTTCGGTGCGTTCATCTCGCTGCTCCCGGGCAAGGACGGGCTGCTGCACATCTCCGAGATCCGCAAGCTCGTCGGCGGCAGGCGCATCGACGCCGTCGAGGATGTCATGTCCGTGGGCCAGAAGGTGCAGGTCGAGCTCAAGGAGGTCGACCCGCGCGGCAAGCTCTCGCTGGCCGCGGTCGTCGCCGACAACGGCGACGCCGAGGACGACGCTCCGGTGGCGGACGAGGCTTCTTCGGTCGAGGCACCTGCCGCTGAGGCTCCGGCCGAGGTGGACACCACTCCCGCCGCCCCGGCACACGTGCCGGCCGCACCGGAGGACGCCGACGAGGCGACCGACGCCGACGAGGCGACCGACGGTGAGGGGACGACCGGTGGTGAGGTCGCGAGCGAGGGTGACGAGTCCGAGGGCGAGGAGTCCGAGGGCCGCGACCGTCCGCGTCGCAACCGCCGCCGCCGCGGTGGCCGCGGTCGCGGTGGCAACGAGGGTTCCCACGACGGTGGGAACGCCGACAACGCCTGATCGCTGACCCGCGCCGTTCACATGGCGCGAGATCGGCAGTGGCCGGGTCCCCGTCTGGGGGCCCGGCCACGTCGTTGTTGGGTCGACCAGATCAGCGGGGGCGCAGACCGAGCACGTCCCCCGGCTCACACTCGAGGACGTCGCAGATCGCCGTCAGCGTCGAGAACCGCACCGCCTTGGCGCGGTTGTTCTTCAGGACCGACAGGTTGACCACCGTGACCCCGACTCGTTCGGCGAGCTCGGTCAGCGTCATGTCGCGGTCGGTCAGGAGGGCGTCCAGGCGCGACACGATCCGGTGGCCGTCGCGGTCCTCGACCTCTGCCGGCGTCATCAGACGAGTCCCTCGACGTCCTCGGCCAGCTGGGTGCCCCGACGGAAGAACTCGGCGAGACACAGCAGGAGCAGGCCGATGCCGACGAACGCCAGTGGCAGTGACGCACTCGCCACGAGCGGGCTGCCGTCCCCCAGGAGCTCCTGACCGTCCATCGCCAGGGCCATCGTGCCGACGGTGTCGGCCATCCCCGCCACCACGCCCCCGAAGAGCACGATCAGAGCGGCGGTCATCAGCCGTCGCGCGTTGCGACGATGGAAGGGCGTGCCGGTCCGCAGGGACCTGACGACCAGGAGGAGGCAGTATGCCGCGCCGGTCACCACCGCGGTCCCCAACACCAGTGGCGCCGCCACCAGCAGCACCTGACCGGTGGTCGCCTCGGTCAGCGTGAGCTCCCCCTCGGTCGTCGCGAGAGTGGCGCCGCTCGCAGAGCCCAGAGGCTGCTCGGTGAGAGCGACCGGGACCGCGACCTCGCGGTCGGTGAAGAGAGTGATGAGGGTGACGGCGCCGAAGACTATTGCCAGCAGCATCACCGCCACCAGCAGACCCTCGAGCATGATCTGGCTGGGACGGTCCCACCCGGTGACGCGATGGACTCTGGTCGACATTGGACTCTCCTATCGATGATCGATGTTATCGATAAACATAACCATCGATAATCGATGTGTCAAGAGTCACGAGAGAGGCCGCCCGATCGGGCGGCCTCTCCGCTGGTGAAGAGTGTCAGGCGGCGCTGTGCCTGCGGCGGCCGTGCTGGCGCCTCGACTGGACGTGCCAGCGCATCTCCATGTGGATGCGGCCGTCGGAGTCGGGGACCGCGACCCAGCTCAAGACCGGTCCCTGCTTGCTCTTGTCCTTGATGCTGTGGACCTTGACCATGGTGGTCACCTCGCGTTCATCTACTGTTCACCCAGACTACCCCAGAACGCCATAAAGAACCAGTCTCCGGCAACTACTGATGCTCACGAGGCCTATGTGACTCATGAGGTGAACGACAGGTGAACACGACGTGGATTGTGCGCTGGCCAGGCGTCGGTGGCGGCAGGGTCGGCAGTCAGCTGGCGGCACCCTGCCGGATGGCGCGGTCGAGGAAGCTGATGATGCGGGGGTGATTGAGGCGCTGACTCAGTTCGTCCATGAGGGTGACTGGAGTGACACAGGAGTCAGCGCGGTGGCCGGACCGCGGCCTCACTCAGCAGCGAGACGAGCCGCTCGAGGGGTCCTCGCTGTCGGGCCAGCGCGAAGCCCGCACCCACGACCAGGACGCCGACCAGGTGCCAGCGCACATCCAGGACCCAGATGTCCGGGCCCGCCAGGGCGTCGGCGCGACCGGCCGCCACGACCGTGACGTGCGCGGCATACAGGGTCAGGGTCATCGTGCCGGCGCCGGCCACCACCTGCAGCCACCGTTGGTGGCGCCGGAGCGCCTCGGCCACCATCAGGGACGCGCCGATGACCAGCATCGAGGTGCCGACGGTGTGCGTGAGGTCGACGATCGACCCGCTGTGCGGCGACCACACCCACAGCCACGACCAGGAGCCGGTGGGGGTGGTTCCATACAGCCCGGTCCGCATCACCTGCTCGAGGTCGGCCCAGTTTGAGACGGGCTCCCACCGGTCATAGGTGTCCAGGAGGGCTGCCCGCACAGACTCGCTGCGGGTGGCATAGCGAGCGGTGGCCAGCGCGAGCACGGCCACCCAGGCGCCGGTGACGAACAGGCGCCGCCGCGCCCACGTGCCGCGCAGGTCTAGGCGGCCGATCGCCATACCGGCAAACAGGTAGGTCGCCCAGGTGAGCACCGGGTAGTAGCCAGTCACCAGCACCTCGGAGAGCAGCTGCAGTGGGTGCGCGAAGGACGCGGGGTCGGGCACGTCGAAGGTGCTCTCCGGCAGGTGTGGCCGCAGCGCCAGGCTGGCGATCGGAGAGGCCAGACCCCAGGCGAGGGCGAGTATGCCGAGACGCCCGGCGGACCAGGTCAACACCGGCACCGCGACCAGGAACAGCACGCCGTAGTAGGTGAGGATGACGGCCAGCCCGGATGACAGGACCCCGAGGAAGAGACCGATGACGGCGATCGCCAGTGCTCGCACCACCAGCGCGAGGCGGTGGTCACGTGCGCCGCGCGCCGGCCGGGCTCGGGTCACCAGCACGATCGAGACCCCGGCGAGGACCGCAAAGAGCGCGGACGAGCGACCGGCGGTGATCTGGAACCAGGTGTTCACTCCGCCGGGCCCGTCGCCGGTGGAGCTGACCAGGTGTGCGGTGATCATCCCCAGCAGCGCGAGGCAGCGGGCCAGGTCGATGCCGACGATGCGTCCCATGGCGTTAGAGATCTCCCATGCCGTCAGAGGAGGGCGCGGACCAGGGCCGCGGTGAGGGCAGCCGCGGCGACGACCAGCAGGAACGGGGCACGCAGGATGAGCAGCAGGACTGCCACGGCGACGCCTGCCGCCCGCGCGTCGAGGACCAGGTGGCCGTCGCCGGTGAGGACGGCCTGGGTCACGATCAGCGCCGAGAGGAGAGCGACCGGGAGCAGGGGGGTGACGCGGTGCACCCAGGGGATGTCGAGGACGTGCTGTGGCACGAGGTAGCCCGCCAGCTTGAGGCCGAAGGCGAGGGCGCAGGCGGCCAGGACGGCGAGCCACATGGTCACGGTGCGACTACCTTCGAGACCCGGGACGTGCGGCGGGGGAGGCCGACGGCGAGCGCGGCCAGCGCAGCGGTCAGGACCGGGACCCCGGCCGGGACGAACGGTGCGGTCACCACCGTGATCAGCACCGCGAGGGCGGCGACGGCCAGCGGGTCCCGCCCGCGCAGCCGTGGCCAGAGGAGGCCCACGAAGGCTGCGGCAGCGGCGGCGTCGAGGCCATAGGTGCGCGGGTCTCCCATCGCCTCCCCGGCGATGGCGCCGAGGAAGGTCGTGGCGTTCCACAGCACGAAGATGCCGGCGCCGGTCAGCCAGAAGCCGATCCGCTGCTGGCGGGACTCGGTCTGGGTGATTGCGACGGCCGTGGACTCGTCGATCGTCAGGTGCGCCGCCAGCGGTCGCGCCCACCGGTGCACGCCCAGCAGCTGGGAGACCTGCAGGCCATAGAAGCCGTTGCGCACCCCCAGCAGGGTCGAGCTGGCGACGGCGGCCACCGGGCTGCCGCCGGCGCCGATGACGCCGAAGAACGCGAACTGGGACCCGCCGCTGAAGAGGAGCAGGGACAGGGCCATCGCCTGCAGCACCGACAGGCCGGCGGCGACGGCCAGGGCTCCCGCGGTGACGCCATAGACGCCGGTGGCCAGCACCACGCCGAGAGACTTGCGGATGACGGCCTCGTCCTGCGGGCTGCGGACGCCGCTGGTCACAACGAAGCCCGCACCCGGATCTCCCGCACGGTCTGTCCGCCGGGCCCGACGACCCGTTCGCGCCAGGCGCCGTCCGGTGCCAGCCCCGCCGCGTCGGTGAAGGCGCGCGACTCCTCGTCCGTCGCCGGGAGCCAGGCGAGCACGGCCGTGCGGTCGCCGGCGCGCAGGGTGTCGGCGGCGGCATTCAGCAGTCGTGACCCGTGGCCCGAGCGTCGGGCCTGCGGGTGCACGGCCAGGACCAGCAGCTCGCCGTCGGTCTCGGTGACGCTCTCGTCGGTGACCTCGGCCGGTCCGATGGCCACGAAGCCCACCACCTGCTCCCCGGCGCACGCGACCAGCAGGCGGTGCAGCGCGCTGGGCGGGTCCTGCAGGGAGTGCCGCCAGACGGTGGTGAAGGCCGGGGCGTCAAAGGTGTCCAGGACCTCCGCGGGCAGGACGTCGGCGAACGCGTCCCGCCACACGGTCGCCTGGACCAGCCCGACGGCGGGCGCGTCGTTGACCCGACCGGTGCGCACGCTGGCGTCGGCGAGGGGGCCGGGAGAGTGTTCGTGTGGATGGCTCACCCCTCCAGTGTCCAGCACGCCACCCGCGCGAGGTCCTGGGGGCCGACGCCACCGCGTCTCACGGGGCCTGATGTGACACTCCTCGGGCCGATGACGGTCTGACTGTCACAACAAACCGGTCCGTGCGGCATACTGGGGGGCATGTATGGCAACGACTTCGGCGAGCCACTGAACGCGGCAGAGACGCCCGACTACACCGACGCGGTCCAGGAGTACTTTGACGGTCTGATCGGTGCCGACCAGCGCATCGAGCCGCGCGATGCCATGCCCGAGGGCTATCGCAAGACGCTGATCCGGCAGATCGCCCAGCACGCGCACTCCGAGATCATCGGCATGCAGCCCGAGGGCAACTGGATCACGCGCGCTCCGAGCCTGCGGCGCAAGGCGATCCTGATGGCCAAGGTGCAGGACGAGGCCGGCCACGGGCTCTATCTCTACTCCGCCGCCGAGACGCTCGGCGTCGACCGGGAGGAGTTGCTCGACAAGCTGCACAGCGGCCAGCAAAAGTACTCCTCGATCTTCAACTATCCAACGCTGACCTGGGCCGACGCCGGTGCGATCGGCTGGCTGGTCGACGGTGCCGCGATCATGAACCAGGTGCCCCTGTGCCGCTGTTCCTACGGTCCTTATGCACGCGCGATGATCCGCGTCTGCAAGGAGGAGTCCTTCCACCAGCGACAGGGCTTCGAGATCCTGTGGACCCTGAGCAACGGCACCGAGGCGCAGCGGGCGATGGCCCAGGACGCGGCCAACCGGTGGTGGTGGCCCTCGCTGATGATGTTCGGCCCGCCCGACACCGGCGAGGCCGCGGCCCCGGGTGGGCACACCGAGCAGAACATGGCCTGGGGGATCAAGCGCTTCACCAACGACGACCTGCGCCAGAAGTTCATCGACATGACGGTGCCGCAGGCCCAGAAGCTCGGGCTCACGCTGCCCGACCCCGACCTGCGGTGGAACGAGGAGCGCGGCCACTGGGACTTCGGCGCCATCGACTGGGAGGAGTTCTGGCGGGTGCTCAAGGGCGATGGTCCCTGCAACGAGGAGCGGATCGCGCACCGCCGCCGCGCCCACGAGGACGGCGCGTGGGTCCGCGAGGCCGCCAACGCCTTTGCCGCCAAGCAGGTCGCGAAACAGGCGGTCGCATGAGCGGCGACGGGGAGGTTCACGACGGCGCACGGGTGCAGGGCAGCAGGGACAACTGGCCCCTCTGGGAGGTCTTCGTGCGGGCCAAGCGGGGCCTGTCGCACGTGCACTCCGGGTCGTTGCACGCACCCGACGCCGAGATGGCGCTGCGCAATGCGCGCGACCTCTACACCCGCCGTCAGGAGGGCGTCTCGATCTGGGTGCTCAAGTCCGCGGACATCACCGCGAGCAGCCCCGACGAGCGGGACAGCTTCTTTGACCCGGCCGCCGACAAGGTCTATCGCCACGCCTCGTTCTACGAGGTGCCCGACGACGTGGAGTACCTGTGAGTGAGCGCGACACCACCGCGACCCAGCCCGTCGGGGCGGCGCCGGAGACCCGTGAGCCCACGGCATACAGCTATCTGCTCGGGCTGGCCGATGATGCGCTGATCTATGCCCAGCGCCTGGGGGAGTGGCTGACCCGCGCCCCGCAGATCGAGGAGGACCTGGCGCTGGGCAACATCGGCCTCGACCTGCTCGGGCAGGCCCGCGCCCTGCTGACCCGGACGGGGGAGCTCGAGGGTGCCGGGCGTGATGAGGACGACCTGGCCTATCTGCGCGACGAGCGCGAGTTCCGCAACGTGCACCTGGTCGAGCAGCCGCGCGGCGACTTCGGGCAGGAGATGGCTCGGCTCTTGTGGTTCGCGTCCTATCAACACGAGTTGTATGCCGGGCTGCTCACCTCTGCCGATGAGGTCCTGTCTGCCGTCGCGGCCAAGGCGCTCAAGGAGGTCGCCTACCACCGTGACCACGCCGGCCACTGGGTCGTGCGGCTGGGTGACGGGACCCCGGAGTCGCACGAGCGGATGCAGGCGGGGCTCGAGGCGGTGCTGCCCTATCTGGCCGAACTGTTCGACGACGACGCCACGAGCGTGTGGGCCGCCGAGCAGGGGATCGGTGTGCTGCCCTCGACGCTGCACGACGCGGTCGTCGCGCACGTCTCGGCCGTCGTGCGGGAGGCGACATTGACGCTGCCGGACGAGTCGCGATGGCGCTCCCGCGGTGGTCGCGAGGGCATCCACTCCCAGCCGATGGGCTACCTCCTGGCAGAGCTGCAGCACATCCACCGCAGCCACCCCGGTGCGAGCTGGTGAGCGCGGTGGCGACGGTGCTGACGGCCCTGCAGGTGGCCGAGCTGGAGCAGCAGATCCGCGACATCCCCGACCCCGAGATCCCCGTCATCTCGATCGACGACCTCGGCATCGTGCGCGACATCAGCGTGGATGCGGACAGCGGTCTGGTGCGGGTCACCATCACCCCGACCTACAGCGGGTGCCCGGCGGTGCAGGCGATCACCGACCACATCAGCTGGACCGTGCGGCAGCAGGGGCTGGAGGCTCTCGTGGACACCACGCTCTCGCCGGCCTGGACCACCGACTGGATGAGCGAGAAGGGGCGGGAGTCGCTGCGCCGCTTCGGGATCGCCCCACCCTCGGGGACGCGTCCGGCTGGACCGGTCCCGGTGGGACTATCCGTGCGTCAGGTCGCCTGTCCGACCTGTGGGTCGCTGGAGACCGAGGAGCTGTCCCGCTTCGGGGGGACGGCGTGCAAGGCGCTGCGCCGCTGCCTGAGCTGCCGGGAGCCGTTTGAGGAGTTCAAGGCGATCTGATGCACCTGACCACCACCAAGCCCAAACGGACGCGGGCCGTCTTCCACGCGCTCACGATCAGCCGCGTCGAGCCACTCACCGACGAGGCCATCGCGATCAGTTTCACCGTCCCTGAGGGGCTGCGTGATGACTATGCCTTCGAGCCTGGCCAGCACCTGACGTTGCGGGCCACGGTCGGGGGCGAGGAGATCCGCCGGTCCTACTCGATCTGTGTCTCGCGCCTTCGTGCGCGCGAGACGGGGGAGCTGCGGGTCGCGACGGCTCAGGTGCCCGAGGGTGCGATGTCCTCCTGGCTGCACGAGAGTGCCGAGCCCGGTGAGGTGCTCGACGTCATGACGCCCATCGGCGGCTTCACCTGTCCGACCGACCCCGATGCCACCCGACACCACGTGGCAATCGCGGCCGGGTCGGGCATCACGCCGGTGATGTCACTGCTGACGACGGCGCTGGAGGAGGAGCCGCACTCCCGAGCCACCCTCATCTTCGGCAACCGGCGCATCGACACCATCATGTTCCTCGAGGAGCTGATGGACCTCAAGAACCGCTTCCCCGACCGGTTCACCCTGTTCAACGTGCTCTCCCGCGAGGCCCAGGAGATCGAGCTGCTCAGCGGACGCATCGACCGGGAGCGTCTCGAGGGGTTCTTCGAGGCCTTCATCCCCGTCGACGATGTGGACGAGTGGTATCTCTGCGGGCCGCTCGGGATGGTCGAGACTGCCCAGGAGACACTGGCCGAGCACGGTGTCGAGAGTCAGCACGTGCACCACGAGGTGTTCCACGTCGCGGACGCGCCGCCACCACCGCCTCCGCCGCCCGCTGACGCCGTGCCGCTGGCCATGGTCACCGTCACGCTCGACGGGCGGACCACGCAGGTGCCGGTGCGCAGCAGGTCGGAGTCGATCCTCGCCGCCACGCTGCGCGAGCGCTCCGATGCGCCCTTCAGCTGCACCAACGGTGTCTGCGGCACGTGCCGGGCCCGGGTCGTCGAGGGCGAGGTCACGATGGACCGCAACTACGCGCTCGAGCCGGACGAGGTCGCTGCCGGCATCGTGCTGACCTGCCAGTCGCACCCGGTGACTGACACGGTCGTGCTCGACTACGACGCCTGAGGCCAAAGAGTGGGTCGATCGGCCCGGCTGCCTCGCGGAGGCATTTGCCGGTCACGAGCGCCATTGTCGCCGGGAGGTCAGCGGCGGAGGTATTCCACCCAGGCGAAGCCGTCCTGCACGTCCCGGCTCTCCTCGCGCCAGAGGAGGGAGTCGATGATGGGGAACTGCACCGACCCCTCCGGCTCCTGCTCGACCTCGGTGATCACCAGGCGCGCGGCGGCCTCCATGGTCTGCTCATAGATCTGACCACCACCGACGACGAAGACCTCGGTGTCGCCCGCGATGAGCAGGGCCTCCGGCAGGCTGTGGGCGACTTCTGCCCCGGGCGCGGACCAGCCGCGGTCGCGGGTGACCACGATGGTGCGTCGGCCCGGGAGGGCGCGGCCGATGGAGTCCCAGGTGCCCCGGCCCATCACCATCACCCCGCCCATGGTGGTGCGCTTGAAGAACGCCAGATCCTCAGGCAGGTGCCAGGGCATCGCCGCACCGTCACCGATCACACCGTTGCGACCGACGGCCGCCACAAGGGTCAGGGTCTGCGCGAACCCACGCGTGAGCAGGTGCGGGCCGGACGCTGCGTATGCCGTGGTGTCGTGTGGCAGGGCAGGCGGCCTCGCGAGATGGTCGCGCAGGTGCTCCAGCACCTGCTGCTCGTGGGGGACCACGTGGTCCGGGAGGTCGGACAGCGGCCACCACCGCAGGTCTGCTGCCTTGTCGGGCTCGGTGATGGTCGGCTCACCGGCAACGCCGCTGGTGGTGAAGAACAGGTCGATCCGCTGCTCGATGGGTCCGCCGAGAGGGCAGGAGCGTTGCAGCACCGCTGCCAGGCGCACGTCGCTGGGGACGATGGTGAGCCCGAGCTCCTCAACGGCTTCACGGCATACGGCCTCGTCGGCGCGCTCGCCGGCCTCGATGTGACCGGCCGCCCCGCAGGCCCACCAACCCTCCATGTAGCCGGTCGCGCCGCGCTGTTGCAGGAGCACCTCGGTGCCGGTGACACCCTGCTGGGTCAGGACCAGGTAGGCGGCCGGGACGACGCTGAACCTCGTCATACGGCGATGGGGGCCTTGATCGTGGGGGCGGCGACGTAGTCGCGGACCTCGATGTCAGCCAGGTCGAACTCGTCGATGGCGCGGACCTCGGGGTTGAGCCACAGCGTCGGGAGCGGTCCCGGCTGGCGGGTCAGCTGCTCCTCGGCCTGCTCCTGGTGGTTGAGATAGAGGTGGGCGTCGCCGAGCGTGTGCACGAACTCACCAACCTCCAGGTCGGTGACCTGCGCGATCATGTGGGTCAGCAGGGCGTAGCTAGCGATGTTGAAGGGCACGCCGAGGAAGATGTCCGCGCTGCGCTGGTAGAGCTGGCACGACAGGCGGCCACGGCCGCCCTCGACCCCCGGCGAGACATAGAACTGGAACATCGTGTGACAGGGAGGCAGCGCCATGCTGTCGACGTCGGCGACGTTCCAGGCCGAGACGATGTGGCGGCGTGAGTCTGGGTTGGTGCGCAGGGAGTCGATGACCCGGGCGATCTGGTCGACCGTGCGACCGTCCGGGGTGGGCCAGGAGCGCCACTGGTGTCCATAGACGGGACCGAGGTCGCCGTGCTCGTCGGCCCACTCGTCCCAGATGCTGATCTTGCGCTCGTGCAGCCACGCGATGTTGGTGTCCCCGCGCAGGAACCACAGCAGCTCGCCGGTGATCGAGCGCAGATGGAGCTTCTTGGTCGTCAGCACGGGGAAGCCCTCGGTCAGGTCGAACCGCATCTGGTGACCGAACACGGACAGCGTGCCCGTGCCGGTGCGGTCATCCTTGCGGACGCCCTCGGAACGGACGCGGTGCAGGAGGTCGAGGTACTGGCGCATGGCAGCACTGTAGTGGCGGGTGCCGACGGTGCCTTGGTGACAGCTTCACAGACGGCGAAACCTGAGGTGGCCGCGAGTGTGATGCACGTCACAGCCAAGTGGTATGGTTTATCCAATGGGACTGAGCGACAGTTAGTCCTGATCGCGCCGTCACCCGGACCCCCCGAGCGGGTGGCGGCGCGGTCGCCTACGTCAGAGGATGCCTGCCCCCGACGTGCAAACCATGGTCGACCGCTGGTCCCGCACCACCGCCGCGCGACCAGGGAGCGCCGGAGCCGTAACCTAGCGGCATGAGTCATCCGCATCCTGAACTTGACACCCCTGGACCGCTGGCCAAGAACGGCGTGCGAGTCGTCGCGCTGGGTGGGCTGGGGGAGATCGGTCGCAACATGGCGGTCGTGGAGCATGCTGGCAAGTTGTTGATCATTGACTGCGGCGTGCTCTTCCCCGAGGACGAACACCCTGGCGTCGACCTGATCCTCCCGGACTTCGAGTATCTCGAGGGTCGCTGGGGCGACATCGTCGCCATCGTGCTGACTCACGGTCACGAGGACCACATCGGCGCGGTGCCCTACCTCCTGCGCAACCGTGCCGACATCCCCCTGGTCGGCTCACAGCTGACCCTGGCCCTGATCGAGGCCAAGCTCAAGGAGCACAAGATCACCCCGCGCACCCGGGGAGTGCGCGAGGGCGACCGCGAGAAGTTCGGGCCCTTCGACTGCGAGTTCATTGCGGTGAACCACTCGATCCCGGACGCGCTCGCGGTCTTCGTGCGCACGCCGGGCGGCACGATCCTGCACACCGGCGACTTCAAGATGGACCAGGTGCCGCTCGACAACCGGATCACCGACCTGCGGGCCTTCGCCCGGGTCGGTGAGGAGGGTGTCGACCTGTTCATGACCGACTCCACCAACGCCGACGTCCCGGGCTTCACCACCCCGGAGCGCAACATCGCCCCCGCCATCGAGCGGGTCTTCCACCGGGCCGAGCGCAGGATCATCGTCGCCTGCTTCTCCTCCCATGTGCACCGGGTCCAGCAGGTGTTCGATGCTGCTGAGGAGTCGGGCCGCAAGGTCGCCATGGTCGGCCGCTCGATGCTGCGCAACATGGGCATCGCCCAGGAGCTGGGCTATCTCAAGGTGCCGGACGGCGTGCTGGTCGACCTGGGTCGCCTCTCGAGGCTGCCCGATGACCAGCAGGTGCTGATCTGCACGGGCTCACAGGGCGAGCCGATGGCGGCCCTGTCCCGGATGGCCAACCGGGACCACAAGATCGAGGTGGGCGACGGCGACACCGTCCTGATGGCCTCGTCGCTGATCCCTGGCAACGAAAACGCCGTCTACCGGGTCATCAACGGCCTCACCCGGATCGGGGCCAACGTCGTGCACAAGGGCAACGCCATGGTCCACGTGTCCGGTCACGCCAGCGCTGGCGAGCTGCTCTACTGCTACAACATCGTGCGCCCCAAGAACGTCATGCCGGTGCACGGTGAGTGGCGCCACCTCGTGGCCAACGGCGATTTGGCGGTCGCCACCGGGATCCCCGCCAGCAACGTGATCCTGGCCGAGGACGGCGTCGTGGTCGATCTCGTCGACGGCAAGGCGGAGATCGCCGGCAGCGTCGACGTGGGCTACATCTATGTCGACGGGTCGTCGGTCGGTGGCACGACTGAGGGTCTGCTCAAGGACCGCAGGATCCTGCGGGACGAGGGCTTCATCACCGTGATCGTGGTGCGCGACGCCTCCACTGGCAAGATCGCCGCCGGTCCCGAGATCCAGACCCGCGGCTTCGCCGAGGACGCGGCCGTCTTCAACAAGGTGCGCCCCAAGCTGGAGGCCGCCCTCGAGGAGGCGCGCCAGAACGGCGTGACCGACACGCACCAGACCCAGCAGGTGATCCGGCGCACCGTCGGGTCCTTCGTCGGAGGCAAGCTGCGTCGCCGTCCGATGATCATCCCGATCGTCATCGACGCCTGAGCCCGCGCGCCCCGCTGAGGACGCCCTGGTCGTCGCGACCTCAGGACAGGTGGGCGACGACCAGGGCGGACAGCGCGAGCAGCCAGCTGACGAAGCTGCCGATGAGGAAGTATTCGGTCACCTGGTCGATGCTCGCCACCGGGCGCGGGATGCTGTCGCCGGTGGGCCCCGCCCCGTCCCGGCGCTCGGTGTCACGCTCCCGGCGCTCGCTCGCGCGCTCCCGGCGCTCGGTGTCACGCTCCAGGCGTTCGCTGTCGCGGGTTGCCTTCTGCAGCTCGGGCCACCGGATCAGTCCCTTGGCGGCGATCACGATGCTGGCGGCGGTGACCTGGCCGGCCAGCCCCAGGCCGAGGATGAAGACCCGCTCCATCGGCCCGAGCAGTCGCCCGCCCCGCAGCCGGTCGGAGGCCTGTGGTCCGCCGTGCGGGTTGAGGGCTCCGGTGTGGGCGAGCACCAGCCTGACGACGAGGTTGCCGGTCGACAGCTGGGTCAGGAACAGACCGGCCAGCAGCAGCAGGCGAGTGGGGTCCAGCGAGTCGAGCCGGTCGATCGCGGTCCAGTCCAGCCAGCGCGCCACCGCGCCGGCGACCGGCGTGGACCAGCCGCTCAGCAGCACGACGAGCCCGGCCCCTCCGGCCAGGGCGGACAGCGCCAGCCCCTGACCGCGGTCAGTGCGCTCAGCGCGCTCGGTCAAGATGACCCAGGAGGCGGTGGTGAGCCCGGCCACCACGAGCAGAGCCAGGTCGCCCCAGCCACCGAGGCCGGACAACGCCGCCAGCACGGCGATCGAGGCGAGGCCGGCCCACGCGCCGACCAGACGGCCGGTCTGCGGGGTCCGCCACCCACGAGCCGCGACCAGGTCGGCCAGACCGACGGCGATCAGCAGGATCGCGAGAGAGCTCACTGCACCGACCGCAGACTGCGGGCCGCCTCCACCGCGATGGCCAGGCCATCATGCTTGCGGCGCTGGTTGACCGCCTGACGAGTCAACCCCAGCTCCTGCGCCAGCTGGGTCTGGGTGCGACCATGCATGAGCCCCTCCAAGATGAATCTCGATCGTTGATCCATCGAGCCAACCAGATGGTCCTGACAGAGCAGGGCCGCATTGACCGCGGCGGCGGAGGGGCCAACCACTGCCGGTGTCTGCTCGGCGCGCGGGCCGTCGGGGTCCGGTGCGGGCCGGTAGGCCGTGCGCACCCGCTCGAACCCCACGACACCCTGGCGCTCCTCAACCCACTCGATCGCCGCGCGGGCTGCCCACCAGCCGGGCCCGTCCTGCGTGCTGTGCGCCGCGTCGAGGACGGTCACCGGGCCCCAGCCGACGCCGATCCGCACGTCGATGTCAGGGTCGAGTCGCAGGCGGAGGAGGAGCGCGGCATACAACGCCTCACCCACGGCGGCAAAGGTGGCCTGGAACTCGTCGCCGGCAATGACCTTGAGGTCATCGAGCGCATCGACCTCGGTGCTCACCTGGTCGAGGGCCGCACTGAGCTGGTCGTGCAGGGCCTTGCGGTCGCTGGCCACCCGCGAGCCGATCACGTCGCCGAGCAGGGTGGCCCGAGCCGGTGAACTCTGTCGAGCCATGCCAAGAGTCTACCTTGATCGCCACCAATAGCAAGGAATAATCTTGACAAGTTACGTCAAGGGTTTAGATTGCTTTCGAGGGATAGCAACCGTTTCGCTGGACCTTCGCTAGGGTCGAAGTCTAGTGCTCGACCCGCGCCGTCAGGGAGCTGTGCGAGGCGGGTCCAGCCCGGGTGGGTAGCGGTCAGCAGAGCTGCCGCTCCCGAACACATTGGGCCGTTGCGCGTGTGACGCGTGATGCGCAGGTGAAAGTCAAGTACCGTGCGAACGTGGCGAAGACTGCGACGACCCGATCCCGCGCCGGCAGCAAGACGACCGGAAGCGGCTCCCGCGCGCCCCAGAGCCGCTCGACGGGCGGCTCCAGGGCGACGGGGAGCTCCATGGCGACGGGCAGGACCAGCGGCAGGGGCAGTGCGAGCAGCCGGGCCTCCGGTGGTCGCAGCTCCAGCTCGCGCGGCGCTCCCAGGAGTGGCGCGCGCACGAGCCGGCCGAGAGACGGTCGGGCACCGCTGCCCTGGCGGGTGGCACGAGGGACGTGGATGGGCATGGCAACAGCAACCGGAGGAGCGGTGAGATCGATGAGCTCCCAGGAGGGCGAGGACCCGGGCCACCGGCGTGACGGACTGGGCTTCCTGCTCCTGGCGCTGTCGGTCATCATCGCGCTGCGCGAGTGGTGGGACCTGCAGGGCGCGCTCGGCACCGCCATCCACGCCGTCACCGCCGGGACCTTCGGGCGGGTCGGGCTGGCTCTGCCCATCGTGCTCTTCCTTTTTGCGATGCGGTTGCTGCGGGCGCCCGCCAGCACCGCCGCGAACCACCGGATGGCCGTCGGCACCATCGCGCTCGGGCTGGCCGCGACCGGTCTGACGCACGTCGCCCTCGGAGCCCCGGACTACAGCGAGGGTCAGGCAGCGCTGCAGAACGCAGGTGGGGTGGTCGGCTTCATCGTGGCCAGCCCCATCACGGCCGCGCTGACCAGCTATGGCACGATCGCGCTGCTCAGCCTGCTGGCAGTCTTCGGCATCCTGGTGATCACCGCGACCCCGTTGCACCGGATCCCGCAGCGGCTGCGCGACCTGGAGTCCGCCCTCTTCGAGACGCCCGACGACGCGGAGCCCGCGCCGTCCCGTCCGGGCCGCCGCCGCCGGGTCGAGGTGCCGGGCGAGCGCGATGGAGATGAGGCCTTCGAGCAGGCTGCCGAGGTGCAGCCGGGTTCGGCCAAGTCGTTGCGCACCAAGGCCTTCGCCCGCAAGCAGCGCGAGGACGCGGCCGCCCAGGAGCAGGGCAGCGGCAGTGCCGCCAAGGCCGGGAAGACCGCCTCGAGCAAGCCCGGGTCGGACGACACCCAGCCGATCCTGCGCCCGGGTCAGAAGCGTCCCGATCCGGCCGGCGCGGAGGCCAAGGAGACCCTCGTCGCACCGCCGACCGCCCCGCTCCCGCAGCGTGTCGAGCAGCTGATGCTGGCCGGAGATGTGACCTATACCCTCCCCGAGAACTCGCTCCTCGTCGAGGGCCCCCCGCACAAGTCCCGTTCGGCGGCCAACGACAAGGTGGTCGACGCGCTCACCGGCGTCCTCGAGGACTTCGGCGTCGACGCCCAGGTCACCGGCTTCATGCGCGGCCCGACGGTCACCCGCTACGAGGTCGAGCTCGGCCCCGGTGTCAAGGTCGAGCGGATCACCGCCCTGTCCAAGAACATCGCCTACTCGGTCGCCTCGGCCGAGGTGCGCATCCTCTCGCCGATCCCGGGCAAGTCCGCGGTGGGTGTCGAGATCCCCAATGCCGACCGCGAGAATGTCGCGCTCGGTGATGTGCTGCGCTCCAACGCCGCCCGCAACAACACCCACCCCATGGTGATGGGCGTCGGCAAGGACGTCGAGGGCGGTTATGTCATCGCCAACCTGGCCAAGATGCCGCACACCCTGGTGGCCGGTGCGACCGGGTCCGGCAAGTCCAGCTTCATCAACTCGATGATCACCTCGATCCTGATGCGCGCCACCCCCGACGAGGTCCGCATGGTCCTGGTGGACCCCAAGCGGGTGGAGCTGACGGCCTATGAAGGCATCCCGCACCTGATCACGCCGATCATCACCAACCCCAAGAAGGCCGCCGAGGCCCTGGCGTGGGTGGTCAAGGAGATGGACACCCGCTACGACGACCTCTCCGCGTTCGGGTTCAAGCACATCGACGACTTCAACAAGGCGATCCGCGCCGGCAAGGTCACCCCGCCGCCCGGCTCCGAGAGAGTGCTGCAGCCCTACCCCTATCTGCTCGTCGTCGTCGACGAGCTGGCCGACCTGATGATGGTCGCACCACGCGACGTCGAGGAGTCGGTCGTGCGGATCACCCAGCTGGCCCGCGCCGCCGGCATCCACCTGGTGCTGGCCACCCAGCGTCCCTCCGTGGACGTGGTCACCGGGCTGATCAAGGCCAACGTGCCGTCCCGGATGGCGTTTGCCACGTCGTCCGTCACAGACAGTCGCGTGGTGCTGGACATGCCGGGTGCCGAGAAGCTGATCGGCCAGGGTGATGCGTTGTTCCTGCCGATGGGTGCCTCCAAGCCGATGCGCGTGCAGGGCGCCTGGGTCGCCGAGTCCGAGATCCAGGGAGTCGTCAAGCACGTCACAGCCCAGCTCAAGCCGGTCTATCGCGAGGACGTGACCGTCGCGCCCGCCAAGAAGCAGGTCGATGAGGACATCGGCGACGACCTGGATCTGTTGTTGCAGGCGGCCGAGCAGGTCATCACCACCCAGTTCGGGTCGACCTCGATGCTGCAGCGCAAGCTGCGAGTCGGCTTCGCCAAGGCCGGGCGCCTGATGGACCTGATGGAGTCACGCGGCATCGTCGGCCCCTCCGAGGGCAGCAAGGCGCGCGACGTGCTTGTCCCGCCGGACGACCTCGATGTCACGCTGGCGCTGCTGCAGGGGCAGGAGCCCCCTCCCGAGGCAGACACGGGCGGCACCGACCTGGACGGCAGCGTCGACGATGTCCCCTACGACGCCGCCCACGACGTCGACGAGCCGACCGGCCCGGTCCCCGTCGTGCACCAACCGAGGGAGTATGCCGACCCGCTGGCCGACGACGGCCAGGACCACGTCGAGGACGATGACGACGAGGACGCCTGGGACCTCACCGGGCGGGAGTAGAGTCACCAGCCGTGTTCACCTACGCAGGCGCCGCAGGGCAGACCCGAATGCAGCGCTGGTGGGCCGCGTTGCGGGACCATCCCTCCGGGGTGCTCCTGGTGGTGCAGCTCCTGGGCGTGCTGATCTTTCCGTTCACCGATGCCGACGGGCTGGGGCGCACCCTGCTCTCGGTCTTTGGGCTGGTGATCCTGGCGATCGCAGTGCTCGCCGTGAACAAGACCCCGTCCACCCGCCGCCTTGCGATGATCCTCGGCGCACCGGTCTTTGTCCTGACCATCATGGAGGCGGTGTTCCCGTCCAGCGAGGGCGTCATGCTGGCGAGCTACGCCTTCCACGCGATCTTCTACTTCTACACCGCCGTCTCGCTGCTGCGTTATATGTTCGCCGACGCCTGGGTCTCTCGCGATGAGCTCTTCGCCACGGGGGCCTGCTTCACGGTGCTCGCCTGGGCATTCGCCTACACCCACGGCATCGTGCAGATCATCTGGCCCGGGTCCTACATCCACGCCGGGCACGAGGGTCCGCTGTCCTGGATGGACCTGCTTTTCCTGTCCTTCACCACACTGACCAACACCGGCCTGTCGGACATCACCCCCGGGGCCGAGGCAGGCCACGCCCGTGGGGTGCTCATGCTGCAGATGCTCGCCGGCCTCAACTACATCGCGCTGGTCGTCGCGCGCCTGCTCGGGCTCACCCTGGTCAAGTTCCGCAAGTGAGCAGCCCGCACGGGCTGCTCCCCGGCCTCGCGCTGGCGGCTGGTCTCGGCCTGCTCGCGCACCTGGTCGGTGGCCAGGTGCCGGTGATCGGTGGGCCGGTGCTCGGCATACTCCTCGGCCTGGTCGTGGGGTCGGTCCTGGGGCCGCGCCCCGCGCTGGGGCCAGGCACGGCGTTCGCAGCCAAGAAGGTGCTGCAGGCTGCGGTCGTCCTGCTCGGACTCGGCCTGTCCCTAGGCCAGGTGGCGCGCATCGGGTGGGAGACGCTGCCGGTCATGCTGGGGACCCTCGCGCTGGCTCTGGCCGGTGGCGCGCTGATCGGACGCTGGCTCGGGGTCACCGAGGACATCCGCACCCTGGTCACGGTCGGGACCGGCATCTGCGGCGCCTCGGCCATCGCGACGCTGAGCGCGGTGACCGGCGCGGGCGGGGTCGCGGTCGCCGTCTCGGTGGCCGTGATCTTCGTCTACAACGCCCTGGCCGTGCTGCTCTTCCCCCTCCTGGGCCACGCGCTCGGGCTCTCCCAGGAGGGCTTCGGGCTGTGGGCCGGGACCGCGATCAACGACACCTCGTCGGTGGTCGCCGCCGCCACGGTTTATGGTGCGGTTGCGACCTCCCACGCGGTCGTCGTCAAGCTCACCCGGACGCTGATGATCATCCCGATCGCGGTGGGGCACTCGGTGGCCCGTGCCCGTGCGGCGGCTCATCCGGCCGATGAGGGGGCAGGTATGTCGTGGGCCAGGTTGGTCCCGCCGTTCCTGGTCCTCTTCCTGGTGGCGGCCGCGGTGAACTCGGTAGGCCTGGTGCCGGACTCCTGGGCGGATCCGGTGCGGGTGCTCGCCAGCTATCTGACGACCGTTGCGCTGACCGCGATCGGGCTGGGCACGCCGGTGCGGGCGGTGCGCGAGGCCGGCTGGCGACCGCTGGCCCTCGGAGGAGTGCTGTGGGTGCTCGTGGCTGTCAGCAGCCTGGTGCTCATGCGCGTCACCGGCCACTGGTGAGCCTAAGGTAGACCCATGAGTCCACGCCTCACCGAGCCCGCTGCCCCTGCCCAGGGACGCACGGTGGCTCTGGTGACGCTCGGCTGCTCGCGCAACGAGGTTGACTCCGAGGAGCTGGCCGGTCGGCTGACGGCCGGCGGGTGGACCCTGGTGGACGACGCCGCTGAGGCGGACGTAGCCGTCGTCAACACCTGCGGCTTCGTCGAGCAGGCCAAGAAGGACTCCATCGACGCCTTGCTGGAGGCCGGTGACCTCAAGGAGACCGGCCGCACGCAGGCCGTGGTCGCCGTGGGGTGCCTGGCCGAGCGCTACGGCCAGCAGCTGGCCGACCAGCTGCCCGAGGCGGACGCCGTTCTCGGTTTCGACTCCTACCAGGACATGTCGGGCCAGCTCCAGGCGATCCTGGACGGTGACCGTCCCGCCTCGCACACTCCGCGTGACCGTCGCCAGCTGCTGCCGATCGCCCCGGCGGCCCGGCAGGAGGGTGCGGACGCGGTGGCCCTGCCGGGGCACCAGCAGATCCAGCCCGCGGACTTCGTGGCCACCAACAGCCAGGGGACCGACGAGGTGGCGTCGGCTTCCGGCCCGCCGGTGATCCGGGCCCGTCTGGACGGGCGCCCCTGGGCACCGCTGAAGATCGCGTCCGGCTGTGACCGGCGCTGCGCGTTCTGCGCGATCCCGATGTTCCGTGGCTCGTTCGTCTCCCGCCGCCCGCACGAGATCCTCGACGAGGCGCGCTGGCTGGCCCAGCGCGGCGTGCGCGAGGTCTTCCTGGTCAGCGAGAACACCACGTCCTACGGCAAGGACCTGGGTGACCTGCGGCTGCTGGAGCAGATGCTGCCCGAACTGGCCGCGATCGAGGGCATCGACCGGGTCCGCGTCTCCTATCTGCAGCCTGCCGAGATCCAACCTGAGCTGCTCGACGTGATGGCACAGACCCCTGGCGTGACGCCATACTTCGACATCTCCTTCCAGCACGCCTCCGGCCGCCTGCTGAGGACGATGCGCCGCTTCGGTGACCGCGAGTCGTTCCTGGCCCTGCTGCGGATGGTGCGCGAGCGGGTCCCGCACGCCGGCATCCGGTCCAACGTCATCGTCGGCTTCCCCGGCGAGACCGAGGAGGACCTGGCCGAGCTGACCGCCTTCCTGCAGGAGGCCGAGCTCGATGTGGTCGGGGTCTTCGGCTACTCCGACGAGGACGGCACCGAGGCCGAGTCGTATGCCGACAAGCTCGCTCCCGAGGTCATCGCCGAGCGGGTGGCTCTGGTCTGTGAGCTCGTGGAGCAGCTGACCGCCCAGCGTGCGGCTGACCGCGTGGGCGAGCAGGTCAGCGTGCTGGTCGAGGAGATCGACGTCGCTGATGGGGACCACGCTGGGTGGGGCGCGGGTGAGCAGGTCGTGACGGGACGTGCCGAGCAGCAGGGGCCGGACGTCGACGGGTCGACCATCCTGGTGGGCTGGACCGGCGGTCGCGCGCCGAGGGTGGGTGACGTCGTGCTGGCCGAGGTGGTCGACACCGAGGGCGTCGACCTGATCGCCCGGGTCCTGCCCGAGGAGGCTCCGGCGCCGTGAGCACCGCGCCCGATCCGGCAACGACGCCGTCGAGCCCCCGGGCTGGTTCGTGGAACCTGCCCAACGCGCTGACCATATTGCGGATTCTGCTGGTCCCCGTATTCCTGTGGCTGTTGCTGACCCGGTCCGGTGAGTCGGACCCGCACCGGTGGTGGGCGGCGGTGGTCTTTGCCCTGGCCAGTCTCACCGACTGGCTGGACGGGGAACTCGCTCGCCGGCGTAGCCTGGTGACCAACTTCGGCAAGGTGGCCGATCCGATCGCCGACAAGGCACTGATGGGGTCCGCGCTGATCGGACTGTCGATCCTGGACGTGCTGCCCTGGTGGATCACCGTCGTGATCCTGGTCCGCGAGCTGGGGATCACGGCCCTGCGGTTCTGGGTGATCCGACGCGGCATCATCCCGGCCAGCAAGGGCGGCAAGCTCAAGACGACGCTGCAGGCGATCGGTCTGCTGCTGCTGATCCCTCCGCTGACCGGCTTCCTGCACACCGCTGGACTGTGGATCATGTATGCCGCGGTCGTGGTCACCGTGGTGACCGGTGTTGACTACGTCCTGACGGCGCTGCGCCTGCGGCAGGACCCGGCGCCTGACCGGGGTCGCTGACGTGCCGGAGCGCTCGGAGGCCGAGGACCTGGCCGACCGGGTCGTGGCGCTTCTCCGGGAGGCGGAGCTGACTGTCGCGACAGCAGAGTCGCTGACCGGAGGACTGGTTGCTGCAGCGCTGACCTCCGTGCCAGGCGCCAGCGCTGTGGTCCTCGGCGGTGTGGTCTCCTATGCGCTCTCGGTCAAGGAGGGTCTGCTCGGTGTGCCGAAGGAGCTGTTGGAGGAGCAGGGCGCGGTGGCGGCCGACAGCGCCGCGGCGATGGCTGACGGGGTCCGCCGGGCGACCGGTGCCGCTGTGGGCGTGGCGACCACCGGCGTCGCAGGACCGGAGCCGAGCGAGGGCAAACCGGTCGGCACCGTGTTTGTGGCGGTCAGCGTGGCGCTGCCAGCTTCAGGAGACGCCGGCACGGTGGCTTCGGGCGGCCGGGAATCTCGGGAGCGGGTCCGGGCGTTAAACCTGCGTGGCTCTCGTGACCAGATCCGGACCCGGACCGTCGAGAACGCGCTGGAGCTGGTGCTCGAGCTGGTCTCAGGAACAGACGGTGTGGCGTGAGTTCACAACTGGGGGCGACGCCTGTCACCCCGGCGTTGTACGGTTGAGGCATCGGCAGACAAGACGAGGGAGGTTTGGCAATGGTTCTTCTCAGGCGTGAGTTGGGCGACGTGCTCCGGGAGGAGCGACAGCACCAGGGCCGGACTCTTCGTGAGGTGTCGGCTGAGGCCGCGTGTTCTCTGGGCTATCTGAGCGAGGTCGAGCGCGGCGAGAAGGAAGCCTCCAGCGAGCTCCTCTCCTCTATCTGCCGGGCCCTGGACATCCCGATGTCCCGGATGCTGACCGACGTTGCCGGCCGGGTGAGTCTGGCGGAGGCCGCCGAGCAGCAGCTGACTTCGGTGCTGGCCGATGGCCTGGCCAAGCCGATCAGGCACGACGCGGTCGTGTCGGCCAAGCGCCGGCTCATCAGCTCTGCTGCCTGAGGTCGGCCAGCCCTGCTGGCTGAGGTCCTCCATCGGAGACCGCCCATCTCCTACGCGAGCGTGAGGAACAACTTCTCCATCGTGGCTCGGTCCTCCGCGCTGCCCCCGTCGGGGCTGCTGAGGCACTCGCGCATCCCGGACGAGACGATGGCAAAGCCGGCCCGGTCCAGGGCCCGGTTGACCGCCGCGAGCTGGGTGACCACGTCCTTGCAGTCGCGGCCCTCCTCGATCAGGCGGATCACCCCGCCCAGTTGGCCCTGAGCCCGGCGCAGCCGGTTGATCACCGGCCGCATGTCGTCATCGTTGAGCATGACCATGATGTCGTCCCTTTAGTTCGTGAGGCAGGGACTCTCCTCGTCCCTGTCCTCGGGCTTCGCCTGCGACTTCGCCGCCGCCTCGGTGGTCTCACCGGACAGTTGCTCCTGTGACTACTTGACGAATATACCCCCAGGGGTACTATTCTGACATCTTGTCAGAGGCTGTCGAGGTCACGCAGTCACGTCGCACTCGAGGAGTTCTCATGGGCACCGACACGTCGCAGGACCAGTCCGAGTCCGGGCCTGCCATTCTCACCATCGAGACCCCCTCGCTGGGTGATCGCTCCTACCTGGTCCATAACGGCCAGACAGCTGCGGTCATCGACCCGCAGCGTGACATCGATCGGGTGCTGGCCGTCGCGGTCCAGGCCGGTGTGCAGATCACCCATGTCTTCGAGACCCACATCCACAACGACTACGTGACCGGTGGCGTCGCCCTGGCGGAGGCGACCGGGGCGACATATCACGTGAACGGCGCCGACGAAGTGTCCTTCGCGCGTGCTGCGATCAGCGACGACGACGTCGTCGAGATCTCGCCGACGGTCCGGATCAGGGCCATCGCCACCCCTGGACACACCTACACCCACCTCTCCTATGCGCTGGAGTCTGCACCCGCGCCCGACGGTGAGTTCGAGTCCGTCGCGGTCTTCACCGGTGGCTCGCTGCTTTTCGGCGCCACCGGACGACCCGACCTGCTCGGGGAGGATCACACGCATGACCTGGTCCACCACCAGTTCGCCTCGGCCCAGCGGCTGGCGCAGGAGCTGCCCGACCACACCCACGTCATGCCCACCCACGGATTCGGTTCCTTCTGCTCCGCTGGTTCGACCGGGGGGACCACGGCCTCGACGATCGGCCAGGAGAAGCGACACAACCCCGCGCTCACCGAGGAGGAAGAACGCTGGGTGGCTGAGACCCTGGCCGGGCTCGACGTCTATCCCGCCTACTACGCGCACATGAATGCCGCCAACACGCAGGGCCGCGGAGCGCCGGACCTGACCACTCCCGAGGTCGCGGACAAAGCCACGGTGGCCGCACGCATCGACGCCGGAGACTGGGTTGTGGACCTGCGGACCCGCACGGCCTTTGCCGCTGGGCACGTGACCGGCACCCTGAACTTTGGGCTCGACGGCCAGTTCGCCACCTATCTCGGGTGGCTCATCCCCTGGGGCACCCCGTTGACCCTGCTCGGGGACTCTGCTGAGCAGGTGGCCGACGCGCAGCGAGAACTGGTCCGCATCGGCATCGACGATCTCGAGGGTGCTGCCGCCGGCACGCCGAACGAGTGGACCGACAAGCCCCTGGGCTCCTTCGAGCGCGCGGTCTTCGCGGACCTCGCGCAGGTCCTGCACCACCGTCCGGTCACCGTGCTCGACGTGCGACGGCGGCAGGAGTATGCCGAGTCGCACGTCGAGGGCGCCGTCAACATCCCGCTGCACGAGATCCTCGACCGCCTCGACGACCTTCCAGCGGGCGAGGTGTGGGTGCACTGCGCCGCTGGCTATCGAGCCTCGATCGCAGCCTCGGTCATGGCCGCACGCGGAGTCCCGGTCGTCGCGATCGATGACAGCTTCGACGAGAGTGCCGCGGCAGCCGGTCTCCCGATCGTCAAGGCCGCCTGAGGTCCCGCCGAGCATCACCCACCCCGCCGAGCACCATCGCCATCCATCCCACCGGGCACCATCCATCCCACGAGGAGTCCTGCATGTGCAGTGCCGTCCGCTGCAAGACCTGCGGCAAGACCACCTGGGCCGGCTGCGGCCAGCACGTCGACCAGGTCATGGCCGGCGTCCCGCGCGCAGAGCGGTGCCCCGGCAGCCACACCGATGAGGATAAGGCCGCAGCGAGCGCGCTCAGCGGTGGGTCATTCTTCTCCCGACTGTTCGGTCGCTGACTGCGTCGGGACGGGCGCGAGCAGCTCGACGCGGTTGCCGAAACCGTCCCGAGAGTGGAACCGGACGAAGCCGGAGAAGGTGTCTCGCTCTGCCCAGGACACCTCGAACCCGGCGCCCTCGATGCGCTCAGCAAGTGTCTCGAGCGCGTCGACATCCTCGAGCAGGAGGGCCGGGTGGGCCTTGCTTGCCGGCACGAACGGCTCCTCGACGCCGAGGTGGATCTCTGCGAGGGCGGTCCCGCCCGAGACGGCCCGGAACCAGGCACCTCCGCGACCTGCCAGCGCAGCTGGCTTGAGGACCTCGGTCAGGCCCAGAGCTGCACCGTAGAACGCTCGCGCACTCTCTTCCTGGTCCCGCGGCATGGACACCTGGACGTGATGCAGTTGCATCGAGACCTCCTGTTATCTTGACGCCAAGATAACAGGCAGTCGGGGCCCGCTGCGGCACAGGGAGCGATCCGCCCAGTCCCCGCAGATGGACGTCAGGACTTCTGGCAGACAGGGCAGTAGCGCAGCTCGCGGGCGCGTGGCGCGGCGCCAACCGTGCCCTGCTGGATGGGGGTCCCGCAGCGCCGGCAGGGACGGCCATCGCGCCCGAAGACCCGGTAGCGCCGCGGCAACCAGCCGTCAGCAGGCATGGGCGTGCCGCTGGCTCGGCCCGCGGTCAGGCCGACCCTGCACGATCGCACCATCCACAGCCGGGCTGTGTCGACGACGGCGCCTAGCACGTCGTGGTCGAGTTGCCCGACCGGCGTCCACGGATCGACGCCGTGCTCAAAGAGCGGCTCGCTGGCATAGATGGTGCCGATGCCGGCCAGGTTCCTCTGGTCGAGCAGGGCCTCAGCAATCGGGATGTGTGGGTCGCGGACCAGGTTGGCCAGGGCGAGCTCCCGGTTGAACGCCCGGTCCAGCAGGTCCGGTCCGAGGTGTCCGACGAGACGGTCCTCGTGGACGGTCTCGACGAGATCGAGCATGCCGAGCTGGTCGCCGACGGCGAGCTGACCGCCCGTCCAGAGCAACGCGCGCACCGTATGACGTCGGGTCCCCGGCCCACGTGGTGGCGACCCCTCGGCCCGGAGCACTCGCCAGCTCCCGTCCATGCGCAGGTGGCTGTGCAGGGTCAACCCGCCCTCCAACCGGTGCAGCAGGTGCTTGCCTCGCGGCACCACCTCCAGCGTGGTGCGCCCCGCGAGGTCCGTCAGGGCCAGTGCGGGCACTCGCAGGTCCGAGCCGAGCAGCACCTCGCCCGCCAGGGCACGATGCAACCGGCGAGCGGTCCGCCAGACGGCATCTCCCTCAGGCACCGACCGGCCTAACGCCTCAGTCGCAGGCCCTGGGGCGCGGTGTGGAAGCCGGCCTCCTCAAGGGCTCTGGCGAGGGGATGGGTCGAGCCGAGGGCAGGACCTCCGTTGATCCTGGCGACCGTCAGCGAGGCCAGGCGCCCTGCGCGCACCTGTCCCGCGAGTGCGCCGGCCGCCGCGGCAGCAGCATCTTCGTCGTCGGTGTAGGTCAAAGCGGTGCGTCCTCCGCGCTCGAGGTAGAGCACTAGCTCACCGCTGACGGTGATCACGATCGACCCCGCTTTGCGCCCCGGGCGGTGCGCAGACCCCGTGGTCGTGGTGCCAGGAGTCTTCCCGGCCGCTCCGTGCCCGGCCGCTCCGTGCCCGGTCGCTTCAGGTCCGGTCGCTTCAGGTCCGGTCTGCTCCGATCGGTAGTCGCCACGTCCCGACTGATCCCGTCCGGGCCGATCCGGCCAGGGCACGGACGCACCGAACGGACTGGCGGGGTCGGTCGCTGCCAGGACCAGCACAGAGTCGTCGGCCCCGAGGGCCCGCAGGCGGTCAACCGCCCCCGTGGAGCCGAACTGGGAGGCCCCGAGGTGCTCGACGAAGTAGCCCCGGCGCACCCGGCCAGCCTCCTCCGCCGTGGACAGGACGCGGTAGACCCCGGCGAAGCCTCCCGGGACCTGTTCGGCGACGACGCTGCCGCGGGTGAGCACGCCATAACGGTCCATGAGCTGCTCGACGGTGGCGACTGCCCGAGCCGTGGGGTCGGCCTCGACCGGGGGCAGTGCCGACCAGCGCCCGACTGCGGTCGTCGGTCCGGCGCGGGTGGGCAGCGAAGGGCGGGCCGGCCGCGACGTCAGCGAGGTGCCGCGCGACCACCGCGTGGACCGCGCGCCGGACGGGCGGCTGCGGTGGGCTCCGCGACCTCCTGACAGCAGGGCGCGCACCGGGGCCAGGGTGTCGCCAGTGACGTGGCCGGACCAGACGAGGGACCACAGCTCATCGAGCAGCACCGCATCGTCAGTGCGGCCCAGACTGTCGGCAAGGGCGCGGAAGAAGAAGGCACCCCCGCGCTCCAGCAGCTCGCGGACGGGGGCGGTTCCAGACCCGTCCTCGACGGACGCCTCCTCCGCGGGTGCCATCGTCAGGTGCGCCGTGTCCGCCAGGTGCAGCGAGACCCACCCGTCGTCACCGGGCAGCGGGCCGTGCCCCTGCCACAGCACCTCACCGGCCGTCATCAGCTCGTCGAGCATCGCCGGGACGTAGTCGCGCACCCGCGCGGGCAGGACCAGCGACTCGAGGGCACTCGCGGGCAGGCGGGCTCCGGCGAGCTGTTCTGCGACGCGGTGCACCCCGTCCACGCCACGCAGCTGACCCACCGACTGCCAGGTGGGCAGGAAGCGGGCATAGGCCTGCTGGGTGACCGGCTCGACCTCCTGCCGCAGGGCGGCCAGCGACCGCCGACGCAGCATCCGCAGCACGTCCGCGTCGCACAGGTCCTGCTCGCCGTCCTGGGCGTCGGAGCCGGTCGTCAGGGGGCGCAGGGCCCCCTGGACCAGCCGGCCACCGGCCACCAGTCGGCGCACGACGTCACCCAGCACGGCACGCCCGACCCCGAGCCGTTGGGCGAGCTCTTCCGCGCGGTATGGCGTGTGCGTGCGTGACCAGCGCACCACCAGGTCGGCGAGGGGGTCCGCGACTGGTTCCAGGAAGGTGGCCGGCAGGCCGGGGGGCACGGCCACCCCGAGGGCGTCACGCAACCGTGCCGCGTCCTGGGCATCGGCCCATCTGCTCTGCCCGGCGATGCGGACCTCGATCACCTGTCGCTGAGCGGCCAGGGCCGCCAGCCAGGTGGCCACGTCCTCGCGGGCCTCCTCGCTCGTGCGCTCCTGGATCTCCTCGAGGGACTGCGGGCCCAGGGTGCGCAACAGGTCCAGCACGTCATCCCCGTCGCGCGCAGCACGCTCCGGGACCAGCCGCTGCAGCTCCGCCTCGGTGCGGGCGACTACGGCGGGGTCGAGCAGGTCCCGCAGGGCGGCGCCCTCTCCCCGCCCGAGCAGCTCGGAGAGCAGCGTCGGGTCCAGCGCCAGGGCAGCGGCCCGTCGCTCGGCCAGGGGAGAGTCGCCCTCATAGAGGAACTGCGCGAGGTAGCCCATCAGCAGAGACCGGGCGAACGGCGAGGCGGTGGCCGTCTCCACGGTGACGAGCCGGACCCGGCGTGCGGCCACGTCCCGCATCAGCCGGACGAGGGCCTGCACGTCATAGACGTCCTGGACACACTCACGCACAGCCTCGAGCACGATCGGGAAGGACGGGAACTGTGCCGCTACCTCGAGCAGCTGGGCCGAGCGCTGACGCTGCTGCCACAACGGCTGGCGACGGTCCGGGCGGCGGCGGGGCAGCAGCAGGGCCCGGGCGGCGCACTCGCGGAACCGGGCCGCGAACAGCGCTGAGCCACCGATCTCTGTGGTGACCAGGTCGTGCACCTCGTCGGGGTCCAGGACCAGCAGCTCGGCCAGGTCGCGGTCGAGCTGCTCGACGTCGGCCAGCTCCGGCAGACGCAGCACGATCCCGTCGTCGGCTGCCATCGCCTGCACGTCCGCGCCATAGCGCTCGCGCATCCGTGCCCCGATGCACAGCGCCCACGGAGCGTGCAGCGGGGTGCCGTAGGGGCTGTGGATGACCACCCGCCAGTCACCGATCTCGTCACGGAAGCGCTCCACGACGATGGTGCGGTCGTCGGGCACCTGCCCGGTGGCCTCGACCTGTCCGGTGACATAGTCGATGAGGTTCGTGGCGGCATACGCATCCAGGCCCAGCCCACGCAGCCGCTCGCGGGACGCGTCGGGCGAGGCGGCCACCTCACGCAGGAACGAGCCGACAGCGGCACCGAGCTCGGCCGGCCGCCCGAGCGAGTCGCCCTTCCAGAAGGGCAGGCGACCGAGCTGGCCCGGCGCCGGGGTGACCAGGACGCGGTCGTGGGTGATGTCCTCGATGCGCCACGAGGTGGTGCCCAGGGTGAAGACGTCGCCGACCCGCGACTCATAGACCATCTCCTCATCCAGCTCGCCCACCCGGCGACCCGGACCGTCGCCGGTGGCGAGCATCACGGCATACAGCCCGCGGTCGGGGATCGTGCCGCCACTCATCACCGCCAGGTGCTGGGCGCCCCGACGCGGGGTGAGCCGGTCCTGGATCCGGTCCCACACGACGCGGGGGCGCAGGTCCGCGAAGTCCTCGCTGGGATAGCGGCCGGCCAGCATGTCCAACGTCGCCTCGAACAGGCTGCGGGGAAGGGCCGCGAACGGGGCGCTGCGCCGGACCAGGTCGAACAGGTCGCTCACGGCCCACTCGTCCATTGCGACCATGGCCACGACCTGCTGGGCGAGCACGTCAAGGGGGTTGGCGGGGACCTTCTGGGCCTCGATCAGTCCCTGCCGCATCCGGTCGACGACCACCGTGGTCTGCAGGAGGTCCCCGCGGTGCTTGGGGAACAGGACGCCGTGCGAGACCGCCCCGACCTGGTGGCCGGCCCGCCCGACCCGCTGCAGACCGCTGGCCACGCTCGGTGGGGACTCGACCTGAACGACCAGGTCGACCGCTCCCATGTCGATGCCGAGTTCTAGCGAGCTGGTGGCCACGACCGCCGGCAGCCGTCCGGTCTTGAGGGAGTCCTCGATGTCGGCCCGCTGCTCGCGGCTGACCGAGCCGTGGTGCGCGCGGGCGAGGATCGGCGGGGCCCCGGAGGAGCTGCCGGACTGGGCCATCACCTGGGCCGGCGGACGCCGGGGAGCGCCGCCGACCGTGGCGGGTATGCCAGTCGCGTTGTTGTCCTCACCTTCCGCGTCACCGAGGAGGCTCGGAGATCCGTCCGGGATGGCGTGCTGTGGTCGGGTCTCGTCCCAGATCTCGTTGAGTCGGCTGGTCAGTCGCTCGGCCAGACGGCGGGAGTTGGCGAAGACCAGGGTGGACGTCTGGGCCGCCACGAGCTCGGCGATGCGCCGCTCGATGTGTGGCCAGACCGAGGCTCGCTCGGTCGGATCCGTCGAGGGCAGGTCCCAGTCAAGATCCTCAAGGTCAGGCAGGTCGTCGCCGATGGGTTCGTCTGCACCAGGACCATCGTCCGGGAGCTCCTCATCAGGGGGAGCCTCGTCGACCCGGAGTTGTTCTGTCTCCTCGAGAGGTGGCGGCGTCGTGGTCGCCTCGCCCGCCGCAGGGTCCGTCATGTCCGGCACGGGCACCACGACCTGCAAATCCCACTGCTTGGTCGACGGGGGCTGCACGGTGGTCACCGGACGCCCGCCGGCCAGGAACCGGGCGACCTCCTCGACGGGTCGCACGGTGGCAGACAGTCCGATCCGCTGTGCCGGTTCGGGGAGGATGGCGTCGAGGCGGTCCAGGCTGACGGCCAGGTGCGCCCCGCGCTTGGTGCCGAACACCGCGTGGATCTCGTCGATGATCACGGTCTCGACACCGGCAAGGGCCTCGCGGGCAGCGGAGGTGAGCAGCAGGAAGAGCGACTCCGGCGTCGTGATCAGCACGTCCGCGCCTGAGCGGGCAAACCTGCGTCGCTCCGCCGCCGGGGTGTCCCCGGAGCGCACCGCGACGCTGACCTGCGGCGTGCTCAAACCCAGGCGGGTGGCGGCGTGGCCGATGCCGACCAGCGGTGACTGGAGGTTGCGCTCGACATCGACGGCAAGTGCCTTGAGCGGCGAGACATAGAGGACGCGACAGCGTGGGACGTCGCCGGGTCGCGGGTGGGCTGCGATGCGGTCCAGGGCCCACAGGAACGCCGAAAGGGTCTTGCCCGACCCGGTCGGAGCCACGACTAGGGTGTGCTGGCCCTGACTGATTGCGCCCCACGCGCCGCGTTGCGCCTCGGTGGGCGCGGCGAAGGACGACTGGAACCAGGCCCGCGTCGCGGGTGAGAACTGGTCCAGCACGTCACCGGCGGGCCGCGACTTGCTCATGACGTGCAGCCTGCCACGGCAGTGTGACAGTCCGGCACGACCAGGCACGACAGGACCTGCGCCCCGGCAGGCCCGGGGCGATCAGCCCAGTGAGTGAGAGCGGGGAGGCGGCGCGTCAGCGCTGGTCGTCGCCGTGCTGGGGCACCAGACGGCGGCGGGTGGCCGTGACGATCCTGTTGCCGTAGGCGCCCGTCACGGGCGGCGGGACGGGGCGCTCCATGTCGCGCACGACGTGGTGCAGCGTGCGGTGCGGCGGCTGCCAGATCTTGGCCTTGATCAGCGCCTTCTGCCACCAGGCGTACTCCTGCTCGGGTCGTGTAACCACCTGCTGCCTCCGTCTCACGTGTGGAACGACATCATCGCACCCGATCCTCTCACCTTGCTGGTGCAACATCGACCAGGCCACGCGTCCGCGGTGGGTTCGACGCCCCGGCCGGGGGCGTTGTCAGCGACAACGCATACCCTCTGCCCACAAGGGAAGGAGGCCCACACATGCGGGTGAGTGAGTTCTGGCGTGCGGTGGACGACGAGTTCGGCGGTGCCTACGGGCGCCACCTGGCACAGAGCCAAGTGCTCAGCTCGCTGGGTGAGCGCACCCCGGCCGAGGCGATCGAGGCCGGGCTGGCGATCAAGTTTGTGTGGGTCGAGTTCTGCCGGCAGATGGACGTGCCGCCGGAGCGTTGGCTGCCGCGGGAGGTCGAACCCCGAGGCAGGAACTGAGCAGACCTGCCGCCTCGTCCGTCGTCAGCGTTGAAGCAGGTCCAGAACCTGGTCGACCTTGCCCTCCAGGGAGGTCATCCGCGTGTCGAGCGAGGTCATCTGCTCGCTCAGGCCCGCGACATCCTCGGTCAACTCGTTGAAGCGGTTGGTGTGTCGACGCTGAGTGTTCTGGATGTCCGCGATCATCGTGTAAACCGCGGAGATGTCGTTGTCGTGCTGGCGCACCTTGCGCTCGAGATCCGTGGCTGTCATGTCCTCACGATAGGCGCCCGAGCGCCGACACGCCGAGGCTCGAATCGCCGCCTGTGCACAGACGACGACGTGATGCCCAGGCTGTGCGTGGACGGCCTGTTGGTGGTCAGCGACCCACGAGTCCGCGGGCGACGACGGCCTCCGCGAGCTGCACGGCGTTGAGCGCCGCGCCCTTGCGCAGGTTGTCGTTGCTCACGAACAGCACGAGGCCGTGACCCTCCGGTGCCGACTGGTCGGCACGGATCCGTCCGACGAAGGACGGGTCCTGGCCAGCCGCTGCTAGCGGGGTCGGGACGTCGGCCAGCGCGACACCCGGGGCGCCCTCAAGTGCCTTGCGAGCCTGCTCGGGGCTGAGCGGCTCGGCGAACTCGGCGTGCAACGACAGGGAGTGACCCGTAAAGACCGGCACCCGCACGCAGGTCCCGGCCACGCGCAGCTCGGGCAGGCCGAGGATCTTGCGCGACTCGTCACGCAGCTTCTGCTCCTCGTTGGTCTCACCCGAGCCGTCGTCCACCAGGTCACCCGCGAGCGGCACCACGTTGAACGCGATGGGCGCGACATACGTGGCCGGGGCGGGCAGCTCGACGGCGGTGCCGTCATGGGCCAGGTCCTCCAGCTGCTGCTCGGCGCCCGCGCGCACCTGACCGGCGAGCTCGGCCACGCCGGCCACACCACTGCCGGACACGGCCTGATAGGTCGTGGCCACCAGGCGCTCCAGCCGTGCCACGTCGTGCAGCGCCTTCAGGACCGGCATGGCGGCCATCGTCGTGCAGTTGGGGTTGGCCACGATCCGCCGGCCACCCTGTGCCACTGCGGAGTCCAGCGCCTCGGGGTTGACCTCGCTGACCACGAGCGGCACAGCGTCGTCCATGCGCCAGGCAGAGGAGTTGTCGATCACGATGGCGCCGGCCTCGGCGAACCGGGCGGCGTGCTCCCGGGAGGCCGCCCCGCCGGCAGAGAACATGGCGATGTCGATCCCAGACAGGTCAGCGGTGGCCACGTCCTCGACGGTGATCTGGCGTGGCTGCGCAGTCACGCCGTCCCAGCGGCCCTCCCAGGACAGCTCGGAGCCGGCGGACCGGGCCGAGGCCAGATAGCGGATCGAGGCCACGGGGAAGTCGCGCTCGGCGAACAGTCGCCGCAGCACCGCCCCGACCTGACCCGTCGCACCGACCAGTGCCAGGTGCACTCCGGACTGGGCTTCCGACATACTGCTCACCGTCCTGTCCCGCCGTAGATCACGGCCTCTGCTTCCGCGTCGAGCCGGAAGGCGCTGTGCACCGCGCGCACCGCGTCCTCGAGCACGTCCTGATCCGTGATGACCGAGATCCGGATCTCCGAGGTGGAGATCATCTCGATGTTGATGCCAGCCTCGGCCAGCGCCGTAAACATCCGTTGTGCCACAGCAGGGTTCGATCGCAGGCCGGCGCCGATGAGGGACAGCTTGCCGACGTGGCTGGTGTAGAGCACGTCCGCCATCCCCAGGTCGTGCTGGAGCTCGCGCAACGCGGCGACGGCGGCGGCGCCGTCCACCTCGGGCAGGGTGAAGGAGATGTCCGACAGCCCGTCCGGAGAGGTGGAGACGTTCTGCACGATCATGTCGATGTTGACCCCAGCCGTGGCGACCGCGCCGATCACCTGGGAGGCGCCGCCCGGTCGGTCCGGGATGCCGACGACGGTGACCTTGGCCAGTGAACGGTCGTGGGCAATGCCGGAGATGATGGGGTCTTCCATGGGGTCCTCGCTCGGGCGTGGGTCAGTGGCTGAGTGTGGCGTATGCCGCGTGGTCGGGCCTGGGGTCTGGGCGCCGGTCAGCGGACGGTCGACCAGGATCCAGGTCCCCTCCTGGTCGGAGAAGCTCGACCGGACGTGGAGGGGGACGCCGAAGCGGCGGGCATACTCCACCGCGCGCAGGTGCAGGATCTTGGCTCCGTGGGCTGCCATCTCGAGGGTCTCCTCGATGGTGATCCGGGTGACGCGGCTGGCGCTGGGCACGATCCGCGGGTCGGCGGTGTAGAGGCCGTCGACGTCGGTGTAGATCTCGCACACGTCGGCGTTGAGCGCGGCGGCCAGGGCGACGGCGGTGGTGTCGGAGCCACCGCGGCCCAGGGTCGTGATGTCCTCCTCGTCGGAGACGCCCTGGAAGCCGGCGACGATGGCCACCTCCCCGCGCTGGAGGGCCTTGGCCACCCGCGCCGGCGTGACATCGAGCAGCCGGGCACGTCCGTGGGAGGAGTCGGTGCGCATGCCGGCCTGCTGTCCGGTGAACGATCGTGCAGGTGTGCCGAGGTCGGAGATCGCCATGGCGAGCAGTGCCATCGAGATGCGTTCGCCGGCCGTGAGCAGCATGTCGAGCTCGCGCTCTGCAGGACCGTTCGGGCTGACCTGACTGGCGAGGTCGAGCAGGTCGTCGGTGGTGTCACCCATTGCGGAGACGACGACGGCGACGCTGGCGCCGCTCTCGCGCGTGGCGACGACTCTCTGGGCGACGCGCCGGATCGCATCGACGTCGGAGACTGAGGAGCCGCCGAACTTCTGGACGAGCAGGGTCATGGGACATCCGTGGGCTTGGGGTGACGAGGGGTCTGACACCGGCGTCAGTGCAGGCCAGTCTATGACCACGTAGGTTGGGGGCGTGCCTAACGAAGAGCGGATCGCCCTGTTTCTTGACTACGAGAACCTCGCGCTCGGTGCGCGCGACCACCTTGGTGGGGAGTTTGAGCTGAAGCCCATCACGGATGCCCTGGCCGAGCGCGGGCGCGTGGTGGTGCGGCGTGCGTATGCCGACTGGTCCTATTTTGACGAGGACCGTCGGATGCTGACGCGGGCCCAGGTCGAGCTGATCGAGATGACCCAGCGGATGGGGGCCTCGCGCAAGAACGCGGCCGACATCAAGATGGCCGTCGACGCGATCGAGATGGCGTTCTCCAAGGACTACATCTCCACCTTCGTCATCTGCACCGGTGACAGTGACTTCACGCCGCTGGTGCTGAAGCTGCGCGAGCTGGACAAGCGGGTCATCGGCTTCGGCGTGCGTGACTCAACCTCCAAGATGCTGCCGCCGGCCTGCGACGAGTTCCTCTACTACGACAACCTCGAGGGTGTGGAGCCGCTGCCGTCCAGGGACACGTCGTCCGGTTCCGGGTCAGGGGCGTCCGGAGACAAGAAGTCTGGACGGGGCAAGAAGCCTGGCAAGACCTCCGTGAAGGACCCGGCGCAGACCCCGGCACCGGAGTCCGCGGCTGCGGTCGCGGACGAGGAGGAGTCCGAGGATGCCACCAGAGAGGACACCAAGCAGCCTGACCTGGCGGTGCTGGTGGCCCAGACCGTCAGCGGCCTGCAGAGCAGTCAGGGGGGCGAGGTGACCGCCTCGGTGCTCAAACGGACCCTGGTGCGCAAGGACCCGACCTTCAGCGAGGCTGACTATGGCTTCCGCGCGTTCGGGGAGCTGCTGCGTCACCTGGCCGACCGCAACGTGATCGAGCTGTCCGAGGGTCCCGCGAAGGGTGACCCGGAGATCCTGCTCCCCGAGACCGGGAACAAGGAGGAGGCCTTCGCGCTGCTTCGTTCGGTGGTGGACGAGCTGTCCAAGGGCCAGGAGAGCGTGCCCCTGTCCGGGCTGAAGGACCAGTTGCGCCGCAAGGAGCCGGGCTTCTCGGAGAAGAAGCTGGGCTACCGCTCCTTCCTGCAGTTCAGTCGGGCCGCCGCCACCGAGGGCGTCATCGCCCTCGACTGGAGCGATGTCGACAAGGACTACCTGCTGGAGACTGCGGGCAGCTGAGCCGTGGGCGAGGCGGCGCTCTCCGCGAGACAGCCCGCGTGGAGGACCGACGGGCGTGTCGCGCACTCTCGTACACACATTCGACTAACGTGGTCCACAGGTGCCATCGCGTCACCTCGTCTGTGCACAGGCTTGCGCCTGTCCCGGAGGAGTGTCGGTGGAGGCATCTAGCGTCTGACAGGACACGGATGAGCACGCGACCCACGGGTCGGGGCACGCCGCAGTCGGTCGCCGGTAGGCGCGCCCATCCACGAGTGCGAAGGAGCAGGACATGGCAGCACAGCCGAGCAGGACCATGCAGATCAACGGGGACAAGACCAAGGCCCTTGAGACCGTCATGGCGCAGATCGAGAAGTCTCACGGCAAGGGCGCGGTCATGCGTCTGGGCGACGATGTCCGCCCGCCGATCGCGGTCATCCCCACTGGGGCCATCGCGCTGGATGTCGCGCTCGGGATCGGTGGACTCCCGCGGGGTCGCGTGGTGGAGATCTATGGCCCGGAGAGCTCGGGAAAGACGACCGTGGCCCTGCATGCTGTGGCCAGCGCACAGAAGGCCGGCGGCATCGCGGCGTTCATCGACGCCGAGCACGCGCTCGACCCGGAGTATGCGAAGAACCTCGGCGTCGACACCGACGCGCTGCTGGTCAGCCAGCCGGACACCGGTGAGCAGGCGCTCGAGATCGCGGACATGCTGATCCGCTCCGGCGCGCTGGACATCATCGTCATCGACTCGGTGGCAGCGCTGGTTCCCCGTGCCGAGATCGAGGGCGAGATGGGCGACAGCCACGTGGGTCTGCAGGCCCGGCTGATGTCGCAGGCGCTGCGCAAGATCACCGGTGCGCTGAGCAACACCGGCACCACGGCGATCTTCATCAACCAGCTCCGCGAAAAGATCGGCGTGATGTTCGGGTGCTTCTCCTACAGCACCCGCGTCACCCTCGCGGACGGCTCGACCGAGAAGATCGGCAAGATCGTCAACCAGAAGTTGCCGGTCGAGGTGCGCACCTACGACCCCGTCACGGACAGCATCGTCAACCGCCCCGTCACCAACTGGTTCAACAACGGGCCGACCGAGCGATTCCTGCAGTTCACCGTCGCCAAGTCCGGCGGCAACGGACGGTCACAGTTCGCGGCAACGGAGAACCACCTCATCAGGACTCCGGGGGGCTGGCGCGAGGCCGGCGAACTCATCGCTGGCGACCGCGTGCTGACGGCCGAGACCGCGCGCCTGAGCGACACCCAGTGGCAGACCATTCTCGGCGGGTTGATGGGTGACGGGCACCTTGCTCCCAACGCTCGCGACCGGTCCGGGGTGCGTTACCGGCTCGGCCACGGCGCTCGTCAGGTGGACTACCTGGACTGGAAGGTCTCGATGCTCGGCAACATCGGGCACTCACGGACAGTTCGACCGACCGGTGCTGTGCACGTGGACTTCCAGCCGCTGGCTGAGTTGGGTGAACTGCGCGATGTCGTCTACTTCGGTGACGGCAAGAAGCACATCACCACCGAATACCTCAAGGCGCTCACCCCCCTCGCGCTCGCGGTGTGGTTCATGGACGATGGCTCGTTCGCCGCGCGCAGCCAGGGGTTGCAGGAGCGCACCGCAGGTGGCAGCGGGCGAGTCGAGTTCGGGGTGGAGTCAATGAGTCCCGGCTCACGGGACCGTCTGGTGGACTATCTGCGCGACGAGCACGGGGTCGACTGCGGGTGGAAGGCGCGCGGCACGGCGCAGAAGGCGGTGCTCCAGATGACCACCGCCGGGTCGGCGCGGTTCCAGGAGATCGTGGCCCCCTACGTGCACCCCTCGATGGACTACAAGTTGCTGCCGCACCAGCGTGGGCAGTTTGCCGTCGAGCCGGAGTTCGTCGAGCCGCGCGAGGTACTGGTGCCCAACCGGGTGCTCGAGGCCAAGGTCAAGCCGCAGACCCGATCGATGAACCGTTTCGACATCGAGGTGGACGGCACGCACAACTACTTCGTCGACGGTGTCATGGTGCACAACAGCCCCGAGACGACCACCGGTGGCAAGGCGCTGAAGTTCTATGCCTCGGTCCGTCTCGACGTGCGTCGCATCGAGACGCTGAAGGACGGCACCGACGCGGTCGGCAACCGCACCCGTGTCAAGGTCGTCAAGAACAAGGTCAGCCCGCCGTTCAAGCAGGCCGAGTTCGACATCCTCTATGGCCAGGGCATTTCCCGCGAGGGTGGCCTGATCGACATGGGCGTCGAGCACGGGTTCGTCCGCAAGGCCGGTGCCTGGTACACCTACGAGGGTGACCAGCTCGGACAGGGCAAGGAGAACGCCCGCCAGTTCCTGAAGGACAACCCGGACCTGTCTGACGAGATCGAGCGCAAGGTCAAGACCAAGCTCGGCATCGGGCCCCGCCCGGAGGGTGTGGCCGACGGTGGGCTGGAGGCTGTCCCCGACGGCGTCGACCCCAAGACTGGTGAGGTCTCGGTCAACTTCTGAGTCGGATGACTCACCACAACGCAGAGCAGGGCGGCAGGCAGGTCACTGACGAGTCCCCGGCCGGGTCAGCCGCCGAGCGGCTGGCCCGGGCGCGGGAGGCGCTGGCGGACGCGGAGGCGGCCGAGGCGACGGCACAGGTCGTCGCCCGCGACGCTGACATCCCCGAGCCAGCCCGAGCCGACGCTGAGCCGGACCCGCACGACGTGGCTCGGCAGATCGTCCTGCGGCAGCTGACCTTAGCTCCGCGCACACGCCAGCAGCTGGCCGACAAGCTCCGGCAGAAGGGCTGTGACGACGAGGTCGCCACGGTGGTGCTCGACCGGATGGTGGAGGTCGGGCTGGTTGACGACGCGGCCTATGCGCGGATGCTCGTGCGCAGCCGTCAGGAGTCCAAGGGGCTGGCCAGACGGGCGCTAGGTCACGAGCTGCGCCGCAAGGGCGTGCCCGACGAGCTCATCGAGGATGCGCTGTCTGACGTCGAGCCAGACTCCGAACGAGACCGCGCCCGCGAGCTGGTCGACACACGGCTGCGCACGATGCGCGGCCTGGACAAGACGGTCCAGACCAGGCGGCTCGCGGGCTTCCTGGCCCGGAAGGGCTATGACAGCGCCGTGGCGTTCCAGATCATCCGCGAGGCGCTCGACGACCTGCCCGAGCACCAACGCGACTGACGGTCCACGAGCGAGACCGGCCGGCCGAGGGAGACCGATCAGTCGCCAGACTCCTCGTTGTCGTCCACGTAGTGCACGGCCGACCCCTCGGGGGAGCGGTCGGGGTTGCCGGTGCCCCGGGCGACCATGTCCTTCTCGGTGTCCGGCCCCATCCCCTCGTCCGGCGCCACCAGCCGGCCGACGTGCTCGGCGGACTCACCGACCCAGTCCCGGTCGGCCGGGATGGAGTCCTGGTCGTCGCCGCCGACCCGCGGGTCCTCGTCGAGCCCGCTCTCGTTGTCGGGCGCGCCATAGGCAGAGTCGGGGTCCGGCACCTCCTGACCGATGCGCTGCTCGATCGTCTCGTCGGTGCGCTCTTCCTCAGCGGTCGTGCCCCAGGCCGTGACTCCCTGCAGGCGGTCGGCCGTCTGATAGCCGGCGTCCAGCGGGTCCCCGGTGCCGTCAAGAGTGTCCTCGGGCTGCAGCTGGTCCTCGTCGTCGAGGCTGTAGGTGCCGTACTCGCCGTCCAGGTTCTCCCTGCTCGTCTGGTCGCTCATCGCGGGACTCCTTTCCGAAGGTCGTATCCCCAGACCATAGACCTGGTGCGTTCCGTCGACAGCACGAGACGGATGGGGCGCGGCTGGAAGGAGTCATCCGTACGATGGCCGCGTCATGACGAGTCAGCCCAGCCCTCACGAGCCCTCGCACTTCGTGCGTCACAGGGCGCTGGTCGGTGCCTATGGCCGGGAGCTGACAGGGGTCACCAGGAGCGAGCTGGGCAACCGTCACCTGGCCTATGTCATGTCGTTCGTGGCGGGTGCCATCAACGCGGTCGGCTTCGTCGCGGTGGCGATCTACACCTCGCACATGACGGGGATGACCGCCTCGGTGTCCGATCACGTCGCGGCCGGCAAGTGGGCCCTGATCATCCCGCCCGGCACCGCGATCGTCTCGTTCATCGCAGGCGCCGCCTCCACCGCGATCATGTTCAACTGGATGCGGCGCCGGGATGCCGCTGGCCGTTTCGCTCTGGTGCTGGTCATCGAGGCGCTGCTGATCCTGCTCTTCGGTCTGCTGGCCAACAGCCTCGACCGGGTGGGGGCCGAGGTGCTCATCATCGCGGTCCTGGGCTATGTCATGGGCCTGCAGAACGCGCTGATCACCAAGGTCTCCGGCGCACGCATCCGCACCACGCACGTCACCGGCATGGTCACCGACATCGGCATCGAGATCGGCAAGGCGCTCTATCGCAACCGCAAGGCCAACGTCCCGCCGGTCCACCACGACGGCGCCAAGCTGGTGCTGCTCTCCACGATGGTGCTGCTCTTTGCCGGGGGCGGGGTGGCCGGGGCGCTCGGCTACAGCTGGATCGGCTATCCGGCAGTCATCCCGTTCGCCCTGGTGCTGCTGGCGACCGGCCTCATGCCGGTCTTCGACGACGTGCGCACCGCACGGCGCCTGCGGCGTGCCCGAGCTCGCTGACGGCACAGCACGGGGTCGGCACCACCTGCGTCGGTCCGCGGTTACCCTTGTGGGTGCGATGAACACTGCGATGAAGACCTATGACGTGCGCACCCACGGGTGCCAGATGAACGTGCACGACTCCGAGCGGCTCTCCGGCCTGCTGGAGACGGCTGGCTACGTCGAGCTCGCCAGCGTCCCGAAGGACCGGCGCCCGGACACCGCCGACGTCGTCGTCTTCAACACCTGCGCGGTGCGCGAGAACGCTGCCAACAAGCTCTATGGCAACCTCGGTCAGCTCCGCCCCGCCAAGCTGGCCAACCCGGACATGCAGATCGCGGTCGGCGGCTGCCTCGCGCAGAAGGACCGCAGCACCATCGTGGAGAAGGCGCCGTGGGTCGATGTCGTCTTCGGCACCCACAACATCGGCTCGCTGCCGGCGCTGCTGGACCGCGCCCGGCACAACAAGGAGGCCGAGGTCGAGATCCTCGAGTCCCTCGAGACCTTCCCGTCCACCCTGCCGACCCGGCGCGACTCGGCATACTCCGGCTGGGTGTCGATCTCGGTGGGCTGCAACAACACCTGCACCTTCTGCATCGTGCCGGCGCTGCGCGGCAAGGAGAAGGACCGCCGACCCGGTGAGATCCTCGCCGAGGTCAAGGCGCTCGTGGCGCAGGGCGTCGTGGAGATCACCCTGCTCGGGCAGAACGTCAACACCTATGGCGTGGAGTTCGGTGACCGGCTCGCGTTCGGCAAGCTGCTGCGCGCCTGCGGTGAGATCGAGGGCCTGGAGCGGGTCCGCTTCACCAGCCCGCACCCCGCCGCGTTCACCGACGACGTGATCACCGCGATGGCCGAGACACCCAACGTCATGCCGAGCCTGCACATGCCCCTGCAGTCCGGGTCGGACAAGGTGCTCAAGGACATGCGCCGCTCCTATCGCAGCAGCAAGTTCCTGCGGATCATCGACGCGGTGCGTGAGCAGATCCCGGACGCGGCGATCACGACCGACATCATCGTCGGCTTCCCCGGCGAGACCGAGGAGGACTTCCAGGGCACCCTCGACGTCGTGCGTGCCTCACGCTTCTCGTCGGCGTTCACCTTCCAATACTCCATCCGTCCCGGCACACCCGCCGCCGAGATGGACGACCAGGTGCCCAAGGCCGTCGTCCAGGAGCGCTTCGAGCGGCTCATCGCGGTGCAGGAGGAGGTCTCCTGGGCCGAGAACCGCACGCTGGAGGGTCGCGAGGTCGAGGTTCTCGTGGCTCCCGGCGAGGGCCGAAAGGACGCGGAGACCCAGCGGATGTCCGGCCGCGCTCGAGACAACCGGCTGGTGCACTTCGCCGTGCCCGAGGGGGCTGAGATCCCGCGGCCGGGCGATATGGTCACGGTCGAGGTCACCTATGGCGCACCGCACCACCTGGTGGCCGACTCCGGGGTGAACGGCGGGCAGTATGCCGTGCGCCGCACCCGCGGTGGCGACGCCTGGGAGGCGCTGCAGGACACCCCCGGGTCCGGCCGGCCGGCCGTCAGCCTGGGCATCCCCCAGATCGGGAAGCCTCCTGCTGCGACGGCGACGACGCCAGCCTGCGCTGTGTCGTGACGGAGCCCAGTCGTCCGTCCCGGCGCGCCGCGCTCACGGGCACGTCCTGACAGGTCCCGGGAAGTAGGCTGCACAGGTGCCCGGAAGACACTCCGGCACCGCGCACTTCCGTCCCGACATCGAGGGCCTCCGGGCGGTTGCGGTGCTCATGGTGCTCGCCTTCCATGCGGGCCTGCCCTTCGCGCCCGGCGGCTTCGCCGGGGTCGACGTCTTCTTTGTCATCTCCGGGTTCCTGATCACCGGGTTGCTGGTCCGTGAGGTCGAGCGCTCGGGACGGGTCTCTCTGCTCACCTTCTATGCCCGCCGCGCCAAGCGGCTGCTGCCGGCGGCCTCGCTGGTGCTGGTCGCGACCGGCATCCTCAGCTGGCTGTTCATCCCCAGGATCCGGTGGGCCGAGATCGGTGGCGACCTGGTGGCGTCAGCGGCCTATCTGGTCAACTGGCGCCTGGCCAGCCGGTCGGTCGACTACCTGGCCGAGGACTCGGTCGCGTCACCGGTGCAGCACTACTGGTCGCTCGCGGTGGAGGAGCAGTTCTACATCTTCTGGCCCCTGCTGATTGTGCTCGGCGCGTGGCTGGTCCACCGTCACCGCCTGCGGACCCGCCCCGTGCTTGGTGCGCTCCTCGTGCTGGTCGTCCTGGCGTCGCTCGGGTGGTCGGTGGTGGCGACGGCGACTCAGCCCGAGACCGCCTACTTCGTCACCACGACCCGGTTATGGGAGCTGGGGATCGGCGGCCTGGTTGCCATCACCGCGCCGTTCTGGCAGCGCGTGGCCCCGGGGCCGGCGACCGGAATCGCGTGGGCCGGACTGCTGGCCCTGGCCTCGTCCGCAACGCTCCTGGGACCGGCGACGCCCTGGCCCGGGTCTGCCGCACTCCTGCCGACGCTGGGCACCGCCGCCGTCATCGCCGGAGGCTTCGCTGCTCGCTCCCGTGGCCCGGTCCGGCTCCTGGGAGCCGCACCGATGCGCGAGATCGGTGCCACGTCATACTCCCTTTATCTGTGGCACTGGCCGCTGCTGGTGGTCGCGGCAGCGGCCTGGGGCGAGCTCTCCCTCTGGCAGGGCGTGGCGATCGCCGCACTCTCCTATGTCCCGGCACGGCTGACCTATGCGTTGGTCGAGAACCCGATCCGCTCGGCACCGGTGATGTCCAGGCTGCCCACCCTCGCGCTCGGCCTCGGAGCAGCCTGCACCGTGCTCGGGGTGGGCGCGGGGCTCACCCTGGTGCGGGGGATGGCCTCCTCCATCGAGCAGGCCGAGGCGGCTCCGGGAGCCAGCGCCATGCTGGGCGGGGACCAGCCTGCCGTGGAGCCCACAGGGCCAGGCTCGGGCGACGTCGACGTCGACGTCGACGTCGACGGCGACGGCGACGGCGACGGCAACGGGGCGACCGCTTCGACCGCCCCGAACACGAGCCAGGGCGAGGGCGAGGGCGACCGGGTGCCGGACCTGGCCGCGACGGGGCCAGACCTCTCCAGGATCGACCTCACGCCGGAGTCGATCTCGCCTGATCCCCTGCTGGCCACCAAGGACGTGCCCGCCCTCTATGCTCGCGGCTGCTCCGGCAAGCTCGGTGAGACCGAGGTGGTCCGCTGCGTGGCGGGCGATCCCGACGGGGAGCTGGTCGTGGCCTTGGTCGGCGACTCCAAGATCGGCCAGTGGGGCGATGTCCTCGAGCAGCTCGCGACCGAGCAGGGGTGGGCGCTGCACCTCTACACCCGGTCGGGGTGCACCTGGACGGCCGCCACGATCGATGACGACGGCAGCTGCCTGCAGTGGGGTCAGCGGGTCCACGAACGGCTCCTCGGCCCCGAGCAGCCAGACGTCGTGATCGTCTCGGGTGTCAAGCATGGTGCCGGCGAGGGCACGGGGCAGGAGCGGCGGGACCGGCTCTCGGCGGGCTATGTCGACTACTGGTCGGACCTGGGTCGGGTCGGGGTGCCCGTCATCGTGCTCTCAGACACCCCGAGCCCAGGTGAGGTGTCCGTCTATGAGTGTGTCTCCGAGCACCGTGACGACGTCTCCCACTGTGCCTTTGGCCGTTCCGACGGCAGTGGCACCACGGCTCTTCGGGAGGCGGCCGCCCGGGTCGCGACGGCGACCTTCCTGACGATGAACGACTGGATCTGCCCCCTCGAGGACTGCCCACCGGTCATCGGTGACGTGCTGGTCTATCGCCAGGGGTCGCACATCACCAACACCTATGCCGTCTCGCTGCTTGAGCCGCTGCGCGCCAGGTTGGTGCCGGTCGTCGAGGAGGCGGTGGCTGCCTCGGCCGCGAGCTCGCGGTAGCGGGCGTGACAGCCCGCGCAGTCACACAGCTCCAGACGGTGCGTGGTGCCGGCATTCCACTGGGACCCAGGTCGATAGAGCGGCTCGATCGCCCAGCCAGGCAGCGCCCAGGTCTGCACGAGCAGCGGCTCGGGGTCGATGTCTCCCGTGTCCCGGCAACACGGACAGCCGCTGTAGCCGCGGTCACCGCCCTGGTGGGAGGTCTCCCGGTGCCGGCACGCGCCGCACACATGCAGCAGGACGCTCACGGTGCGGGCTCCGGACGGACCGGCATCACCAGCGACAGGCGGGCACCATCGGCGCCACGCAGCGCCAGGGGCGCGATCTCGCCATCGGTCGGGAGCACCGCATAGCCCTCACCGAGGGTGCTCGCCGCCTCCCACAGGAAGGCCCGGTCCACCAAGACCCCGTCGCCGGGATCGGTCGTCACACCCGCTGTCCCCAGGTGGACGCGAGGCTGCGACAGCTCCGCAAGATCAGCGAGTATGTCGACCACCGGGATGCGCGTCGAGGTCGCCTCCGGGGCGCGCTCGTCATGCAGCAGCCGGCGGTAGTCAGGGAAGTCCAGCCCCAGGGTCTCGCCCACGACCTCCTCGCTCCCGCCGCCCACGCCCCCGGGCAGCACGGCGGTGAAGTGGTGGGGAGAGATCCGCAGCTGGACCCGCAGGCCTCCGCCAGCCTCGTGCCACGTCTCCCACAGGGCCCTGCGCAACCGGTCGACGAGCGTGGTCGGGAGCAACGACATACGCCCCTCGGCGTGGCCGGCAGGGGCACCCTCGACCTCGGCGACCGCCAGGCGGTAGCGGTCGGTGGCCACCAGCCGCACTCCGTCCGGGTGCGGGTCGACGAGCACCGCGCACAGCATCGGGAAGTCAGGATCGGTCGACGCGGCATAACGCACGCTGTCGATCGCCCGGGCGAGTGCGGAGGCGTCGACGACGAGCTCGAGCGGCTCCTGACGGGGCCCAGAGAGCAGTCCGGTCAGCCGCGCCACCTCGCGGCGCGCGTCGGTGAGACCGTCCTCGAGTCGGCGCAGGTGGGCGGAGAGCAGGTCCTCGGCGACCTCGGTGTCCGGCAGCGACTCCAGGACCGCGCTCATCTCGGCCAGCGGCATGCCGACCCGGCGCATCCCCGCGAGCAGCCGGGCCTGCTGCACCTGGCCGGGGGAGTAGCGGCGGTAGCCGGTGTCCGGGTCGACCTCGGCGGGCACGAGCACGAACTCGCGGTCATAGAAGCGCAGGGCGCTGACGGTCAGGCCGCTGGCGCGGGAGAGCTCGCCGATCGCGAGCAGGCGCGAGGAGGTGTCGGTCACGGGACCACTGTGCGGCCTCAACCAGGGTGAGGGTCAACCGGGGGCAACCTCTCGGAGCGCGTGGGCTGCGGCCGCGTCCTAGCGTGGACGGTGAAACCGAAGCGACCGCAGGAGGTCAGGATATGCCCGAGTCACCAGTGGCCCAGCAGGCCGAGCAGATGACCAACGACGCCGGCGGGTTCCCGGCGCAGCGCCAGGAGCCTCCCGGCAGCACGAAGCAGATGGACCCGGTGCCCGACCACGGTGAGGACACCTATGAGGGCAGCGGCAAGCTCGAGGGACTGCGGGCGGTCGTGACCGGAGGCGACTCAGGCATCGGCCGGGCGGTCGCGATAGCGTTTGCCCGTGAGGGTGCCGACGTCGTCCTGTCGTATCTGCCTGAGGAGCAGGAGGACGCCGAGGACACGGCCGAGTGGATCCGCAAGGCGGGTCGCACGGCAGTGCTGTGCCCGGGCGACATCATGCAGGAGTCGACCTGCCAGGAGATCATCGACAAGACGGTCCAGGAGCTCGGTGGTCTCGACATCCTGGTCAACAACGCCGGTGCGCAGTGGGCCCGGGACTCGGGTCTGGAGGACATGAGCACCGAGCGGATGGACCGGATCTTCAAGACCAACCTCTATGCGCTGATGTGGCTGACCAAGGCGGCGCTCCCGCACCTGGGCAAAGGCGCCAGCATCATCAACGTCAGCTCGATCCAGGCCTATGACCCGTCGCCGAGCCTGTTGGACTATGCCGCGACCAAGGCCGCGATCAACAACTTCACGGTCAACCTGGCGGCCCAGGTCGGCGAGCGCGGGATCCGGGTCAACGCCGTCGCGCCCGGGCCCATCTGGACGCCGCTGCAGCCGGCCACCAAGGAGGCCGAGAGCATGGAGAAGTTCGGTGCCGACACCCCGCTCGGTCGGGCCGGTCAGCCGGCCGAGCTGGCGGGCGCGTTCGTCTTCCTCGCCTCGCCCAAGGACGCCAGTTATGTGTCCGGGACCGTGGTGGGCGTGACCGGTGGCAAACCGGTCTTCTGAGCGGACCACAGACGATGCCCCGGCTGCGCCGCGCCGACCTTGATGCCCCGGGCATCACCCGGCGCCGTCGCGGCCGGGGCTTCAGCTATGCCGGACCGACCGGGCGTGCGGTGGGTGCCGCGGTCAAAGAACGCATCGATGCCCTGGCGATCCCACCCGCGTGGCGGGACGTGTGGATCAGTCCCGACGAGCTGACCCACATCCAGGCGATCGGCACCGACGACGCGGGCCGGCGGCAATACATCTATCACCCCGGGTGGTCGCAGAAGCAGGCCGATGCCAAGCACGACCGGGTCGTCGCGATGGCCCGGCGGCTCCCGACCGTGCGTGCGCAGATCACCAAGGACCTGCGCTCGGACGGCCTGACCTCCGAGCGGGTGCTGGCCGGGATGCTGCGGATGCTGGACTCCGGCGCGTTCCGCACCGGTGGCGAGGCGTATGCCGAGGAGCACGACACGCACGGCGTCGCCACGCTGCTGCGCGAGCACGTCTCTGTCAAGGGCACGGCCGTGCGGTTCAGCTTCGTCGCCAAGGGGGGTCTGGACCGGGATGTCACGCTCAAGGACAAGGACCTGTCCGAGCTGGTCAAGGCACTGCGCCGTGCGCGCACCGGGACGGACCGGTTGTTCTGCTATCGCCCCGCGGCCGGCGGCGACTGGCGCGAGGTGCACGCCGACGACATCAACACCAGGTTCAAGGAGCTCGCGGGGGAGGAGTGCTCGGTCAAGGACCTGCGCACGTGGCAGGCGACGGTGCGGGCGGCGCTCTATCTGGCGGAGGCGCAGGAGCCGGCCAGCGACACCGAGCGGCGTCGGATCCTGCGTGAGGTGATGAGCAGGGTTGCTGACGACCTGGGCAACACCCCCGCGGTGGCCCGGGGCTCCTATGTCGACCCGCGCGTGGTGAGCGCCCAGGAGTCCGGTCGCACCATCGCCGCAGCGATCGAGCGCGTCGGCTCGGACAACCTGGACCGCCCGCACGTGCGCGCCAAGCTCGAGCGTGCGGTGATCCGGCTGCTGTCGACGAGCTGACTGCAGGTCGCGGACCCCGTGCTCGCCCGGTCCCGCAGCGCGGGGCCGGGAGATTACGCTTGGCTCCATGCCCGTGACCTCCACCGCACCCACCAGCCGTCAGTTCGCGCTCGGTCGGTGTGCCGCCGTGCTGATCGGGCTGGAGGCACTGGCCATTGCGGGGTTTGCCGTGTTCTATCTGGTCGAGCTGGTGCTCGGAGAGAGCACCGACGTGATGATCGTGCTGATGTCGGTGGTGACCATGGTGGTCTTCGTCGTCGGACTCAGCTATGTCGCAGCCGGCCTGTGGCGGCGTCACCCTCGGGCCCAGGCACCGGCGATCGCGTTCAACTTCCTGCTGGTGCCGCTGGGCATCGCGATGTTCCAGTTCGCGCCGGCCGGGTTGGCCGCCGCCATCTTGGTCACAGCCATCGTCACGATCGCTTCCACGCTGCTGATGGGCCGCCTGGATGAGAGCAGTCAGCTGCCCGGGTGAGCCACCTGGATCGGGCTGGTCTCACCGCGCAGCACCAGCACGCCCCGACCCGGGAGGGGCAGGTCACCGCAGGGCACGTTGAATCCTAGGGCGCTCCCGTCGTGGGGGCTGACTGGTTGCAGCACGATCCCGGTGCGCTCGCGGGCCACGCGTTGACCCAGTCCGCGAAAGCCGCCGAAGCTGTCCGTGCCGCCAGCACACGCCAGGAGTCTGCTCGGTGACGCTGGGCCGGCAGCGGGACGGACCCCCGCCTGAGCGAGCCAGGCCATCAGCGCGTCCTCCGTCTGCGTGCCGGCCAGGTCCTCCAGCTCCGTCGTCACCAGCACTCCGCGCTCCTCGCTGCTCGCAGCGTGCAGCGCGTCCGCGAGCAGGGCAGGGTCGTGCAGATGCTCGTCGGCCACGGACACGACGACCCAGCCCCGTTGCCCTGCTGCCGTTTCGAGTGTGCGCAGGGTCGTGGTGCGACCGCTGCCCGGCGGTCCCAGGACGGCAATGGCCCCGGGACCACCCGGCCCGACCGGGATCACGCGTGGATCCGCACCGTCCCCGCCCGCGCCGACGAGCAGCCCGGCAGGCAACGGCCCCCTGCCTGCGAGCTCGGACAGGGTGATGGTCCGCGGCAGCGGGCGGAAGCGGCGCGGTGGCACGCTGGCGGAGTGGTCGAGGCTCGCCCGCACGAGCCGGTCCAACGCGGTGACCTGGTCGGCTCCCTCAGCCGACGCACCCACGGTCGCGACCTGCCCCACGACGCCGTCCCGCAGACGGACGACCCGGCCTGGCGGCATACGCGATGGCACCTGTCCTCGGGTCAGTCCGGCCAGCAGCAGGTCGGAGGGGTCGGTCAGGCGCAGTGCCCACAGCTGCGGCACCAGCGGGGCGATGCGTCCCCCGAGCAGTGTGCGGTCACCGGTCAGGAGCGCGACCACCCCGACCGCGAGGCCCTCGCGCAGGAGCTGGGTCACCTGATCGAACGGCCGTCCACGGTCGGCCTCACCGAACACCTCGGCGAAGCGGGCCCAGCCGTCGATGACCAGCACGACGAGCGGCCATGGTTGGTCGCCTGAGGCGCGTTGCTCGGACAGCGAGGTGTGTCCTCGTGCGGCGAGGTCACGCTGACGCGCCTCCACCAGCGTGATCAGGTGGCCGATCACCCGAGCTCCCCTGGCGACGTCCGCCGGGCCCAGCACGGCACCCACATGCGGGGCGTCACCGATCGGCCCGATGCTGGCGCCCATGTCGAAGGCATAGATGTGCACGTCGTCGGGGTGGTGCGCCACCAGTCCAGCGAGGGCGGTGCGCACCAGCGTGGTCCGGCCGGTCCGACCGGCCCCGACGATGCCGAGGTGACCTTCCAGCAGGGGCTGCCAGACGTGCACGGCCTGGGCCTGCTGGGTCGGCAGGTCGGTCAGCAGGAGGGGGAGCGCGTAGGCCGTGTGTTCGCCCTCGCCCTCGGCCGGCGGGTCGGTGTGGCCCGACAGACCGGCGAGCGAGAGGGTCTCCGGCAGCGGCGGCAGCCACGGGGAGGAGGGGGCGTGGGCGCCGACGAAGGTTGCGGCCTCGGTCGTGGCGGCGACGACACGCACCAGCGTGGATTGTCCGTCAGGAATGTCGGTCGAGTTCGTCTCTGGCACAGCGTGTCTGTCGGTGGCCCAGAGATCGGACACGGTGCTGATGCTGAGATGGCGCACGTCCTCGGACGGTGTGGCGGGCAGTGTGACGCTGGCGACCTGGAGCTCACGAGGCGGCGAGGAACCGGTCCGGACCAGCGCCCGTCCGGGGACACCCTCGGGCAGCTGCGCGGCCGCAGGGGAGTCGAGGACGTCGTAGGAGTCAGAGGAATCGCGCACCCGCAGGGCGATCCGGAGGTTGACGTTGGCGCGCACGTCTGCCGAGACCACGCCACCGGGTCGCTGGGTCGCGAGCACCAGGTGCACCCCCAGGGAGCGGCCCAGCGCGGCGATGCGGACCAGCCCCTCCAAGAAGTCCGGCAGTTCCTCGGCCAGGGCGCGGAACTCGTCGATCACCAGCACGAGTCGTGGCAGCGGTGCGAGACCGCTGAGAGCCTGGTATGCCGGAAGGTCCGGCACGCCGGCATGGGCCAGGATGCGCTCTCGACGTCTGAGCTCGGCAGTCAGTGAGGTCAGGGCACGGTCCGCGAGATGGGGGTCGAGATCGGTGACCATGCCCACGACGTGCGGGAGCGCCGTGGCGTCGGCAAAGGCCGATCCGCCCTTGTAGTCCACCAGCACCAGGACTAGCTCGTCGGGGCGGTTGACGAGCGCCAGGGAGGCGATCAGCGTGCGGAGCAGCTCGGACTTGCCCGACCCGGTGGTGCCGGCCACCAGTGCGTGCGGGCCGTCCGCGACGAGATCGAGGGTGACGGCGCCCTCTGCGTCCTGACCGAGGGGGAAGCGGGTCGCCCGGGGTTCGGCCCGCCATAGGTCGGTGACCTCGGCCCCGGTGATGGTGGTCGGGGCAACCGCGGAAAAGGGCACGGTCTCTGGGACCGCGCTGGTGGCTGCACCGCCAGAACGGTCGGCGAGCGCGGCAAGGAGGCGAGCCGCCCGGACAGCCCGCGGCCGCGAGAGCAGGTCGGGAGTGCCCGCAATCACGACGTCTGCGGTCTGCACCTGCAGTTGTGTGCCGCTGACGCGCACCACCGTCGCCAGGTCAGGCACCTGTGACTCCTCCTCGCACAACACGAGCGGGATGTCCCGGACGAGAGCGGAGCCCGCGTCGCGTCCGGCAGGAGCCGATGCAGCGCAGGAGATCGGTGGGTGCCCGACTCCGTGCTGTCCGCTCCCCGTCAGGTCGTGGAGGGTGATGGTGGCGGTGGTCTCGCGCGCCGGCGACTCCTCTCGCGTGTGCGGCAGCCAGGCCAGCCAGTCCCACGCGGGCCCGGCCTCGCGTGCTCTCATCCGGAGTCGGCTCGGTGCGTGCAGCACGGCGAGCTGGACCAGCACGTTGCGGGCAAGTGCGTGCACCGCCTCCGGGACACCGACAAGGGCCAGCCCGCCGGACAGGTCCACCTCGATCGGGATGCCGACACCGGCCTGCAGGTCTCCGTCCAACGACACCATCGTGGCCTGCACACCCAGGCCGAGGCGACAGAGCACGGTGTCGTGGGAGCGGCTCCACAGCAGGTCGCTGGTGGATGCTGCTGCCCGCAGGAGGCGGGCCAGGTCGGGCACCCGCTCGGCGCGGGTGTGGGCCTCGTCGGACACCGCCTTGAGCACGGTGCGACGGACCTGCGACACCTGGCGTGCGTGGTCCTGACGTGTCCGCGCGCACTCGCGACGATGCCGGCGGCGCTCGCCGTGATATCCGCCGAGCGACATGGCGGGGGCCATGAGCCCGAAGAGCATGAGAGCAGGCATCCGCAGGGCGACAGCCAGCAGGACGGACACCAGGACGGGCAGCAACCAACCCAGGACGGCGGGTGGGGTCGGCGGGGTGGGTGTGATCAGCGACGGCAGTTTCCACGCCACCGGCTCGATGGGGGGCGGCTGCCGGTCCCGGGGAGGCACGACCAGGTATCCCTCGCCGTCGGGCACCGCACGTGACACCGCGGCAGCGTCCGGAGCCAGCTCAAGCACCGTGGACCCGAGGCGCAGCGGGACGGAGGGCGGCCACACCGTTGGCTCGTCCAGGACCGTCTCGCCGAGGCGGGTTCCGTTGGTCGATGCTGCGTCCTCGACCACGATCCCTGCTCGTGTGGTGGACAGGGTGGCATGGTGGCGAGACAGGCCGGGGTCGTGCACCACCACGTCAACCCACGGGTCCCGCCCGAAGGTGACGTGGCTGCCCGGGCGCAGCCGATGGGCTGCCCCGGCGTCTGGTCCCGACGTGACCAGGACCGACACCGGGGCCTCAGGTCCCAGCCGCTCGTCCAGCTCTCCGGGGCGGATCGTGACGCCGTGGACCAGTGGTGGTGACCCCAGAACAGCGTGAGGTCGCAACGCTTCTGTGCGTCCGGCATACTCCACCACCAGCCTGTCCCGGCAGGCGAGGCCCAGGGCGGGGGCCAGGGTCGCCCAGGTCGAGCCCCGGGGAGCGCGGACGCTCACGGTCCTGACTCGGAGCCCGTCGACGAAGGAGAGTCGCAGCTGCACGGTCCGATCGTGCCGGTTCTGGCCACCTGAGCCGCAGAGTTGTCCACAGCCCAGCAGTTGTCCACAGATTTGCCAAAACCTCGCAAAGGTTTCGTCAGATCTGTTTACCTGAGGGCGTGGAGCCAGTTATGTGGTTCCCATTGTGCCTGCCGGGAAGCGCAGGGGAGGTTTTGGTCCGGTGCTGCCGGAGGCTAGGGGGACAGGGTGCAGTCGAGCACATTCCAGTCGCTGGAGGACGAGGTCCGCGACCAGATCCGGCATCGTCGCCTGGACCCGGTCACCGATGATCTTGCCCTGCGGCAGCTCGTGCGCGAGGTCGTCACCGGCTTCGATGACCGTGCGTTGGAGGGCGGGATCCGTCCGCTGCAGGACCCCGAGGAAGCCCGCCGGCTGCTGCTCGAGTCAGTGGCCGGTCTCGGGCCGCTGCAGCAGTACCTCGACGACCCGCACGTCGAGGAGATCTGGATCAATGAGCCTGACGTTATCGGCTAGGTTTCTCTTCGCAACTTGAGCCGTGAGGCCGGGTGGTCCTGCTTGCTCACGGTGGTCCGAGGGATCTTGAGTCCAAGTGGACGCGCCTCCACCCGCGGGTCGCTGCTGGACGTGCTCGTGGGTGACGCAGCTCGACAGATGCTCTCGGCCGCGTTGGCGCCCGAGGTCACCGCTTGGAATGAGAGCATCAGGCTGAAGGGGTGGCGGTCAGTAGTTGATGTGCCGACTCGCCTGAACCCAGTCTCTGGGGTGATGGGGGCGCTACATTGTCACCAGGCGGCGGACAAGGGTCCCAGTCATGCGCGTGGAAGGCCGTGGTGCCTGGTGAACGATAGAGCCATCGGGAGCGGGTATGTGATCGAGCGGGAGCTCGGTCACGGAGGCATGGGTCAGGTCTGGTTGGGCCGTGATCATCGCGGTGGTCGGTATGCGATCAAGACCCTGCGGCAGGACCTGGCCACAGATCGAGACGTGGTTCGCAGGTTCATCCGTGAGCGGGAGGTTCTGCTCAGCCTTGACCACCCGGGCCTGGTACGAATTCATGACATGGTCATTGAGGGTCAGACAATGGCGATCGTCATGGATCTGGTGGAGGGTGGGGATCTGGCTGAACTGATCGGCGCGGGCGGACCGATTGCCCCTGCCCAGGTCGCCCGGATGGGGGCCAAGATGGCTGGTGCGCTGGCGTATGCGCACGAGGCCGGAGTGGTACACCGAGATCTGAAGCCCGCCAACATCTTGATCGACACCTCCGCCGGATCGAAGCCCGAGCCTCGGCTGGCCGACTTTGGGATCGCGATTCTGGCGTCGGCGTCGGGAACGACGCAGACCGCGTTGATCGGCACCGCCCAGTACCTCGCGCCTGAGCTCTTCGACGATAAGCAACCTACTGCCGCGGTGGACGTGTATTCACTGGGGTTCGTGCTCTACGAGATGCTCCACGGCCGTGCGCCGTTCTCCGGGCATTCCACCGCGCGGGTGATGGCGATGCATGCCCACGCCCTCCCGGGCCGCCCGGAGGGGGTGCCTGACCCCTTGTGGAGCCTGATCCTGGACATGGTGGCAAAGCATCCGCTGGCCCGGCCCTCGGCGGGGCAGGTGGCTGATCGGTTGGAGGTAATGGCGCCCGCACTCCGAGGTATTCCTCCCTCGCCCCGGCCGCACGCCACCCCCGCGCCGGTCTGGCCCGATGACGAGCACACCGCTCTCGCACCGGGTCGAACCACGGACACTGCCACCGCTGAGGACGCGGTGTTGCACGACGCTCTCACCCAGCGTGTCGACCGTGGCGATCACGACGCAGGAGCATCGCCCCCACCAACCAATGATCCGGCGTCACCATCACGCTCCTCAGAGGCCCACGCCGCTGTGCAGAAGCTGGACCTGCCAAGTGAGAGGGATGAAGGTGAGCCGCGACGGCGACCGGCGAAGATGCTCGTAATGGCAGGGGGTGTCGTCGCCGCGGCAGCGGTGTCGGTGGTCGTCGTCATGGCTCTGGCCAACGGCAACACGCACCCGGTCATCGCCTCGGGAGGAGATATGCTCAAGCTAATCGCCGACAATCAGCTTGCGTATCGATCGAGCTGTAGCGAACTGACCGATGGTCAAGGCCCGCACTTCTGGCCGTGGGACGCCGAGCCACACGTCGTCCGCATGAGTTGCGACGACCCGCTCACCGCCATGCCGGCCACTCTAGTGATCGCCAGTTACGAGTCGGTGGAGGACGCTCGGGCAGCCTTCGAGGAATACGTCTCCATGCATGGGAGCGTCTCCTACGCACCGATTGACATTACGTTGGAGTACCACGACGGGGGCGTGCGGGGTTTCGAGCGACAGGCAGAGAACGAAGCCGTAGTTATCTGGAGCGATGAGTCGACGATGACTCTTAGCCGCCTGCACACATACGAGGGCACCGCCTCCGACCTGACCGCTCATTGGATGGAATACCCCGACTATGAGCTGTAGCAATCAGCCAGGGGTGGCGCGGATATGGGGCGCGTCAGAAGCGATGGCGCCTGATGCAGGTAGATCTGGCGAGAGTCCCGAGCAGTCACCCCGCCCGGGTCGATGTTGACGGGTCCGGCACGTACTTCTGTTGGTCGGGACATTAACTTTCGCCCTGTCCGTCTCGCGGCGGACTGGCTGTCGATCCATGGGAGGGCGGACAAGTAGCACACCCTGTGGTCGACGTCCAGAGCGGTGGTGCGGCGACGTCGCGGCGTCGGTTCGATGTCCATTCGCGTCGATGACACGGTGTTCGTGCAGGGACTGGCATCGGCGTGGCCGTCCCTGTCCAGGTCGGTCTGAATTGGGTCTAAGCCCGTACTGTTGCCGGGGGTAACCCAGATTGACTTGATGTAGTCGCGGTAGCGTGGGTCGTGGGTTAGGAGGGTGTAACCGTCCCGGCCCGTCTCATCAGGGCACTCATGGCGGGGTCAGTGGTCAGTCGCCGTCGTGTGGTCGGCGGCGAAGTAGTTCCTACCGGCCGTCCGTCGCTTGAACGGACCGCAGGCCGGCGAGCTCAGCCTAGGGCCGAGCCACGTAGTTAGGGTTGCAGCTTGCCTGGAGAAAAGATCAGAACGAGTGGATGACCCTGAGCGGGGTGACCTGAAGTGGCGTACCTCCCGAGCAAGTCACGCCCGTAAGAGCTCCGATCAGGGTCGCGTTGGAGCAGCGGCTTGGGAAGGAACGCGCTTGCTCACGGTGGTCCGAGGGATCTTGAGTCCAAGTGGACGCGCCTCCACCCGCGGGTCGCTGCTGGACGTGCTCGTGGGTGACGCAGCTCGACAGATGCTCTCGGCCGCGTTGGCGCCCGAGGTCACCGCTTGGAATGAGAGCATCAGGCTGAAGGGGTGGCGGTCAGTAGTTGATGTGCCGACTCGCCTGAACCCAGTCTCTGGGGTGATGGGGGCGCTACATTGTCACCAGGCGGCGGACAAGGGTCCCAGTCATGCGCGTGGAAGGCCGTGGTGCCTGGTGAACGATAGAGCCATCGGGAGCGGGTATGTGATCGAGCGGGAGCTCGGTCACGGAGGCATGGGTCAGGTCTGGTTGGGCCGTGATCATCGCGGTGGTCGGTATGCGATCAAGACCCTGCGGCAGGACCTGGCCACAGATCGAGACGTGGTTCGCAGGTTCATCCGTGAGCGGGAGGTTCTGCTCAGCCTTGACCACCCGGGCCTGGTACGAATTCATGACATGGTCATTGAGGGTCAGACAATGGCGATCGTCATGGATCTGGTGGAGGGTGGGGATCTGGCTGAACTGATCGGCGCGGGCGGACCGATTGCCCCTGCCCAGGTCGCCCGGATGGGGGCCAAGATGGCTGGTGCGCTGGCGTATGCGCACGAGGCCGGAGTGGTACACCGAGATCTGAAGCCCGCCAACATCTTGATCGACACCTCCGCCGGATCGAAGCCCGAGCCTCGGCTGGCCGACTTTGGGATCGCGATTCTGGCGTCGGCGTCGGGAACGACGCAGACCGCGTTGATCGGCACCGCCCAGTACCTCGCGCCTGAGCTCTTCGACGATAAGCAACCTACTGCCGCGCCGCGGTGGACGTGTATTCACTGGGGTTCGTGCTCTACGAGATGCTCCACGGCCGTGCGCCGTTCTCCGGGCATTCCACCGCGCGGGTGATGGCGATGCATGCCCACGCCCTCCCGGGCCGCCCGGAGGGGGTGCCTGACCCCTTGTGGAGCCTGATCCTGGACATGGTGGCAAAGCATCCGCTGGCCCGGCCCTCGGCGGGGCAGGTGGCTGATCGGTTGGAGGTAATGGCGCCCGCACTCCGAGGTATTCCTCCCTCGCCCCGGCCGCACGCCACCCCCGCGCCGGTCTGGCCCGATGACGAGCACACCGCTCTCGCACCGGGTCGAACCACGGACACTGCCACCGCTGAGGACGCGGTGTTGCACGACGCTCTCACCCAGCGTGTCGACCGTGGCGATCACGACGCAGGAGCATCGCCCCCACCAACCAATGATCCGGCGTCACCATCACGAACGAAACCGATGGTCATAGGGGCTGCCGCGCTGATGGCTGCCGTGGTAGTGGGAGGACTAGCGATCGCGAACAACAACAACGCGGACGGCGACGCAGGGGAATCCACCACCCCATCGCCGACCACTCCGGAGCCGACCACTCCGGAGCCGACCACTCCGGAGCCGACCACTCCGGAGCCGACCACTCCGGAGCCGACCACTCCGGAGCCGACCACTCCGGAGCCGACCACTCCCGCGGTGACTGTCACGCCCTTGACGGTAGGTGAGTCGGTGAATGGGGCCGTTGCAGCTGGGGAGACTTGGCTTGGTCGGTTCGACATAGCGACAGAGTCGACCGTCGTTGTCTCGGTACATGGTGAAGAAGATGACGATCTATCCCTGAGCCTGTCGCACACGGCTTCGTCGTTCCAGTTGTCCAACGACGATCGACCGGAGGCAATCGGGGGGCTGGACAATCACGCTCTCGATCCCGCCTTGGCTGCACGACTAATCCCAGGAACCTACGACGTGGCGATTGACGTTCTTAGTTCTGGGGGGGGCGACGCCGCCTTCTACGTTTCGGTGTCCGCCGCAACCGATGCCACAAGCGACGTTACGCTCGAGGGGCCTAGTGTGGAAGGGGAAGGGTGGAATGCTCACTTCGTGAGTTACTACCTGACTGAGGGTTCTTGGACTTTCGAAACGGTCTCCGAGACCGGAGACGTCGTCATGGGGATTGTGGGCATGGATGACCTGACGTCCTACTACTCTGACGATCACGCTGGGCAAGGGAGCGGGTCCACCACCGACGCCTACATCTCGGAGTGGTTCCCAGAGGGCTGGGTCGTCGTTCGTGTTTCGGAGTACGAGCGCGGCGCCTACTCCACAGTGCTTCGTGTCGTGCCCTCGTGAACGCCCATATGAGAGGGACGTCACAGGTGGTGGTGCGTCTCAATGATCGGGAGTGGCGGGTTCGGCCTGGGGAAGTTCTCAGGATCGGAAGGGGCCACAACTGCCAGGTCGTGATCCTGGATTCACGGATCTCCCGACTCCATGGAGAAGTCGCTCAGCGTGACGGGGTCTGGGTGTACCGGAGCGTCGGTAGCAACGGGACCTTTCAGGACGGACACCGCCTGCCCGAGATCACGCAATTGGACCGGGTTGCGAGACTGCTACTGGCCGATCCGGACGATGGGATCGAGATCCACATCGAGGCGGCAACATCCGGGTCGCCAAGGGGGGAGGTGCACGTAGAGCGGCGCCGACAGGTGGTCCTTGGAACAAGTCCGCCAGCCCCGTCGGACAATGAGGATCAACCCAGCGACGACTCGGTTCTGATCAATCCGGCGGGGCTGACTACGATCGGGCGAGCGGCTGACAACGACGTGGTCCTCTCAGATATTCAGGCATCGCGGTACCACGCTGTGCTCAAGAAAACGTCGCATGGCTATGCGATTGAGAACCTTGGATCAATGAATGGTATCCAGGTCAATGGAGTGAGTGTCGAGGACTCTGCCCTCACGCGAGGGGACACCATTACGATCGGTACAACGCGCCTCCGGTTCGACGGGGAGCTGCTAACCGTCGCCACGTCAGACCCGAGAACACAATCCGTGATCTGCCAGGAAGTCTCCTTCGCTCTCCCCGACGGACGCCTGCTGCTTGAACAGGTCAACTTCGTGGTGCCTCCCGCTTCGCTGGTTGCCGTTATCGGCCCATCCGGCGCGGGCAAGTCCACCTTGCTCACCGTGATGACCGGTGCCAGACGCGCATCAGGTGGGGCCGTGTACTTCGACCAGCGTGAGATGTACGCCAACCGGGCCGAGATGCGGAAACGCGTAGGGCTGGTGCCCCAGGAGGACGTCGTACACCGGCTACTAAGCGTGCGCCAAGCCCTCGACTACGCGGCCGAACTTCGCTTTCCACCTGACCTCGGCACGGATGCTCGAGCCGAGCGCGTCAATGAGGTACTCGAGGAGCTCAGTCTGCAGGAACATGCATCGACGCGGATCGACCGCCTCTCAGGCGGTCAACGCAAGAGAGCGTCTGTGAGCCTGGAGCTTCTCACGAAGCCCTCCCTGCTCTTCCTGGATGAGCCGACGTCGGGGCTGGACCCAGGACTCGACGCGCAAGTGATGGCAACCCTGCGACGCCTGGCTGACGGCGGGCGGACCGTCGTCGTCGTCACTCACAGCGTGGACAACTTAGACCAGTGCGATCGGGTGCTGCTTCTCGCACCCGGTGGCAAGGTCGCCTACTACGGTCCTCCGAGTGAGCTGCTCCCACACTTCAACAGGGACCGTTATGCGGACGTGTTCATCGACGTTGCAAGGGAGCCTGACACCCACCGAGATCGCTTCGCCCAGTCACCCCTGGGGCATGCAAGCACCCCACAGACCCCCGTTCCCCCTGCGGCCCGCGCGAACGCGCCGTCGGCTGCACAACCCGCAGCGTCAGGCCGCCGCAGCGCGCGCCAGCAACTCTCCACGCTCCTCCGGCGCCAACTGCGCATCATCGCGGCTGACCCCATGTACGCAGTGGCCGTCGTCGTGCTTCCGGCCGTCCTCGGCATGCTCACCTGGCTTGTGCCGGGCGACCTCGGTATGGCGTCGCCGACGGGCGCTCCTGACCCCCTGGGCAGCTCCGAAGCGAGGCAAGTACTCATCCTGGTCATCATTGGCGCCTGCTTCATGGGCATGGGACTAAGTATCCGCGAACTGGTCAGCGAACGGGCCATCTTCGGACGAGAACGCGACGTCGGCCTGTCACCCGCCATATATCTGGCAGGCAAACTCATGGTGTACGCGATCCTAGTCATCCTCCAGGCTGTCATCCTGGTTCTGGTCACCATCATCATGAAGGAGCCGCCGACCAACTCTGCCCTGCTCCCGTCCGGGACGGTGGAGCTCATCGCAGCCTCAGCCCTTTGCGCTTTCGCTGCCGCCACCCTTGGCCTCGCGTTCTCTGCGCTTGTCAGGACGCCCGAGCAGGTCATGCCCATCTTCGTCCTCGCCATCATGGCCCAGCTGGTCCTTTCCGGCGGGTTGTTCACGGTCGACCGGCCGGTCCTCGAACAGGTCGCCTGGCTATCTCCATCCCGCTGGGGCTTTGCCGCCGCCGCCTCCACCGTAAACCTGCAGGCACACAGCCCTCCCGGCGCAGTCGCGCCAGACCAGCTATGGGACCCCACCGCGGGGGCCTGGGGCCTGGCCATAGGCATGCTCGGCGTCCTCTCCGTCGGCTATGCCCTCCTCTGCCTCCTGCTGCTCCGCCGACGCCAAACCTGATAGTCCAGTGGAGGCCTGGGGGATACCGGACCCAGGCCAGGTGTTGCCTTATCAGATCAGCGCAGCCCTATCCCCTCCCTGGGCAGGAGAAGCGAGCAAGCGTCTGAGGCCGGAAGGACCCACCCTGAGGACGTGCCCGCCCAGCAGAGTCGCCGTCGAGTTGCGCAGCCTCAGCTGGCGGCAGACGCCGTGCGTACAAAGGCGCGTACGGCAACGCAGGAGCCCTGCGAAACGAGGGGCGTCAACACTGACCCGACTGACTTCTCGTTGGCGAGGTGCACCTCCCAGCGCCCGGGCGCCCGCTCAGCGACGATGGCGGTGCGAAGCATCACGGCGGCATACACCACAAGCTGGGGCTTGCCCTCGTCACAGTTGCGGCTATCGTGCCGCACTATCTGGTCACCGGTCAGCGGTGCGGCCCGGGCGCCCGCTCAGCGACGATGGCGGTGCGAAGCATCACGGCGGCATACACCACAAGCTGGGGCTTGCCCTCGTCACAGTTGCGGCTATCGTGCCGCACTATCTGGTCACCGGTCAGCGGTGCTCCGCCGGCGTGAGGAGGTAGTGATGAGCGACTCTTCGTTCGGTCAGGTCGCTGCCGACCTGCACGTGGCACTAGGCGACGTTCCCAGGGAACGCGTCAGAGGCAAGGTCGTGTGCAGCCAAGGCCACCTCATGGCAGTCCTGACCCGCGACCCAGACAGCCTCTACACCGGCCAGGAACCGATCCAGCTGAGCGACAGCCGGGCAGGCGTCATCGGTGCGTGGTGCCGAACCGCTGACTGCCCAGACGAAGGCCTGTGGGAGATCGACCTCGCACGCTTGCGAGGGAAGCTGCGGTGGCGAAAGGGCACGCTTCGCCTTCTCATCAGGGAGGTGGGCACCCAGTCCGCTGGGTAGGCGGTTGACCCCCGGTTCCTTGTCCCTTAGGGTCATGGACGGACACAGATGAGAGCCGTCCGAGGGATCAGGCAGGCAGAGGATCCCAGCCCTGCATAGTCTCCGACGCGACATAGGGCGTGCGTCCTTCGATCAGAAGGATGGGCTCCCCAGTGTCCGTTTCGCAGTCACGCTCCCGCCTCGGCAACGCCGCCAAGAAGGCCCACGCCAGAGGCACTCCTCTTGAGTCCGACCCGGCCGTGCTCGAAGCACGACAGGATCTGACGGCAGACAAGGTTGCTGCCTACATCGACGCAACGGTCGCCACCGCCCCGCGGCTGCGACCCGACCAGATCGAGGCACTCACGCGACTGCTCCAGCAGTCCGCAACTGCTGACGCCTCGGCCACCCGACTCGAGGGCGGCAGGACCAGAGCCGAGGTCGGCTCCGCCTGGACCGCTGAGCACGATCAGGCGCTGGTAGACAAAGTCGCTGAAGGCTGGACGCTGACCGAGTTGACCACCCACTTCGGCGTGCCAAAGAGCGAGATCTCCTGGCGGATAACTCGACTCAGCAGCAACGGTGTCATCTCGACCGACCTGGTGAAGCACCATGGGTAAGAGAAGCCGCCCCGGAGGCGAACCCGGGGCGGCGATGAGCGCAAGCGGTGGGGACCGAGTGCTCGGGAGCAGGATAGCTCCGGGTACCGACAGTGCCTGGCGGCCAGCGGACCTCCAGCGGTTGCTGGACCTGGGGCTCCACGTCATTCCCATGGGCAGCGGCAAGAAGCCTCTGGTCAAGTGGCGCCGCGGTAGGTGCGACTACGTCTTCGAGCGCCCGACGGACGAAGAGGTCCGCACCTGGCTGGAGCAGCGCCCCGATGGGTGGGCGGTGCTGTGCGGCGGTCCCATGGCGGTGGTGGTCCTGGACGTGGAAGCCGCCGGCTAGTCAGACACCGGCCCGCAGGGACGAGGCATCCGAGACCTCCTAGCGGAGTTGCCGGCCCGGTGCCAGCGCCCATCGGCGTCCGGGGGGGGAGCACGCCTACCTCCAGGTAACGGACGGGCCAGCTCCCACGGGTCGGGGTGGCCGACTTGTCGAGCGACGCACTGATAACGGGACAGTCCTGCTGGCTGAGTTGCGCGCGACCGGCCAGTACGCGGTGGCGCTCGGGCCCGGCCGCGGGGACCTCCCCGAGGGCTTCGCGCCCCATCGGGTGACCACTGGGCAGCTGGATGAGTACCTAGATCGTCTGCGGGCGCTGTCTGACGCCACTGGCACCACTCCCGGACGCATCGATGCTGCCCGTGGCCACCAGGAGTCGTCATGGCTTGACCGGCTGCCAGAGGCAGAGCCCTGTTGGCGTGTGCAGCAGCAGGTGGACGGCGTGTCGAAGCAGCTGGCCGAGGACCGGCTGACGCCCGCGGTGCTCGGACCGGTGATGAGGCTTGTCCGGTTGGCCGCCGACGGCCACCAGGGTGTGCCCCAGGCGTTGGTCTTGGTCAGGGAGGAGTTCCTGCACCGTGTCGAACTGCGCGGTGATCGCAGAGGTGGTCTTCGTGCTGCTGCGAAGCAGTGGGACAGGTCCGTGGCCGGTGCCGTGGCGCAGGTAGGGCATCCCCGTTGGCTGAGTACGGAGAACCCGGCTTTCTGTGAGTGCTGGATCGAGGGCCTACTGGCTAGCTACCGCGCGGCGGCACCCCCTGAGGTCAGCAAGGGTCGGGCGCGGACCAGCGACAGCCTGGTGCTGGAGCACCTCGCCTGGAACGCCAGGTCCACGCGCCGTCGGGTGGTGTGGCAGTCGCAGCGGCAGATCTCAGAGGCGACGACGATCCGGCTCGAGACGGTCAACAGGGCCATCGCGCGGCTGGTGAAGCAAGGCTGGTTGGAGCGGCAGGGTCGAAACGAGTTCGGCACCCTGGGCCTGGAGTTGGCCCTACCAATGTGCATAAGCGGAACATCTAAGGACCCTCTGGCCAGAGGGCATCTAGATGTTCCGGTTCTGCACAGGGAATTGCATCCGATTTTCGGCAGCGGAGGAGTAGGTCCTGGCGTGGCCGAGACCTACCGGCACCTCCCCGAGCTTCGAATGAAGCTCATCAGGAGGAAAGGCACCCTGCGCAGGGTCACGCCTGGCACACCTGCTGGGTTCCTGGCCCGGCAGCCTTCCCGTCGGATGCCGCCCCCGCCACGTGGATCGGGCCGCACGGTGGCAGACCTCGTCCAGGTCACCGGCCGGCACCCTTCCACGGTCCGAGGGCACCTGAAGAAGCTTGGGCAGCTAGGGCTGGCCTTCCGGGATGACCGAAACCGGTGGTGGCGGTACCTGACCGACCCCGACTGGATCGCGCGACGGGCACACATCGAGGACCCCACACCAGAACGGCGTGCGGTCTGGGAGCGCCAGCGCAGAGCAAGGCACGAACTGTTCACAGCGCAGGGTTATGTGCGTCGTGTCGACACAGACGGTGTGGTCATCTACGCCGACGCCGAGTCCGGCCAGGTCCTCTGGCAGGACAACCACCCGGTCACACCACGTGAGCCCTTGGACGACTCCGATGCCACCACATAGATGGAAGGTTCGGACCAGTGACGCGGCTGAGCGTCCCACTGCCGCACTGTGTGGCGAGGAGGTTCGACTCGCCGCAGGCAGACTCTCGTGTTGGTTCGGCCGACGAGACGCCAGGTGCTCGATCGGCGATAAGCGTGCATCCGGACCCAGGGCAGGTCCCTGCGCAAGACGGCCCTGTCCCATGACCTCGTGGAGCGTTGACCGGAGGGGCTCAGCATGAGCGAGACCGGGTCGAATGCACTGATCCTCCGGCGACCAGGGACTGTCGTCGCGTTGCCCGCTCGCGAAGGAATCCCGATCTCTCCCCACTCGATCCTGGACGACAGCGAGGCTGCCATCAGGAAGTACTGCCTGCTGCCCTCGGAGCACGCGTACGTGGCGGTCACACTGTGGGCAGCGACCACGCACGTGATCAACGCCTTCGACTACGCGCCCCGACTGGTCGCCCGGTCAGCTGAGAAGCAGTCCGGAAAGTCCCGACTGGTTGAGGTCCTGGCCTGCCTCGTCCATGACCCGATCCGGACCGTCAACGTCTCAGCAGCGTTCATCCCTTCTTCGATGGCGCTAGGCAGACAGCCCACCATCCTGATGGACGAGGCCGACACGATCTTCGGCAGGAACGCCCGAGGCAACGAGAACCTGCGCGGGCTGCTCAACGCCGGCCACCAACGGGGCCTCACGTACGGCAGACTCCTAGGTCCCTACAGGCCGGTGCAGTTCCCAACGTTTGCCATGGCCATGCTGGCAGGCATCGGCAGGATGCCGGACACCATCGAGGACCGCGCGGTCGTGCTAAACCTGCGCAGACGCAAGCCGACGGAAAAGGTCGCCCCGTTCCGGCGCCGCCGCGACGCCCTGCCCCTGTTCGAGCTGCGTGGTCAGCTCGCCGACTGGGCCGAGGCGGCCGTGGTAGACCTTGACGGCGCCGAGCCGAGCATGCCCCCCGGTGTGGAGGACAGGGCAGCCGATACCTGGGAGCCCCTCCTGGCTGTTGCAGACCTCGCCGGCGGCGCTTGGCCAGAGCGCGCGAGAGCGGCGTGCCAGCATTTTGTGAACGAGTTCGAGGAGGACGGGCAGTCCCAGTCCGAGGGCGTGATGTTGTTGGCGGACATCCGGGAGATCTTCGACGTCATAAGCCTCAGGTTCATGCAGTCTGCGGATCTGTGTACCCGGTTGCGAGACCTCGACGACGCCCCGTGGAAAGACCTCAACCTCAACCCCTCGAAGCTGGGTCGCCGCCTGGCTCCGTACGGCATCAAGACGGGACACAACGAAGCGCGCAGCAAGCGTGGATACCGGCGCCTGGACTTCAAGGACGCCTTCGAACGGTACCTTCCTGCCGACTCAGCGTCCGAAGGCGTCCAAGGGCGTCCGTAGTGGTTCTCACCGGGGCTGACACCGCCGACGCCGCGTCTGTAGGGGGACGCCTTCAAGGTCTCGGGACGCCCAAAGGCGTCCGGCGCAATGGCGCAGATGCCCACCCAACGGACAACTTGGGACGCCTTTGGATGATCCCCCCACCCCGGCCTGGTCCGCGGTCTCGCGGTTACCCGTGGACGAACCCACGGGGCCCAACCCGTGGCTTGGGGCTGAGGCTTTGGCGTGTGCGTCCCGAAGCGGTTGTGCGCCAGTTGTCACGAGGCATTGCTCCCGGCTGGTTGCCGCCGAGGGCAACCGAGAGCGCCACGCAGAACGCCGTCGTTCTCACCAAGCCCGAGGTGGGACTGGGGTGGGCGTCCTCACCGTTCTCCGCGACAGAGGGAGCCAGGGGCGGCGATTCGACGGAACTACTCGAAGTGAACTGAGTGGCGGACCCAAGCCTGAACTCCAGAACACGATAGAAAGTACGGGTGACTCCAGCCGCCTATAGAAGTCGCCGCGTGCAGCGCCTGCGGTCCCGTCGCGTTGACGAATCCAGTCACGATCGGTCTGATACCGCGGCCGTGCTGGCCGCAGCCCTTCGCTTCAGCCAAGAGTGGCAGCGACGTAAGGTCGAGAGCCTACATCTGCTTGGTGGCACGCATGGACGACGGAGAGTCTCCTTGGACGTCCTTGTGCCTGCCCACCTGTCACTGCGCTACGCCCCTGACGTCATGGAAGCGGGCGGCGGCGACTACGTCCTGGTCCCCCTGACTTTTCAAGAGAAGGGCGTCCTGCGCCAATTCAATATTGAGGGGCCAGACGGGACTGCCCTTTCCATCCTCGGGCGTCGAGAGGACCTTCCGCTAGTTCGAGGGGTCCTCCAGCATGAGTTACAGGATGCGCTCTGCGAAAACTATGACGAGGGCCGACTATTGGAGACTCTGGCCGTCATTATTGACGGTGATCCTGAGCGAGCGCAACTTCATGCGGACCGGCTGGGTGTTGAGGGAATGATTGACGACGAGAAGGTATTAGAAACCGGGGCGCTTTCCACTTGGGCGAAAAGACTCTTGACTATTCTCCCCTCCAATTATCTAATGGTCGCTTTAGTCCCTGCAGGTTATGCTGGCCATCGCGTCGTTCTCAAGTACTCTCTGGAATGGAGTATTCAACCCCTACATCTGAACTACTTCAACCGCGCCTGGGCAGCATTCGGCTTCGATGACTTTGCATTCAGAGTGGAACTGAGTCATCCATCCGGCGCGGCCTCTCACCACTTAGAAGTCGTCTTTCCCGACGGGCTGGAGGCGCGGGCCCTTACTATGCCGAGCGGTACCGACACCGACACAGCGCGGCGCAACACGACGGACACTGGCCCTCTTGGGGTTCTGCACGGCGTTGGTCGTTATTCGCAGGACGCGAACGCCCCAGAGCCAGCTCACATCACCTTCGGCCCCACGCGCGGACTCCGCCAGCTGACGTTCATGGTCCTGCTAACCACCTCGGTCATCCTGTGCCTTGGCCGATGGCTCCCTAACGCCCAGAATGCCCTCCTTGCGGCCAACGACGGGGCCGCGGCACTCCTGCTGGCTGTGCCGGCAGTAGTCCTAGCCTTGCTCGCGCGGCAGGGGGAGAACGCCGTGGTGAGCCATGCATCGTCGGTTCTGCGACACGTGGTCATCTTCTGCGCCTTGCTCCTCTTGGCCTGCGCTGGGAGTATCGTTGGACACCTGTGCTCCGGACCCAGGCTTGCGCTGTGGGCACTGGGCGGCATTGTCTCGGGAGTGCTTGGCGGCGCGCTCATCTGTGGGGCGTTGCGCCAGGGCAATGGGTCTGTCACACGTGACGACCATGATGATGGTATGGAAGACGGCCGACCGAAGGGAGAAGACGATGGCTCGAGTCATGAAGAGACGTAACGTCAAGGGACGTAGACCGGTGAGGCTCGGTATGATCACGTTCAGCATCCCCTCGTCTGAGTCCCGCGCGCGCTCGGTGACTTCTCGCATCGACCCGTCGCGCGGTGAATCCCGAATGATTGACGTGACCCCGCAAACCCTTGTGACGGGCCGGCATTACGTTGAAACGTCGCATAAACGAAGCTGACGAAAGCAAGCGACAGCTCGATCTATGTCCACTCTCGGCGGCGCCTACTGCCTTGGGGGCCTCGTTGACTGCCTTACGAAGTCACTGGAATCAGTTGTTTTCCGCCATCGTGGAGGAGTTGTTAGAGGCGATCCCGAGACTCTTCACCGTACGTATGGGCGTTCGATACATCTGCGCTCGGCGCGAGTCTCGTAGCCGGCGGGACTCCTGCGCGAACTGGTCAAATCGATGCTTTAGTGACTGATTTGCGCCTATCGCTGACTCCCGCTGAGTGCTCGGGCTTCGCCGTTCACGACCCAACCACATACCCCGAGCCGCTGTGACAGACTCAAGCTATGTCTGATTGGGACCGCGCCTCCGTACCCCCCGAGTGGCCCACCGTGTCGAGTCAGGTCCTATCTCGCGCAAGAGAGCGCGCGCTCCAGGCAATCCATGGCACTGACAAAGCCTCCGCAGCCGAGCGGCTGTCGGTCTTCTACGATGTCAGCACCAATTATGCTGGGGCGACATTCGCCGGGCTCACACCCAACGAGTTGGGGGACATCACCAGCACCGACCTGCATGCCACCTCGCTGCTGAGCGTCGAGGTGGGGCCGCAGGCGACGCGACGACTACTGACGTCGGGTACGGCTCGGGATCAGACGCTACGAGCTCTCAGAGCAGTACCGGACGTTGAGCTTGAGCTCGCGAATGCCGAGACGTTCCTCGCCATGGAGAGCTTGTACAGCACGGTCAAAGCCGCACTGTCGTCCAGCTCGTCGAAGTCTTCGAACCCTTGGGTCACCACGAGCAAACTGTGTGCTCGCAAGCGCCCCGCTCTGTTCCCGGTCCGGGACCGGAACGTCTGCGGGCTGTTAGGCATCCTGGGTCTCAGTGACTTCAGGGCCGACTGGGCAGTCTTCCAGTACCTGGTCCAGGATCCTGATGTCGTAGCGGCCATCGACGAGCTGCCCGGGCTGGTAGCACTGGCGGGGGCAGGCAGACCCGTGGAACTAGATCGTCAGCGACTGCGGCTGTTGGACGCGGCGCTGTGGACGTGCACGGTCTGGTGATGGTAGTGGAGCTACCTGCCACGCCTCGGGACGGTCCCCGCAGTAGGTTGTTTCCATGGTCGACCGTCCCAGCCTCATGTCGTTCGTCCTGGGGCGATTCGAGGAGGACTTCCGCTTGGTGATGGCCAACATTCCGTTGCTCGTCGAGGACGATCGGTTGGGACCCATCCTTCGCTGAGCGATTCATGGGTCGCGCCTCGGTCGTCCGGCGCATCTGGTCAGGCCAGAGCATCGTGGAGCTGTGCGCTGGCGATATCCAACATGCTCACGCCAATCATTCACGAACTGGTGCGCGGTCCGACGGCGTGACCGGCTTGGGGTCACAGATCATCAAGTTGATCGCCCGCAGCGAACACCCGGACCCGTTCAATTCAGGGGCGCCCGCTGCACCCTCTTAAGAACGTCTTCTGGTGAGATCTGGGAGTCACGCAATGCCTGGTACCCGGCGACGACCTCGTCTGGATTCATGCCTGCTTCCTCGGCCGCACTTCGAAGCTCTCCGATTTCGGCGGCATCCTTTAGCGCCCGCTTTGTCGCTTCTGCGTCTTGATGCTGCAAACGCTTGGCTGCCTCCTGTTGCCCGCGATTCCACATGTACCAGCCACCGCCCGTCCCACCTGCAAGAAATGCTCCGGCAGCCGCATAAAAAAGAACTGGATGCACTTGAATCCCTCTATTCGTGATCTACAACGATGGTGCTGTTCTTGCCTGCATGCGCCATGGGTGCACCAGGATGAGCACCTTTTTTGCCGTTGTCAGTCGGTGAAAGCGACAGCAGCGGTGAGGCCGACGATCGCTGCTCGAGCCCCAACGTTTCGTCCGGTAGCGGACCGTGACAGGTGGTTCGTACCTCCTAATCATGTCGTCCAGCGCACCCTCGACTCGTCATCACGTGCCCTCTCGCGCCGTGTCTCCGAGCCAAACACCGTCCTCCCTTCGGTTCTTCCGTCGCCTTCCAAGCACGAGCAGCAACCTACCTTCTAATCTATCCACTGACCAGACCCTGATGTCAATGGCCAGTTGGAAGTCCCCGGTTTTGGCCAGGTGGAAGTCCCCACCCTCTGCGGGGTTGATTACGTGGTGGGCAGCTCACCTCCTCGGCGTTGACGGGCTTCGCGCATGCGGTAGGACTGGCCGTTGGTGACCACCGTGGTGGCGTGGTGCAGTAGCCGGTCGAGCATGGACACGGCGGTGGTGTGCTCGGGCAGGAAGCGGCCCCAGTCCTCGAAGGAGTGGTGCGAGGCGATGCCGAGGGAACGGCGTTCGTAGGCGGCGGCGACGAACCGGAAGAGTAACTGGGCGCCGGTGTCGTCCAACGGTGCGAAGCCGATCTCGTCGACCAGGACGACGTCGTTGCGCAGCAGCGCCTCGATGGTTCTGCCGACGGTGTTGTCGGCCAGGCCGCGGTAGAGCGTCTCGACGAGGTCGGCCGCGGTCAGGTACCGGACCCGGTGGCCGGCGAGGACGGCGGCGTGACCGAGCGCGATGAGGGTGTGGGACTTCCCTGTGCCGGCCGGGCCGATGAGCGCGACGTTCTCCTTGGCCCGCAGCCACTCCAGGGAGGTCAGGTACGCCCAGGTCGGGGCCGGGATCGAGGAGGCGGTCAGGTCGAAGTCCTGGATCGTCTTGAGCACCGGGAACGTCGCCGCTTTCAGCCGTGCTCGCTCGTTGGAGGCGTCCCGGGCGGCGATCTCGGCCTCGACCAGCGCCCGCAGCACCTCCTCGGGGGACCACCGCTGGGTCTTGGCCGTCACGAGTAGCTCGGGGGCGAGCTGACGCATCGCGGCCAGCTTCAGCCTCCGCAGCCCCGCGGTCAGGTCCGCATCCAGCGCCGGCGCGGTCGAGGCGCTCACGAGGACACCGCCTTCGGTGCCGGGGCGTACTCGGCCAGCGACCGTCCAGAAGAGGTGGGCAGGTCCAGCACGAGCGCCTCCCCGGCCTCTCGTGGTGTGGCCACGCCGGCGCCGGCGGCCAGGATCGAGCGGACATCGCTGGCCTTCCACCGACCGAACGCGGTCGCTCGCTCCAGCGCGGCGACCATCGCGGCCTGCCCGTGGGCGGCGGTCAGGGTGTTCAGCTCGGCCAGCTCGGGGCCCAGGCGGGTATGCCCGGCCCCGGCGGCACCGGCGATGAACTCCTGCGCAGCCGGGCCGAGTGAGCAGAAGGCGACCTCGGCCGCGCTGCGCGGCCGGATCGCCCGCACCGGGGCAGCCGGGCGGGCACCGCCGTAGTGCTCGTCCAGGACCGACGCCTCACCCGGCGCGACCAGCGGGTGCTCGGCGTGGACCTGCCCGGTGCCGGTGTCCAGGATCAGGACCCGGGTGCCGTCGACGAGCACACCGACCTGGGTGCCGATCAGCGCGTTGGGCACGGAGTACCGGGCCGAGCCGAGGCGGATCGTGGACAGCTTGTCGACCTTGCGGGTCGCCGGTGCCGGCCCGATGACCGGGCGCAGTGAGGGCAGTTCGGTGAGCAGCGGGGCCTCGGTGGCCAGCCGCTGGTCGGGGACCGCGGCGATCTCTGAGTGGACGGCGGCGTTGACCTCCGCGCACCAGTCGGTCGCGTGTCGGTTGGCGGCGTTCAGGTTGGCCAGCACGCGCGCGGCGCCGACGGTCAGGTCGCCCCCGGTGCCGGCGTGATCGAGTAGCAGCGGCAGGGCCAGGTCGTCCTTGCCGTAGCGCACGAGGGCCTCGACGACGCCCTTGGACTCGGGGTCGGCCGCCTCGCAGAAGTCGGGCCGGAACCGGTAGTGCGTGGCGAACCGGACATAGTCCGGGGTGGGCACGACCCGGTTGGCGACCACGCCGCCCTTGAGGCAGCCCATCCGGTCGGCGAGCACGACTTTGGGTGTGCCGCCGAGGACCTCGAAGCACTCGGCCAGCATCGCCATCGTCGTCGCGGCCTTCTCATCAGCGGCGAAACGGACGAACCGGAAGCGGGACCACGCCAGGACAGCGGCGAAGACGTGCACGCCGGCGATCACGCCCCAGTCGATGACCAGGTGCTCACCCGGGGACCACGACGCCGGCCGGTGAGTGCGGCCGTGCTGGGCCCGCCATGCCTTCTTCTCCTGCGCGACAAGGCGGCGGAAGTTGCGCGGTGATCCGGTGTACCCGGCAGCCCGTGCCTTGGGCAGCAGCCGCTTGGCGCTGATCCGGGCCTTGGCCGTGTCGACACCGGCGGCGACGAGGCCGCGCACGTCCTCGTAGTTCGCCGGCCGAGGTGCCTTGACCGGGCGGGCCTGACCAGCGGCATGACGTAGCACGACCCGCTTGACGGTCTTGTGGGTAGTGCCGCAGATATCGGCGGCGCCGCGGTAGGTGCCCACGTTGTTGTAGGCGGTGATGATGTCCAACTCTTCCCTCATGTTCTTCAATGGAGCTCCCTGGGCGGTGCGGTGACTGGCTTCGACACCGACACCGTCACCGCCCAGGGGCTCAGCTCATGGACGACACGAGCAGAGGGTGGGGACTTCTACTTGGCCACCAGCGGGGACCTCACGTGGCCACCAGCGGGGACTTTGCCACGGCCATGGACACCTGACTAACCCCTTGGAAACCCGAACGTCAGCAGCGCAAGGCGCTTGCCACTTCCATCGGCGCGTTGCGCAGGTTGCGCGAGCACCTGATGTGGTGCACTCTCATCCGCGCCGCACATCCCGAGATCGGCGGAATCGTGATGTCACTCACCGGACACGCCGCCTGAGCTGTCCGGCGCGCAGTGGAGGCTGCCCCCCCCTATCCAGGTTCAACGGTCTGGGGCTGAACGGACGAGCACATAACACAGAGGAGCCATGAGGCCCACCGCGCCTGGGGCGCGGTGGGCCGTGAGGTCAGGACGTAGTTACGCGGAAGCACGTGGAGACTGCAGGGCGCGGTAGACGGATGCCCTGGACACCTGCAAGATGCGGGCGATGGTGCTCACGTCGTGTTGGCCATCGTCGTACATCTGCTGTGCGACACGTAGCTTCTCGGGGGTCCAAACGGTGGGTCGTCCACCTCTGCGGCCGCGAGCCCGTGCCGCGGCAAGCCCGGCATGGGTGCGCTCACGGATGAGGTCCCGCTCGAACTCCGCCAGAGCCCCGAAGACGTGGAAGATGAGCCGTCCTCCTGGGGTAGAGGTGTCGATGTTCTCAGTGAGGCTGCGGAAGGCCACACCCTGGCTCTGAAGCTTCTCGACGGTGTCGATGAGGTGGCGCAGGCTGCGGCCCAGTCGGTCGAGGCGCCAGACCGCCACGGTGTCGCCGGGTCGCAGGTGCTGCAGGAGCGCCTCCAGCTGGGGTCGGTGCTGCAGCGCGCCCGATGCCTTGTCGATGAAGATCCGGCCGCACCCGGCGGCCTGGAGTGCGTCAACCTGGAGGGCTTCGTCCTGCTCGAGGGTGGACACGCGCGCGTAGCCGAGTAGGTGGTGCTGTGTTGTCTCAATACTCATGGTGGGACTCCCTTCTGGGACGTTGATTGCGGACACGGGTTGTGGACACGAAGAAGCCCCGCGGCACGGTTCGGCCGCGGGGCTTCTCAGAAACGCTCGTTTCTTGACGGTCGGGGGTCGTTCACTGGCAGCATGCTGTTTGGGAGCGGTCAGCGGGTCCGACGTGGACCTGGAAGGTCGTCAGCTCCGTCTACTCGTTTGAAGGAGCAGCAGGTGACAGATATCGACAGCAGTGGACTGGGGCGCCTCGTCCGGGTTGCTGATCCGCGCACGGTCTGGTTGTCGGAGTCGGGAGACTTCACACCCTGGTTGGCGGAGAACATCGACATCTTGGGTGACGAGCTCGGCATGACGTTGACGGTTGAGGCGACTGAGGTCCCTGTGGGGCAGTTCCGTCTCGACATCAAGGCCACGGACGAGGACGGGCGGGTTGTCGTGATTGAGAACCAGCTGGAGCGCACCGATCACTCGCATCTGGGACAGTGCTTGGTCTACGCCGCTGGCCTTGAGGCAGCCACGGTCATCTGGATCTCACGCCAGTTTCGTGATGAGACGCGGCGTGCCTTCGATTGGCTGAACGAGAGAACCGACGGTGGTGTCCAGTTCTTCGGCATCGAGCTCAGTGTGGTGCAGATCGGGCAGTCCGGTCCTCGGGCACCCGTCTTTGACGTGGTGTCTCGCCCTAACGACTGGCAGAAGCGCGTGAAGGGCGAATCGCGCTCATCGCATGTGCAAGGCGGCTCGTCCCTAAATAGTGCCCGACAGGATCTATTCGCTGACATCCTGGAGCGCGTTAACGAGCAGAGACCCACCATCCGGGTGCCCGCCCGGAACGAGGGGAGCAACTGGATCAACGTCGCCTCCGGTCCGTTCGGGTCTTGGGTCATCAGTCAGCCCGGCGATGGGCGCCTACGTGTTGAGGCGTACTTAGACTGTGGGGACCGCGAGCGCAACAAGGCGCTGTTCGATGAGTTCGAGGGTGACGAGGACCGCTGGGAGGGGGCCACGGGCCTACCACTGTCGTTTGAGCGGCTCGACGATAGGCGCGCGTCCCGCATTGCCACGTACCACTCAGCAGTGGACCTTCAGGGGGACGTGACCCCGGCTGTCGGGGACAGTCTCGTGGCGTGGGGAGCGACCGCGTTCATCGCGCTATTCGATGTCCTGAACGAGCCGCTTCGGCGGCGGGCACGGCAGCTGCGAACCGCTCAGACCCAGGTCGATCGGGCGCAGTACCCAGAGTCTCCACACGATGCCGCCCCCCGTAGCAGTGCCGGGGATCTCTGAGATGCCCTCCCGAGCCGGTTCGTGCAGTGAACTAGGCGACGCTGGCGTGCTTACGGGAGCGCTGCCGCCGATGGCCACCACGGATCGCTGACCTAGACGCAGGGGCTAAGTTTCAGCGCTCGGCGCCTTCATCAGCGGTAGTGGAACCCTGAGTGCTGGATCCGGCGATTAGGTCAACCGCTTCTTCCGGCAACCCCAACTCGACGTCGGGACCGAGACTACGTAGTTGTTCGGCTGCCTCTCCGCAGTCTCGACGGAGAGCGCTCTTTGCTGTGTCGTGGCGCTTCTCAGCCTGGTTCTTTTGTCTGATCACGAAAAGCAAGCCACCGCCTGAAGCAATAGTGGCCAGAGCAGCAACAGCTTTGCTTGGGTCATTACCCCAGACCAGAGAACCAACCAGGAAAATCGTGAAAAGAGCGAACGCAACAGAAACCGCGTAGATAAGATTCCAGAACCGGCGCACATTGCGCCGGGTCTCTTCCAGCTCGATGAGGGCCTGCCTGCACTTGATCGCTAGGGGCATGGTTCCTCCACTTTCAGTGCGGCGATCATCGGGCGATGACTGCGCGAAGCCTACCGCGCCGTGTTACCCCGTGTACAGACTGGACTCGGCCGTGATATGTGGTACTCGCGGGCTCTGGCCGTACCTAAGCGAGCTAGTAGGGGAGCCTGAAGCATGGCCGAGCCGGCGGCCCCTTACGGAACCGCCGACCCAGCCCGGCGCTGCTAGTACCCGTACTCCTCCTCGCCGTCGTCGTCGTACAGGGACAGCCGCTCCCACGATGACGTGCCCATCCGGGGTCGCCGCTCGTTGAAGACGTCGACGACGGCTTCCACTGCCTTGGCGCAGATGAGAACGACGGCTGCGAGCTCCCGGGTCTCCCGCAGCGCGGTGCTGCCCGCTTCGGGTGAGTGAGCCCGCAGCCTGGAGTAAGCGATCACTGCCATGGCGGCTATCCCGGCGATGCCCAGGACGATCATGACCGTACCCCTGGTGACCCGCAGGGGGCGACCCGCGACCGGTTCACGGGCCGCCCCCACATGTGCCTCATCTGCCGGCTCGCCGTGCGCGGGCCCGTTCCTGCTGCTGGGCCCGGCGCGCCGCCCGGTTCACCTGACCCACAGGTACTGCTTGGTGGGTCTCGTCAGTGCCATCCGCAGCTGGACCAGCAGGCGACCCGTTGGTGGCAGGCACCGGATCGACAAGCCGCTCGATACCAGCGGAGGAGGCTTCATTGCCGATGGGGCGGACATCAACTGCACCTCCGCTGGCTGGTGCGGTGGTGAGCAGCCTGGTGGATAGCAGCACGGTGAAGACCAGAACCTGGACCAGGGCGCGGGTCCACCGACCTGGCGTAAGAAGGCTGATGACCCGGTGGGCGAGGACCGCGCGGCTGATCGGTCGGACCAGCTGAGCAGCCTCGAACCCCGCACTGGTGACCGTCCGCACGACCGCGTGGGTGAGCATCCTGTTGGTGACGCGCCGCACCGTCGCGGTGGCGCTCGTCAGCCGGTTGCTGACCTGTACACCTACTGGTCCGGCGCGATGGAGCAACCTGTCCAGACCGGTCCAGAGGCCGTGGCCCAGCCGGGCCAGGAATCCGCTGGCGGCACGGAGGAGCCGGGTGGCACCGGCCCAGACCCGCGGGGTGCTCAGGACCGTCGCAGCCAGGGGCACGAACCCGACCTGGCGCACGAAGGTGACAGCGGCGCTGGTGCGTGCGGTCAGCCAGGCGGCGACGTGGTTGTCGCCGGCTGCTCCTACGAGGGTGTGGAGCTGTCGGAGCGCCCAGCCTGTGGCAGCCCGCGGCAGGGACAGGGCGAGGTCCAGGGCCTGTCGGGCTGCTGCGCGTGCCCGCAGGAGCATGCCCATGCGTTCCTGGACGGTGGGTGGGTCCTGCACGACGTGCAGCGGTGGGTAGGTGGTGGCGGTAGCCATGATTGTTCTCCTTCGGTGTACGGCACCTGGTGGGTGCCTGTGGTTCCCCTTGCCGGGTCGGCGGGGGACAGGAAAGGCCCGCCGCACGGTGTGCGACAGGCCCGGGTACTTCGGGGCAGTGTGCTGTTACGGAGCGGCGGGTAGGCCCATCCGGATGACGAGGTTGAGCAGCTTGGCCAACCGGTAGTCGGGTTCGGCGCGTAGGGCACGGTCCAGGGCGATGCCGGCCAGGGCACCGTTGCCGCGCCACCACGCGTGCGTGGCCAGCAGGCACAACGCGGCAGCCGCAGCGCCATCGGGGAGTGCCTGACACAGGGCCACGAGGCGTTCGTGGACGCGCAGCTGGTTCTGCGGTGCGGTCGGGCCGCCGACCTCGGCCCACGCCTCATCCAGGGCCTCCAGGAGGTCCTGGACAGGGCCGGTGGTGGCGTCCCGGGGGAGGAGCCCGTCGGTGACCCAGGCGACCAGACCGTCGCGGACCATCGCCTCCTGCAGGCAGACCGAGGCGATCGCTGCGTCCACCGGGTCGGTCGGCCCTCGGTCGGTAGGGGACAGGATCCGCGCCCAGGCCAGGAGCTGCTCGGCCCGACCTTCGAGGCCTCCCGTGTCCACATTGTCGTGGTCCACGGTGTTGAGCGTCTGCAGGATCTGCGACACACGAGACGCCAGGGGACCGGGCTCGATCATCGCCACCAGGTCCTCACGGGTCGGCTGAACCGTCACGCCTTTGCCGACGTACTCGGCGACCAGGTGGGACGCCTCCACATCGGTTGGGACGTCACGCCCTTCTGGCGGGCAGCAGGGGGTGTCGGCGCAGCCGAGGACCCAGAACTTGGTGCCGCGCACCAGGTACCGCCCCATGACCTCGACGTCGTGCTGTTGCAGCCAGGCAGACATCGCCTCCACTGCCGGGGTGGCCGGCGCACCGTCGGGGTCTTCGTAGCCGATGGCGATGGCGCGGTCGCCGTGGTTGGTCAGCACGTTATGGCCGAGTTCGGCCACCACAGCCTCGGTGTCCTCCTGCGTGGTGGGCAGGTCGATGCGCTCGGTGAGTACCAGTTGGGTGTCGTTCAGGACGATCAGGACGAGGCTGTTGCGTGGGTGGTAGCCCAGTACGTAGGGCAGCACCGTCAGGACGTCCTCCTCACGGCGCAGCGTGAGCGTGGATTGGCTAGTCATCGGAGTCTCCTTGCAAGTGGGCATGAAAAAAGGCCCGTCACCGGTTGTGACGAGCCTGTGTTACAACGAGGAGGGTTTATCCAACCCTGTGTCAGAGAGCGTGGTTATCCCAAGTCCTCGTTGCTACAAATTATACCTACTTAACGCGTGCTCGGCAATACTTAGTCATAAGTTGTAGTTGCGCGGTACACATTGCCATCAATGGCATCATGGAGGCATGAGCAGTAACGCGCCTGAGCAGCCGCCGTTGCCGCGCGTCAACGGGCGGCACCGTAACCGTGCCCTCGCAGCCGCACGCCGCGCCAGAGCTGTTCGGCTGCGCACCCAGGGGATGACCTACCAGCAGATCGCCGACGAGCTCGGTTACACCCACCGTGCCTCGGTGTATCAGGTCGTCAAGCGTGCCCTGGACACCCACAACGCCGAAGCAGTCCGGCAGCTGCGCGACCTCGAGAACGCACGCCTGGACGCGCTACAGGTTGCCCTGTGGGACGCCGCCATGGCAGGGAACGTCAACTCGGCCATGGCCATCGCCCGCATCATCGCCGCACGTGTCCGCCTCAACGGGCTCAGCGCTACCTCGCTCGCCCCAACCGTGTCTCAGCCGATCACGGTCGTCCAGCGGCAGCAGTAGGACTCGTTAGATGCCCAGCGTTGCCGTGCCCGCGTTGCCGTGCCCGCTGAGGGCAAAGTCACGCGCTGGCGCGTGATGCAGTATGCCATGACATCGTTGTAGTCTACTGGTACCGACGGAAGAACCAGACAGACGTGGACGACCAATAAATCGCTCGCGGACGGTCAACCGCAAGAGAAGCCCTGCTGCACCCGGTGCGCCCGCATCTCCAGCGGTCCTATGTGCCCACTCGATGCGCCACGCGGCCCGGCTCTTAAGGCGCGGACTTCTCGATACTGGGAATCCATCTGAAGGCTAGCCTGGATGACTGCCTCGAGGTGGTTGTTCAAACTTCGTGGGATCGGGGCCCGCCTGCCCGTAGACGTTCTGGTAGCGCTCGTAAAGTTGATCGATATGGCCGGTGTCGATGGGGATGGGGTCGCCAACCTGGCGAGCGATGTGCACGGTACGGGCCACTTCCTCGCACAGGACCGCGGCCTTGACGGCTGCCCGGGCGTCGGTGCCGACGGTGAAGGGCCCGTGGTTGCGCATGAGCACCGCCCGCGAGCGCGAGGTGCGTAGCGTCTCGACGATGCCGCGGCCGATGGAGTCGTCGCCGATGAGCGCGAACGGCCCTACCGGGATGTCTCCGCCGAACTCGTCGGCCATCATCGTCAGCACGCACTCGATCGGTTCGCCGAGCGCAGCCCAGGCGGTGGCATAGGTGGAGTGGGTGTGCACGACCCCCCCGATCTCGGGCAGGTGCCGATAGACGTACGCGTGCGCGGCGGTGTCCGAGGAGGGCTGCAAGCCGTCGGCTGTGTCGTCGATCTTCGTCCCGTCCATCCTGCACACGACCATGGACTCGGGGCGAAGTTCGTTGTAGCAGATCCCAGAGGGCTTGATGACGAAGAGGTCGTCGTCGCCTGGGCCGGCGTTGGGGTCGACGACTACCCGTTGTGAGACGTTCCCGGCCGTCCAGACTACAAGCTCGTACCTTGCCAGCTCGGCGTGAAGCGTCGTCACGACCTCGCGTGTGTGGGTGACAGCGTCACGCACCGCCTCGGAGTATTCTGCCAATCTGGGCGCCGGCACCGGGAGACGTCCCCTCTTGTCGTTGACGCTCACAGGGTGCCCCCGACGCTCTCGACGGCGGCGCGCTCGATTGGCAGGCCGTCGACGTAGCGCCCGAGGAAGGCGGTGAAGCCCGCGACGTCGGCTGGGACGGGCTCAACGACATCCTCGGCGCTACCCGCAAACACAACGGTCTCCAAGTAGGTGCTCAGGTCCCGGCCCCCCGCCTCGCGGAGGTAGGCGGCCAGCAGGGCCATCCCCCACGGTCCGCCCTCGCTCGCGCTGCGCGCGATGGTCACGGGCGCGCCGACGGCCGCGGCGAGCAGGCGTTGGGCCACGCCCGCCGTCCGGAAAATACCCCCGTGAGCGGACAAGGAGTCTATGGAGACGCCCTCGTCGGCGAGAATGCGCATGCCCAGGGCCAGGGCGCTGAACGCGCTGTAAACCTGTGTGCGCACGAAGTTGCCGAGAGTTAGCCGGCTGTCCGGGGTGCGGACGAGGAGCGGCCTCCCCTCGGCGAGCCCCGTGATTGGCTCACCGGAGAGGTAATTATACGCTAGCAGGCCGCCGCCGTCGGGTTCGCTATCCAGCGCGGCGCGGAGCAGCGCTCCGAACACGTTGTCGGGATCGGTGGGGTGACCCAAGGCAGCGGCGAACTCCCCGAAGACTCCGGCCCAGGAGCCGAGCTCGCTGGCCCCGTTATTGCAGTGGACCATCGCGACCGGCGCGCCGACCGGCGTGGTCACCATGTCTACCTCCGGGTGAACGTGGGAGAGCGCGCGCTCCAGGACGATCATCGCGAAGATGCTCGTGCCGACGCTCACGTTGCCGGTGCGCGGGGAGACGGCGTTGGTGGCAACCATGCCGGTGCCGGCGTCGCCCTCGGGCGGGCACAGCGGGACGCCGGCTTGCAGAGAGCCGGCCGGGTCCAGCAGCTGTGCTCCCTCCGGAGTCAGGTGCCCCGCTTCCTCTCCTGCGAGGAGCACCTCGGGCAAGAGCTCCGCTACACGCAGGTGGAGCCCCCGCCGCGCCACTAGCTCGTCGAACTGCCCCAACATCGTGCGGTCATACTCCCTGGTCTCAAGGTGGATTGGGAACATCCCCGAAGCGTCGCCAACGCCGAGGACCTGGCGCCCGGTTAGGCGCCAGTGGACGTACCCCGCCAACGTCGTTATGTACCGGACGTCCGCCACGTGCGGCTCCTCGTCCAGCACTGCCTGGTAGAGGTGGGCGATCGACCAACGCAGCGGCAAGTTGTGGCCGAAGAGCGCGGTCAGCTCCGCCGCCGCCTGCCTCGTCGTCGTGTTCCGCCAAGTTCGGAACGGCACCAAGAGCTCGCCGTCGCCGCCGAAGGCGAGGTAGCCGTGCATCATCGCGGAAACCCCAAGGGCCCCGAACGTGGCCGGGCGCACCCCATGCCGGCGCTCGGCATCGGCGACGAGGGAAGCGACGCACTCCCTCAGCCCCTTCCAAACAGCGTCGAGGGAGTAACTCCACATCCCGTCGACGAACTGGTTCTCCCACGCGTGGCTATCCTCCGCGAGGACGTCACCGTCCAGGCCGATCAGGCAGGCCTTGATCCGGGTTGAGCCGAGCTCGATCCCCAGAGCCGTCCGGCCGTTGGCAATCACGTCGGCAGGCGTGGAGGTGTTGTGTAGTTCCATGACATTCCCGTTCTGCTTTGAGAGTCAGCGCATCGGTCGCGAGAGGAGCGGCGCCGTCGAGGGCTGCCACGTCCACTCCGTCATCTGCGACCAGTCACCTAGAGGTGTTGTAACTCTGGCAATTGCCGCCGTCTCGGCTTCGCATCTGAGGCGGGGCAGCGTGTTCACATCCTGTGCCTCGAGCCTCGCACGTCTTAAGAGAGGGCAAGTTTCCAGGGTCTCAACCACCTAGAATCGCAGCCGCAGACCACGGCGCGCGGCCAAAGCGGGCCAGGGCCTCCGCTGCGTCGTCGCCGTTAGCTCACGTGAAAATCGCACCTTCGTTACAATGACAACCCCTGTGGACAGCCACTCGGCGCGAGTTCGAAGCGCTGCCTGCCACGGTCACTCGTCGCCGAAGGTGCTGTGCCAGGCGGCTGCTGCCGGCTCGAAGTTGAGTTTGCGGGCCACCTTCAAGGCGTCTGAAGCTCCAAGCTCCCGAGCCATTCCGTTGTCCTCCCACTCCACCGAGAGAGGGCCGGTGTAATCGATCTCGTTGAGCTTGCGGATGATCTGCTCGAACGGGATGTCGCCGTGTCCCAGCGAAACGAAGTCCCAGGCGCGGCGCATGTTGCCGTCGAGCAGGTGGCTGTTCAGAATGCCGCTGCGACCGTCCATGTTCACATGCGTGTCCTTGAGGTGCACGTGGTAGATCCGGTCGCGGAACTCGTCGATGAAAGCCACTGTGTCAACGCCCTGCCACTGCAGGTGACTTGGGTCGAAGTTGAGCCCAAAACCCTCGCGGTGGCCGATCGCATCGAGCGCGCGCTTGGTCGACCAGAAATCGAACGCGATTTCGCCGGGGTGCACTTCGAACGCGAACTTGACGCCCTCTGCATCGAAAACATCAATGATCCGATTCCAGCGCTCGGAGAAGTCGTCGAAGCCGCGGTCGATCATCTCCTCGGATACCGGCGGCCATCCGGCGAACATGTGGAAGATGCTCGACCCGGTGAACCCTACGACTGTGTTGGCACCATAAGCTGCTGCTGCTCGCGCCGTTCGCTTCACCTCCTCTTCGGCGCGCGCCTGCACCCCTGCGGTCTCGCCGTCGCCCCAGACTGCCGCTGGGAGCACGCCTTTGTGCCGCTCGTCCACGAGGTCGCATACGGCCTGCGATACGAGGTGCGTGCTGACGGTGTAGACCTCCAACTCATTGGCTTCGAGGATGCGCTTGCTCTCCTTCACATAGGCGGGATCGTCGAGCACGCGACCCACTTCGAAGTGGTCGCCCCAACACGCGAGCTCGAGGCCGTCGTACCCCCAGGCCGCAGCTTTTTCGGCGATCTGCGCGAGAGATAGGTCGGTGAATTGCGCCGTAAACAGTGTGATTGGTCGTGTCATGATCACTTTCCTTTGTTGGTGTTCTGGAGGGTGAGGGTGGCCCCGCCCTGCTTCGCGGACTCCACTGCTGCGAGCACAAGGGAGATGCTGGCGAGGTTGTCCCCGACCGACGTCTCTGGAGGCGTGCTCTCAAGGATGGCGCGGCGGAACTCGCGCAGCGTACCCGCGCGCTCCTCGTGTTCCACGACGTCGAGGTCGACCTCCATGACTCCGTCGCGCTCGAGCGCGCCGGGCATGAAGACGGTGTCAAAGGCGGACGGGAAGTGGACCGTCACACGGTTCTGGTCCCAGGCGATGCCGCCGCGCTCTCCCTCGATCTGCCAGGCGCCATCCCAGGTGGTCGGCGGCCCATGGCTGGACCAACTGCCGGTGTAGAGCACCTGCTCGCCACGGGTACCCACTATCTCGACGAGGGCGGCCGAGTTACTAGTGAAGATCGACCACGACGGGTTCCAAGAGCGGGCGCGAACGGTGGCGGGCTCGACGCCCACGATTCCGCGCAATGCATCCAGGTGGTGGATCGACATGTCGACGAGCAGGGGCTCGTCCATCTCGGCACGGAAGCCGAAGAATGGCGGGTTCTTACGATACGCGATCGTAACCTGTTCTACGGGTCCGATCACACCGGCGCGGATCAGCCGCAGTACGGTACGCGGTCCGCGCTTGAACCGGTAGTTTTGCGACACCATCGCGGTGATGCCGGCGGCCTCCGCGGCGGCGACCACTGCGCGGGCGTCGTCCACAGACTCCGCGAGCGGCTTTTCGATGAGAACGTGCTTGCCGCCTCTGATGGCCTCGAGGGCGAGGGGGGTGTGGGTGCGGGGCGGGGAGATGATTACGACCGCCGTCGCGTCGGTGCCTTCGAGTGCCGCACCCAGGGATGTATAGGCACGGTCCGCGCCTAGCGCTGACGCGCTGGCGACGCTCCTCGCTGCATCCTCCTGCACGTCTACCACCGCCTCGAGTCGCACGCCCGGTGTCGACGCGATCTTCGACGCCCAGCTGGTGCCCCAAACGCCCGCGCCTACCTGAATCAGTCCGATCTCTTCCACGGTGTCCTCTCTCCGTTCAACGCGTGGCAAGTTCCGTGGTGGGCGCAGCCGCGTCAGGGCACCTGCACCCACCGGATTTTGGATCAGCCAAGGGGCTTGTTACCCCACAGTTCGGAGTCGTCGACGTTCTCCGTCGTCACGAGCGTCGGGGGAACGAGCACGTCGCTGCCCTCGCCGCCCTCGAGCACGTCCGCCATCATTTCGGCTGCCTGGCAGCCCATCGCGATCGGATCCGCAGACACAGTCGCGGCGACTGAGCCGTCGCGGATCAGGTTGAGTGCCTCAGGCGTGCCGTCCAGCCCGACGACAATGACCTCCTCTCCGGGAGTTAGCCCGAGCTGCTCAAGAGCGGACAGCACGCCGCGCAGCATCCCATCGGTGTGTACGAAGACCGCCTGGTAGTCAGGATCGTCAGTGAGCACATCAACCGTGATTGAAAGGGCCTCATCCGCGTTGAAGTGGGCGTCGCGGGTCTCGACCGTGATGTCGGGGTAGGTGCCGATTTGGTCGATGAAGCCCTGGTGACGCAGCTCCGCGTGGAACGCGCCCTGCGGACCGGTCAGCTCCAGGACCTTGCCCTCCTCGTCCAGCGCGCCAGCGATAAAGTCAGCTGCCTCCGCGCCGCCGCCCACGTTGTCGAACGTGACGCTGCCGGCCAAGTCTCCCTCTGCTACTAGGGAATCGACCGTGACGACTGGCACGTCGGCGTCGTTGGCCGACTCCACCGCGGGAACAAGCTCCGCCGAGACGTTCGGGCTGAACACGATCCCTTCGACCCCGGCGGCCAGCTGGTCCTGGAACTGGTTCAGCTGCGTCGTTGAGTTCGCCTGGGCGCTGAGAATGGTGGTATTGCTGAACGGTAGTTCCGCAACGCATTCTTCGGTACCCTGCTGAATCCCAACCATGAACTCAAACTCAAGGGTGTGGTATAGGAAGGCAACGTCGCCTAGATCTCCCGATCCCTCGCTCGTTGCCTCGCCACCTGCCGTTCCCTCGTTCGCTTCCTCGCCGTCTGACGATCCTCCTGAGCATGCAGGGAGCGTCAATGCTGCGAAGGCGGCGAGCGTGACCAACTTGGATGTGTGTTTCATGGTGGAGACACCCTTTCGATTAGTGCTTGGTTTGGTCCTGGTCGCCAGGATTGGCGGTCAGGAGGTCTTCCGGCTCATCCAGCGTTCGTGAAAGTTGAGCCTGAGTACGTCGAGGAGGGCGGCGATCACGATGACGACGCCGAGCAGCACGCGGTCCCACGCTGTCGGCACCCCGAGCAGGTTGATCGCGTTGGTGACCATAGTGATGAGCACTGCGCCGACCACCGTGCCCAACACGTTGCCACGCCCGCCGAAGAGACTCGTGCCGCCAATCACAACAGCGGCGATGACGGTCAGCTCGATGCCGAGCCCCATCTGAGGCGAGCCCGAAGCGAGCCGCGCCGTGAACAGGATGCCCGCGATGGCGGCCGCGACCGCGCTGATTACATAGGTGAAGAAGATTATCCGTGTGGTGCGGATGCCGGCCATGTCGGCCGCCTGCCTGTTACCGCCTACCGCGTAGAGGCTCCGGCCGAATGTGGTGCGGGTGAGCACGAGGTGGGTGATCACCGCCAGGACCAGCAAGATAATGATGTTGATCGGGATGCCGAACACGTTCGCCCGCCGTAGCAGGTTGTAGAAGTCCGGCACCGGCACGATGCTCGTGCCACCTGAGTACGCGAAGGCGAGGCCGATCGTGATTGACAGGGTGCCGAGGGTGGCAATTAGCGGCGCGATCCCCAACTTGGTGATCACGAACCCGTTGGCCGCCCCGACCGCGACACCGACGAAGACGGCGACAAGGAGGGCGAACCAGATCGGCAGCTCGCTGCGCACCGCAAGGCCGATCGCGAGCACCGATACGAGCGCGGGGATACCGCCGACCGACAGATCGATGCCGGCACCGATGATCACGAACATCATGCCGAGAGCCATCACGCCTAGCGCGGACGCCTGTAGGAGCAGGTTCAGCAAGTTGGTCGTGGTGAGGAAGGTCGGGCTAAGCAGCGACAGGATACCGCCGAAGATCACCATGACAATGACGAGGCCCTGGTCCTGCAGGAGGCGAGTGGCGTCGAAGCGGCGTCGGGCAAAGCCGGGACGGGGTTCCTTGGAAGCGGGAGCGATTTGGGTGCTCTGGCTCATGCAACGGTCCTTTCACGCTCGCCGGTTGCGATGGAGATGATGCGTCCCTTGCTCGCGTCGGTGCGGTCTAGTACGGCTATGAGCTTGCCCCCGCGCATTACACCGAAGCGGTTGGCGACAGGAAGGCACTCGTCTAGGTCGCTCGAGATTAGGACGATCGCCGTGCCCCCCTCGGCGGCGCGCTTGATAAGGCCGTAGATCTCGGCTTTCGCACCCACGTCGATACCCTTGGTCGGTTCGTCAAGGAGGAGCACGGTGCACTCACGCTTTAGCCAGCGTGCGAGGATCGCCTTCTGCTGATTCCCACCGGACAGGTTGCCGATCTCGGTTTCTGTGGAGCCTGCACGGATGTCGAGCTCCTCGAATGCCTCGCGCGCCATGGCGCGGTCCTTGCGAAGGCTGAGCACGCCGAGCCGGGAGATGAAGTCGAGCAGCGAGATCGAGATGTTCTCCCGCACGGTGAGCATCGGGAGAATGCCGTCCTGCCTGCGCTCCTCGGGGACCAGGCCGATGCCCGCCTCAATGCCGGCGGCTGCGTTCTTGAGGTTGACCTTGCGGCCCCTCACCCACACCTCGCCCGACTCGAGTCGGTCGATGCCGAAGATGCTGCGGGCGACCTCGGTGCGGCCGGAGCCCTCAATGCCCACTAGCGCGAAGATTTCCCCCGACCGCACATCGAAACTGACGTCGCGCACTCGGCCGCCCCGCGTGATGTTCCGCACCGACAGTACTGTCTCTCCGAGTTGCTCGTTCACGCTTGGCAGTGCTCGGACATCTCGTCCCACCATCGAGCGCACCATGCGTTGGGTGGTGAAGTCCTTCGCCAAGCCGGTTTCCACGGTACGGCCGTTTCGCATCACCGTGATGCGGTCGGCGAGGCGCTGCACCTCTTCGAGGTTGTGCGACACGTAAAGGATTGCGAGACCGGACGCGCGCAGGCGGTCGATGGTCTCGAACAGCCGCTCCCGCTCGGACAGTGACAGGGAGGTGGTGGGCTCGTCGAAGATCAGAATGCGCGCGTTCATCGAGAGCCCGCGAGCGACCTCCACCATTTGCCCGACAGCCGGCGACAGGGTGCGGGCCGGCTGCTGCATGTCGACGCCGCTCACGAGGGTCTCGAGCACAACGGCCGCTCGCTGCTGCAGTTCCTTCGGATTCACCCATGGACCGCCGGTCGTCCAACCAGGTAGCACCACGTTCTCCGCCACGGTTAGGTCGGGGATCAGTTGACGCTCCTGGTGGATGGTCGCCACCCCGTGCGAGCGTGCGCTCGCAACGCTGTAGTGGAGCGGTACGCCGTCGATCTCGACCACGCCCGAGTCAGGGGTGTAGTAACCGGAGAGAACCTTGATGAGCGACGATTTACCTGCGCCGTTCTCGCCGATGAGCGCGTGCACCTCGCCGGCGTAGAGGTCGAGCCGCGCCTCGGCGAGGGCGACCACGCCGGGGAAGCGCTTGACCACGTCCTCGATGTGCACGAGGGGCTCGGTCGGCTCTGCTACGACGCCCACGTCGACCGCCATTGCTTGAGGAATGCGAGGCCCTGCTGCGCGAGCGCGTCGGGGGAGGGGGCCAGCTGACGCCAGATGGATGCCGCGGTCGCGATGATCTCGTTCTCTGGCGTGAACGTCTCGATCGACATTGCGCCCTGGTAGTCGATGTCATGTAGCACCTTGCCGTATGCAGTCCAGTCGATGTGGTCCTCGCCGGGGGTGCCGCGGTCGTTGGCGCATACCTGCATCGCTCTCAGTCGTGGGGCGGCGGAGCGGAGGGCAGCGGCCGGATCCTTCTCCTCGATATTCGCGTGGTAGGTGTCGAACAGCAGCCCGACGGACTCGGCCGGCAGCGGGTCGATCGCCTCGAGCAGCTGTTCGGTCGTGTTGATGAATGAGGTCTCATAACGGTTGAGAGCCTCCACTGCGAGGACGACGCCAGCCTCGCCAGCGGCGTCCGCGACAGGCTTCATTCCCTCCGCGTAGTCGCGAAGCAGCTTGCGTCGCTCGTCGGCGCTCACCCGCCAAGTGCGTCCGACGGCTGTGTACATGGGCCCGCCCACTATGCGGGCGCCGACGACCCTGGCCACGTCCACGCAATGCCTGTAATAGTCCTGCGTGCGCGTGATCTCGTCATGGCTCGCCGCGACGATGTTGCGGCCGGGCGGCACGACGGCCGAGACGGCAGGCTGGATGCCGTGCTCGCGCACGAGCTCGGCGGCGAGCTCCGGGTTCCAGTCGCCGGGGTTCTCGAGCACGAGCTCGATGGTCTCGAAGCCCCAGCCGGCGACGCGGGGAATGATAGTGCGCAGGTTCTCGTCGGTCAGGGGCGAGTACCACACGAAGGTGTTGACTCCGATGGTTGCGGTCATGAGCGTTCCTTTCAGTGATGGTCGTGAGACCGGTGAAGAAGGTGAGCGCCGTCAAGCGAGCTGGTCGGTCAGCGGGCCGAGCACGTCGCGCACGAACATGCCGTTCGCCGCGGCCGCCGCGTTGGGGTCTCGCTCGGCCTCGGGCGACTCGTCTTCCACGACAACCCAACCCCTGTAGCCGGTGCCAACCAGCAGTGCTACCGCCCCGGCCATGTCGATCGCACCGGAGCCGTTCTGCACCCATTTGCCGGCGGCGTCCGCATCCTTCAGGTGGATGTGATCCACCTTTTCGCGATGGAGGCGGATCATTTCGACGGGGTCCATGCCGCCGGCTGCTAGGTGGCCGGTGTCCGGCGTCCAGCCCAAGCCCTTGGGCAATCGCGGGATCACCCGGTCGTAATCTTCCCGCGTGCGCACGATGGAGCCCCGTGGCGAGTTCGGATGGAATGTCGGCGAAACACCGCCCGCGACCGCCCGCTCCGTGATCCCGGCCAGACACCCGAGCAGGTGACTCTGGGCAGTCTCGCGATCGGCGGGCGGCTCGTCAAACGGCACCTGCACCAGCACGAGCTTTGAGCGGGGGAAGTGCTGCACCACCTCGATGACGCGGTCCGCCTCGACTCGCTCAGCTTCCTTTTCCTGCGCGTCGCGCCACGGGAGCACGAGCGTGAGGGCGGCGAGCTTCAAACCGTTAGTTTCGAGCAGCAAGCCGACCTGGTCGGCGGTCTCGTAGCCATCAGACATGACCACCTCGAACTCGATGCCCGAGAAGCCGCTCGATGCAACCACCTGGGCGATCTCTCCGAGACGGCCGGTCCAGGCGCCGCTCATTTGCCAGCTGTAGGTCTGCGACGCGAAGTCGATCGTCATTGGAGGAACTCCTCGCACAATAGGTTGTATCGGTTCAGTTCTTCCCAGTGGTGGGCGTGGCCGCCCGCGAAACGCTCCACGGCCGAACCGGTGATGAGGCCGGCGAGTTCGAGCCCGGCCGCGATGGGTGTGAACACGTCGTGCTCCCCGCAGGTCACCAGAACGGGCACGTCGAGGCCAGGGAGCGCGGCGCACACGTCGTGGTCCACGCACGCGTCGACCTGGGCGGCGAACGCGGAGGCCGTCATCGGCTCGTCCACAAGCTCATCCCGCTCGGCACGCAGCTTCCCGGAGCGCTCCGCGTAGGCGGGCGGGCTCCATATGAGCAGCTGCAGGCGACGCTGAAAAGCCCCGGGGGAAAGCAGAAACCGCAGGTCACGCAACTCCGAGAACACGTCCTCGCTCATCGGGTTCATGCGCGCCCAGCTCGCCGTGAGCACCATCCGGTCGACCAGCTCCCGGTGCCGCAGCGCCAACTGCTGCGCGATGGCGCCGCCCATAGAGATGCCAATCACTTTCGCCGGCTCGCTACCGACGGCGCGCAGTACGGCAGCCGCGTCGTCCGCCATCTGCGCGGTGCTATACGGCCCGGCCGGCGCGTCGCTTGCGCCGGTGCCGCGGTTATCGAGCAGGACGCAGCGGAACGAGCGCTTTAGGTGAGCGACGTGTTGCGCCCACACGGTGTGGTCGGCGCCGACGCCCATGATGAGCAACAGCGTCCTTCCGGCGCCCTGCTCCTCCCAAGCGATCCGGGTGCCGTCGGTGGTGACCACGTCACGCACGCCGATGCCTCGCCGCGAGGTCGCGCACGAACTGGGCGCCCGCGACACCGTCGCGTTCGGTGTCGGGCCAGAAGCAGTAGTCCACGGTCCACCAATCGAGGCCGGTCGCGGTGGCGCCCAGTTCGTCCATAACGGCGTCGAAGTCCACCTCGCCAGTGCCGAACGGTAGGTGCTCGCTGGTCTCGTCGTCGTGCAGCACGCCCACCGAGTCGATGAGGTGTAGGTGCCGCACCCACGGCTTGAGTAGCCGCGCATACTCCACCGCCCCACCCTCCAACAGCTCGACCGGTGGCGTCTGACGCTTACCGCGGGCGCTAGTGAGCGCGTGGCTGGTGTCGAACAGCACGCCGAAGTTGTCGCCCTCCACCGCCTTGAGCAGACGAACTACCTCACTCGGGCTGTTCAACCAGAAGCCGGGCTCGAACTCCCAAACCAGCTGCACCCCAGACCGAGCGAGCCGCTTTGCGGCTGCGGTGAAGTTGGCAGCCATGCGCGCGAAGCGGGCCTCGTAATCGTCATTGTCGAGCACGACCGGTGGTGAGACCGAGTCGACACGGAGTGTGGTGATGCCCATCCGCTCGCAGAAGGCGCGGGCGCCGTCGACCAATCGTAGGTACACCGCCTCGGAGCTCGTGGTGGGCGGAGCGGAGGTCATATCTGGGGCGAACGCGGAGATGCCCAGGCCTAACGAGTCGATCTGCGCGCGTAGCCTGCGTGTCTTCTCGTCGGAGTTGAAGTCGTCCTGGTGCGGGTGGGGCCGGAAGCCGTTGATCTCGATCCCGTCGTACCCCGCCTCGGCCACGTACTGACAGACCCGTTGGAAGGACCACGGGTCTGACGCGAATGGCCCAAACGCGAAGGCCCAGCTGCCGAACGCGGTCTTTGGGCCTTGCTGGTCCTGGCTGCTTGCGGTGACGCCGTCAGGACGGACAGAATCAAGCGCCATAGTGGGTCTCCTCGTGCTTGGGCTCTTAACCTTGGGTGCCTCAACACTAGGAGTCCGATCAGCGACGGCACTTGGAGATTGAATGCATGGTTTTGGAAAAAATCCGCATCCGCGTCCACCGTCGGTACCGCCGAACACGTATCGCACCCCCTCGCGCGCCTTCGAGCCGTGGGAGGAAATGCGACAGAGCATCTCCATCCGGTCCGGCCTCGAGGCCTTCCGCTGGCTGCCCGATGTGCACCTGTTCATCAAGGATCGAGAGCGCCGCCTCGTCCACTTCAGCCCGAACTTCCCGGCCATGATGGGTCGCACTTCGCAAGACCTGATCGGCGCCCGCGACGAGGATCTATCGCCCGAGCACCTGGTGGAGCACTACCGCTTGGACGACAACGCCGTGCTGACCTCGGGGATCGAGTTGCCCAACATCGTCGAACTCGTCGCGCAACGCGGCGCCTACGCGTGGAACATCACGTCTAAGTGGCCGATCCATGACTCGTCGGGCGAGATCGTCGCGGTCGGTGGGGTGACGCGGCGACTGCAGGAGCGGCCGGAGAGCGAGGACCAATACCTCATGCTGCAGCCGGCGGTCGAGCTCATGGTTCGCAACCAAGGCCGGAACGTCCCGATAGTTGAGCTGGCGGCAGCTGTGTCGCTGTCGCCCAGCCAGTTCAGCCGCGTGTTCCAGGACCGGTTCGGGATGACGCCGCACCAGTATCTGCGCCGACTGCGCATGGATGCAGCGGCCGACCTGCTCACGACCACCGACCTGCCGCTCACGGAGGTCGCCAGCAGATGCGGTTACTACGACCAAAGTCACATGAGCAACGAGTTCCGCAAGATCAAGCACATGCCGCCCGGGGCATACCGCGCGCGCTACCGCGCCTTCCAGTACGAGGGCTGAAACCAACCAGTACTGATCCTGTCGCGCTGCTCAGGTCATGGCGGTCCAGGACAAGCGATCGCAGGCTATGCAGGCGGGTCAGCCAAGTAGCGTTTTGGTGTCAGGCATGTCCAGCACGTCACCGTGCCGCGAGCCACAGCGGAGGCCGACTCCGACATGGCCCAGTCTGAGTTGATCCGCATGCGGCAGATGGGCAACCCCGTGATGCTCACGCCGTCCGAGTGTGCTGCGCTGAAGCGCTTGCACAAGGCGTCTTCACGTCAACCCTGAGGCCGAACGGGAGAAGCAGGCAGTGGGGAGTCCTAGATTGCGGTCTCCACTTGAGGGGGACGCACGCTAGCCGAACCTGAACCGCCGAGGCTGGCACGGCGAAGTCGTCTGGATTGCTGAGGGCAAAGCTGCGCTCCACCACCCCGTACTCGACCCAGTGCCCTCGGTGCAGGGCCAGCACGGTCGGCAGCTTGATGTGCAGGATTCAGACACCAACTGCGCCCTCGATTGTGAAGAGCCCTATATGGGGGCCGAAGGTCCCTTGTGGAGCGTAGGTGGCGGAGTCAGGATCGTGGCACGAGCATGTTCCGACTTGACGGGGCGGCTCCTGCAGGAAAGGGGAACCATGCCGTTCCTTAAGAGGCTGATGCGCAGTCCGGCCGTGCTCGCGCTCGTGGCCACCCAAGTCGTCCTGTTCGTGGCAGGAACGCTTAACCCGGTGATCTGGGACGTGTTGTCGCTACCGGGGGACGTCGCAGGGTTGGTCGACCGGCCCTGGAGTCCACTGACGGTCATGTTTGTGCACGCGAACGTGGCGCACCTCGCGGTGATGGTGCTGATGCTGGCGGCATTTGGTCCGCTGCTGGAGCAGGTCGCGCGTTCGTGGGCGGTCCTCGCGGTCTACCTGACGGCTGGACTCGCCGGTTCGTTCGCAGTCATGGCCGTGGTGCAGGCATTTGAGACCGACGGAAGCCTCATGGGTTCCTCGGCGGCAGTGTTCGGGGTTGCAGCTGCCGTTCTCGCGTTGGACCCCTCAGCTCGCGTCTTCGGCGGAAAGGCAACCCAGTGGCTGGGCGTCCTGGTCGCCGTCAACATCGCGTTCCTGTTGAGCCAGCCGCTGGGTTCGGTTGCGCACCTTGCCGGACTCGCCGTCGGAGTCGCCTACGGCCGATGGGTCGTGAGAAGGCAGCGGGAGCCGGTTGAGGAGCATGCGAAGGCGAGGACAACTTGATCACGCAGGCGTCAAGCTGGCCCAGCGCCGGGACTTAGCGCGGAGCGTCCACGCTTGGCCGTCAGATCAGAGCGGCACCGGCAAGCGTCGCCGTCCGCAGTGCGGCTGCACAGTACGTTGCGAGGCCCTGCGCGAGTCAGCTCGTGATCCGCATCAATCGCCAGTCGCCTCTTGTCCTCCGAGGTGGCTGTCCTCAGGCCTTGTGGGCGGCCTCCCACTGCGATGAGGTCCTGGGCGAGTCTGCCGCACTTGGGGTAGTCGATGCCCTGGCCGTCCAGGCAGCGTGCGGCCTTCGGTCGTGGCGGAATCGGCTGGGAGCACTCCTGGTCGGGTCACGCACGTGATACTGGCCCCCGCTCAGGATAGAGGCGGAACAGGACGGGTGGTTGACTTGGTGGCGTGAGGATCCGACGTGGCTGAGCCGCGCGCCGAAGCGGGGAGACGAGTCTGGCGGGGAGAGTTCGTGCTCCACGTGGGAACCGATGAACCTCGTTCCGGCTTGCTGCCTCGGCGCTCGGAAGAGGCAGGCTTAGGTCGAGGTCCCGATTGCGCCATCCGTATCCGCTGTCCTTGGGTGCCGCGCGACCTCGGCAGCTTCCTTGCGGTATCCGATGGGTGGATCTTCGCAACGGACCGAGCATGCCCGTGGTGGTATCGAGTGAGTGGATCAATCAGGGACACTTCAAGCCGGGCGCGCTGATCATGCTGCAGCAGGGTGACTGGGAACTGACGTGGCCGTTGGACGAGCGGGTGTTGCTGGAGTTGGACATCAGGCGGGTACGGCGCTCCGAGATCGACGTCCGCAGAGTCGCACATCCTCGACCGGTGGCTGATCGGCGGGCACGGGCGCTAACGGCCCTCCCCGGCGCGCACGTTGAGCTAAGCGCGAGAGAGCGCCAGCAGTTGGCTGCCATGTTCGCTCACCTGATCCACGGAGAGCCACCGCCTGACAATCTGGTCACAGCAGCGGCCAGGATCTTCAACCGGAACGCCCCAGAGAGCGAGCATGTCTCCGATGCAGAGATTAAGCAGCGTGCTCACCGCGTCAGAAGGCGGATCAACATGCACCGAGTGGTCGCCTTAGCCACGCTGCACGAGCTCGGGGAGTACCTGGTCAACGTCGCTGGACTACTCAACGAAGCAGACCTGGAGCAGCTCTTCCCGGACAGTTAGCAGCCGCGTGAACCGGCACCTGGACACAGGGTGGGCCGTGATACCCAGGTATCGCAACGACCCGATATAGGGACACGGATCGGTGCAGTCTCCTCCCAGTCGACCTCAACACGGGGTCCTGAAGACGAGGAGTGACAGATGGACACCAGCACACAGACCGCATCCGGGGCCACGCACCAGGGCCACGTTCGAAGCCGCAACGAAGACGCCTTCTGGATCGGCACCACCAGCTGGGTGGTGGCTGACGGAATGGGCGGATGCCCCAGCGGTCACCTGGCCAGCGGCCAGGCCGTGCGCAGCATCGCCAGGGTCCTGGAGGGCTCGGAGGACATTGAGTGGGCCATGCTCGAGGCGGTGCTCACTGCCCACACCGACATCGAGCGGAGCGCGAAGCGCTGGCCAGCCCACGCCGGCATGGGCACCACCGCTGTCGCCGCACACCGAAATGCCGCCGGTGACGTGGGGATCACTCATGTCGGGGACAGCCGCGCCTACCTCCTCGCAGGCGGCCAGTTACGGCGACTGACCACGGATGACAATGAGGCTGCCGACCTCGTCGCGCGTGGGGAGATCACTGAGCAAGGAGCACGCGAGCACCCGGGCCAGTCGTGGCTCACGAAGGCACTTGGCCTACAGCAGGAGGTGGCACCGTTTCCCACGATCCAGGTGCTGTCGCGACCGTCCGGGCGGCTTCTGCTGTGCACCGACGGGCTGACCGGCGAGGTAGAAGAGCACGAGATAGAGACGCTCCTGTCCGTGGGGTCACCGCAGGAGTCCTGCGAGGCCTTGATCGCTGCAGCACTCGCTGACGGTGCGCGCGACAACGTCACGGTAGTGGTGGTGGACCTGTGAACGGGTCAGCCATGACCCGGCAGGTGGGGCAAGGCGTGGCAGGGGCCAAATCGCCTCGCCCGAAGGCTACGTCCAATGGGGCACGGCGACCCTGGCAGCGTGCAGCTCGTACCTGGTTGCGGAAGAACCCCGGCAAGGGAGGACGGGCCTTGCGTGATGCTATGCACGATCTCGGCTTTCACCACGTGACACTCCCCATGGCCAAAGACCACATCCGGGGACGATCACTGCCGAAACGGCCGAGAGTCAAGCGCTTCCCGGCAATTGACCGGCCCCCGGCACGTCCTGTGATGGCGCCCCCTCGGGCTCCAGATCTGCAGCCAGCGGAGATCTGTCCAGGCTGTGACGTCATGGTCAACCCTTACGGGTGGTGTCACTGCCGATAAGCGCAGGGCGCCATCGGGAGCGTCGATTGGCGGTCGCTGACCTGGCAGCCTGCCTTGGTGGGCAAGTTGCCAGGCGGCCAAGTGCCAGCGAGGTATCGCCAGTGTCCGGGCGCAGGCTGCTGATGGCATAGGAGTCGACCACGCCGTCATACCCTCATTGCTTGTGAGCGGCTTCCCACTGGTCGATGAGGTCCTGCGCGAGTCGTCCGCGTTTGGGGTAGTCGATGCCCTGTCCGTCCAGCCACGTCTTGATGGCCTTGGTCTGGGAGGGGTCACGAGGGGCAGTCTTGGCGGATCCAGACTGGCGCCGGCCACCAACCCGTCGGCCTGCGTCCGTGTACTTCTGGATCGTGTTGGCGAACTCGTCGGCCTCTTCCTGGGAGAGGTCGATGTCGTAGTCCACGCCGAGGAAGCCGAACCTGACGGTCTGCCCGTCCTGGCCGAGTTCTTGACCGGTCAGGTCCGAGACAAGGATGGTCTGCACCTTCTGCGCCACTGTGGCTCCTACAGGGTTGGGAAAACGGGTCGGCACATCCTAGGCAGTGACTCACCGAATGCGACCCCGGTGAACGTCAGTGTTGAGAGTGTCGCCTGGAATGGTGGACTCACGTGCAGGTTAGACGGCCCATCATGTCCTCAACTACCGATTCCGAGTCGCGCGCCATGGCCGTACCACCCCGCTGCGCTTCTCCACGAGGAGCAGTCCGACCTTCAAGCACGCATCTCGCAACTGACCGCCGACATGACTGCCCTCTTCGAGGCGTCGCGACTCCAACGCTGATGACGAGCACGACCCAGAGGACCAGACGATTCCTTCGGCCGCCCAGCTCGCTGGCCATGACCCGTCAGCTCGAGAGCACTTGCGAGAGGTGGACACCGCGATCGAACGCCTCGAGGGTGGGACATACGGAGTCTGCGAGTTCTGCCGTGAGCCGATCAATCCGGCACGGCTGCAAGCTAGGCCGACGGCACGCACCTATGTCCAACACACGCGTGCTCCAGACCGTGCCACGACTTGCTTGCCGGCTCCACGCCGCGGTGAACCAGTCCTCGCTCCGGGTGCACGCTGGGCGCTCTGTGCACTCGCCTTACAAGGTGATGAAGCTCACCGGCAGGCCGTGTTCGGCTTTCCGCTGAGCTGGCTCACGCGGCGCCCATAGCGCGACTCTCACTACCTCTCGCGTACGTTGGGCGTTCCGCTGCCAAGATTGACCTGCAGGCAGGCGCTGGTGCCCGGCTTGTCGGATCGCTCGCGTAACCTTGGCCGACTGTCGATGAGGAGTTCAGACGTGCAGCTTGAAGCACTCAAGCCGGGGCTGAGGATCGAGGGACTCATCCCAGCCGAAGTCACTACTGTCATCGCGACGCAGTGGCACGGCACCGACGCGGTGGAGCTGACCTACAAGAACGCCGCTGGCGGTCTCGGCCAGCAGGTGGTGTTCCGCAAGGACGAGGGCAGCCTGTCGATTGCGCGGGCCGGCGGTCGACCCTTCGACGGGAACGCCAGTGACTTCAAGCTGGTGGCAGAGGCGCAGCGGATCACGCTGGCGGGACTGTTTGACCCGATGCTCGCGGTGGCGACGAGTGACGTGCAGCCGCTGCCACATCAGATCCGCGCTGTTTACGGCGAGCTCTTGCCGCGCACGCCGCTGCGCTTCTTGTTGGCAGACGACCCGGGCGCGGGTAAGACGATCATGGCCGGGCTCTACATCAAGGAGCTGTTGCTGCGCGACGACGTGAAGCAGTGCCTCATCGTCGCCCCCGGCGGTCTGGTGGAGCAGTGGCAGGACGAGCTGTTCTTCAAGTTCGGCCTTCGTTTCGACCTGCTGACCAACCAGTTGATCGACTCCAACATCAATCTCAACGTCTTCGAAACCAACCCGCTCCTGATCGCCCGCATGGATCAGCTCTCCCGCAACGAGGTACTCCAAGCGCAGCTCAGAGAGACCGAGTGGGACCTGATCATCGTCGACGAGGCGCACCGCATGGGCGCGCACTACTTCGGCGGCAAGCTGGAGAAGACCAAGCGGTTCCTGCTCGGTGAGCTTCTCGGCCTGGTCACCCGTCACCTGCTGCTGATGACCGCGACGCCGCACTCGGGCAAGGAGGAGGACTTCCAGCTCTTCCTCACACTGCTCGACCGCGACCGGTTCGAGGGCAAGCAGAAGAAGTCGGTCGACGTTTCTGGGGTCATGCGTCGCATGGTCAAGGAGGACCTACTCACCTTCGAGGGCAAGAAGCTCTTCCCCGAGCGCATCGCCGAGACCGTGCCCTACGAGCTGACCGCGGTGGAGCAGGACCTCTATGAGGACGTCACCCACTACGTCCGCGAGGGGATGAACCGCGCCGAGAAGTTGGGCGGTAAGCGCAAGAACACCGTTGGCTTCGCCCTCACCGTCCTGCAGCGCCGTCTGGCGTCGAGCCCAGAGGCGATCTACAAGAGCCTCGTGCGCCGCAGCGAGCGCCTGGAGCGCAAGAAGACCGAGATCCTCAACGGCACTTACACGGACGCCGACCCGGGCATCGACCTGTCCGAGATCGACGAGGACGAGTACAACGCCGAAGAGATCGAGGAGATGGAGGAGGAACTCCTCGACGCCGCCACCGCCGCGCAGACGGTGGCGGAGCTCAACACCGAACTCATCGAACTGGCCGACCTCATCGAGACCGCAAGGAAGGTCCGCGAGGCCGGCACGGACCGCAAGTGGATCGAGCTGTCCACGATCCTTCAGGACAACCACCTGACCACGGACGGTGAAGGGTGGCCGCGGAAGTTCATCATCTTTACCGAGCACCGCGACACCCTGGACTACCTCCAGGCCAAGATCGGTTCCCTGCTCGGCAAGCCGGACTCTGTCAAGGCGATCCACGGCGGTGTCCGGCGTGGTGAGCGTCGTTTGATCACTGAGGAGTTCACCAAGAATCGCGACGTCCAGATCCTGCTGGCCACCGACGCCGCCGGCGAGGGACTCAACCTTCAGGCCGCGCACCTGATGGTCAACTACGACCTGCCATGGAACCCCAACCGCATCGAGCAGCGCTTCGGCCGCATCCACCGCATCGGTCAGGAAGAGGTCTGCCGCCTGTGGAACCTCGTCGCCTCCAACACCCGCGAGGGTGAGGTCTTCACCCGCCTCCTGGAAAAGCTCGACCAGATGCGCCAGACCTACGGCGGCAAGGTCTTCGACGTCCTCGGCGAAGCCTTCACCGAAACCCCGCTGCGCAACCTCCTACTCGACGCCATCCAGTACGGCGAACGCCCAGACGTGAAAGCGAAGATGCACCAGGTCATCGACGCCTCCGTCGGTGCGGGACTCAAGGACCTCCTCGAGGAACGCGCCCTCGCATCAGAGAACCTCGCTGAGGCCGACCTTCAAGCGCTCCGCGCTGCAATGGACGAAGCCCGCGCACGGCGGCTCCAACCGCACTACATCGAGCTGGCGTTCAAAGCAGCGTTCACCCGACTCGGCGGCCGCATCGTCAAGCGCGAGCACGGCCGCTACGAAATCGCTAACGTGCCACAACAGATCCGTGCCACACGCAAGGGACCGATCGCCACCAAGTACGACCGCGTGACCTTCGAACTCGGCAAGGTCCACGGCGAAGGCCTCGGACGAGCCGACCTGCTCGCTCCCGGTCACCCCCTCCACGACGCCGTCATGGACGAGACGGTGCGCCAATTCGGCGGCACCCTCAACCGAGGAACCGTCCTCGTGTCCTCGACCCTAGAGGAGCCACACCTCCTGGTCGGCGTGGTGGAGGAGGTCGCGGACGCGACCGGAGAATCCGTGTCACGACGCTTTGGCTACGCATTCGTCGACAGCCACGGCACCGCCACCCCGGCCGGCCCCGCGCCGTACCTCGACTGCGTCGCCGCACCAAACAGCCCGGCCACCAGAGCTGCACGTGCGCTTCCGTGGCTGGCAGACGCCGAGGACAAGGCAACGAGCTGGATCATCGCCAATCAGCTGCCGGAGTACCTCGCCGAGGTCCAGCCGCGACGCCGCGCCGAGCTGAGCAAGGCCCGCGACCTCGTCACCAAGCGCCTCGAAGGTGAACGCGACCGACTCCTGCTCGATGCCGCGATCGCGTCGGAGAAGGAGCAGGCCGGCGACAAGCCCAAGGAGACTTCGGAAAGCCTCAACCGCAAGGCCGTCGAACTCGATGTCCGTCTCCGCAAACGTCTCGAACTGCTCGACCAGCAGCAACTCATGTCGATCAAGCCACCCCGGATCGTGACTGCCGCACTCGTGCTCCCGGTCCGGATTCTGGAGAATGACCTGGCCGCGACCGCTCCGATCCACGCCAAGGAAACCAAGGAAGTCGAGCGCCGCGGCGTCGACCTCGTCCTGACACGGGAGCGAGAACTCGGCCGCAAGCCCGTCGAACAGGCCTTCAACAACCCCGGCTTCGACATCCTCTCCACCGACGCCAAGGGCGACACCTACCGCATCGAGGTCAAAGCCCGCATCGAGGGAGCCACCGACTTCTTCGTCACCCACAACGAGGTGATGACCGGCAAGAATGCCGTCCCGCGCTTCCGCCTGGCCTTGGTCCGCGTCGATCCACGCGGCCCACAGCATGACGAAGTCCGCTACCTCAACAACCCCTTCGCCAACACCGACCTCGGTGACTTCGACGCCACCGGCGTCCGGGGCGACTGGGCGAGGACATGGTCCAAGGGCTCGGCGCCGTTCTGATGGGGAGCGCTTGCAGACTGACGTTGGTCGCCGTCCTGTCCAATCCTCCGCTGAGCGGCGGGAAGCGGACGTTGAATCGCGTTGCGGTAGCGGCCGATCTGTTGGGCTTTGGCGAGTTCGTAGTGACGAATCTCTTCGCTTTTCCCTCGCAGTCGACCGCCGCGATTGACAGGCTGGGAGCCAGCGAGAATGGCTGGGTGGCCGCCAGAGAGCCCCTTGCAACTGCACTTGCTACGGCCGACGGTGTGCTGCTGGCGTATGGCGCGACGCCGCCGTCTGGCCCGGCACGGCTTCACTTTTGCGATCAGGTCGTCTGGCTGCGAAAGCGCATCGATGTACTGTCCCGACCCGTATGGGTCGTCGGAGACGGGCCGCGTCACCCGTCACGCTGGCAACGCTGGACGCACCGCGCTCACCCCGATCTGCCCTTCACTGATGCGCTTCGGCTGAGCCTCGCAGCGGTACAACCGGAGTCTGTCTGTGGAGGAGGCTAGGTTGGACCTTGAGGTAGCGGTGCATCTGCGCTGCTGTACGTCTGGGAACGGGCAGAGGGGTCGTCGTAATGCAGAAGCGCAAGTTGATCGAGGTGGCGTTGCCGCTCGAGGCGATGAATAGGGAGTCGGGCCGCGAGAAGTCGATCCGCCACGGCCATCCCTCCACGCTGCACTTGTGGTGGGCTCGGCGGCCGCTCGCGACGGCGCGCGCGGTGATCTTCGCCCAACTCGTAGACGATCCGAGCGCGCGTCCAGAAGAATTCCCCACCGAGGAGCTGCAGCGCAAGGAGCGAGAGCGTCTCCACGGCATCATCGAACGACTTGTCATCTGGGAGAACATCGGTGACCAGCAACTATATGCCGCGGCGAAGGCAGAGATTCTGAAGTCCACGAACGGTTCGCCGCCGACCATTCATGACCCTTTTGCGGGCGGCGGAACGATTCCATTGGAGGCACAGAGACTCGGGCTTGAGGCTAGCGCGTCAGACCTTAATCCTGTATCGGTCCTGATTAACAAGGCCCTAATTGAGATTCCGCCTAAGTTCAACGGCCGCGCGCCAGTGTTCCCCGGGATTGCTGATTCGGAAATTCGTGAGTGGAATGGTTCGGAGGGTCTTGCAGCCGACGTCCGAGCGTACGGCGCGTGGCTTCGCGAGCAGGCTCAGCAGCGAATCGGTTTCCTCTACCCTAAAGCAAATCTTAACGACGGACGAGAGGCGACAGTAATCGCTTGGATCTGGGCACGGACGGTCAGGTGCCCGAACCCAGCGTGCCGCATCGAGGCTCCTCTCGTGAAGACTTGGTGGCTTGGGAAGAAGAAGGGAAAGGAGACCTTCGTGGTCCCGAGAGTGACCACGGACCCTGCAGATCCATCTGGACTCCGCGTCACATTTTCCATCGGCACAGGAGCTGGTGGGCCGTCAATTCCCCCGACTATGGCTGGTCGGCAGGGTGGCGCGTGCCTCTCCTGTAAAGCGGCGATTACTCGCAACCACATCAAGACTGAGGGTCTGGCCGGACGGCTCGGTGCTTCGCTGATGGCCGTTGTTGCGGAGGGTAATCGTCGGCGTGTCTACTGCGACCCCAGTGACTCGCATTCTGAGGCGGCGCGCGTGCCACGACCTGAAGATGTACCGGATGCAGAGTTGTCGACCCACTCCCAGTATATGGGCGCGCCGTTGTATGGGATGATGACGACGTCAGCGCTTTTCACCAATCGCCAGCTTGTTGCGCTTACGACGTTCTGCGATCTCGTGAACGAAGCCAGAGCGCGTGCAATCGCGGACGGCGCTGACGCGGAATACGCCGACGCCCTAGCCCTCTACTTGGCATTTGTTGTCAGCCGGTTGACCGATTACCAATCAAATCTCACGACATGGGCGAGTAATCCTCAAATGGAAATCTTGCGGAACGTATTCTCCCGCCAGGCCTTGTCCATGGCATGGGACTTCGCAGAGGGCAATCCGTTCGCGGCCAGTTCCGGTAGTTTGGTGAAGATGACAGCGGCTGTTGCTAACGCGCTTGAGCGGCTCCCCGCTCGTGGGACTGCCTCGGTGTACCAAGCACCAGCGCAAGACGGCGTGCCAGCGGGCGCACTCATCAGTACTGACCCCCCGTACTACGACAATGTGCCCTACGCTGACCTGTCTGACTTCTTCTACGTATGGCTACGTCGCGCTTTAAGAACTGTTCATCCCGACTTAACATCGACGCTGCTGGTGCCGAAGTCGGAAGAGCTCGTCGCAGATATGCAACGGCACGGCCGTGACGGCGCAAGAACCTTTTTTGAGGACGGATTCCGACGCGTCTTTGAGTGCGCACGCGACTCCGCCGATCCTTCGCTGCCTATCACGGTTTACTACGCATTTCGCCAGGTCGACCGGGGTGCAGAGGGAGAGGCATCCAGCGGATGGGAGACCCTCCTCGAAGGCATGATCAGTGGAGGCTGGGAGATCACATCTACGTGGCCGGTCCGAACCGAAAGCGCTGGACGGATGCGTGACATTGGATCAAACGCGCTCGCTTCGTCCATCGTGCTGAGCCTCAGGCCCCGACCCGAGTCGGCCGGGACCACGGATCGGCGCGGGTTCATCGCCGATCTCGGGGCTGAACTGCCAGGTGCGCTGCGGCGATTGCAGCAGGGCCAGGTCGCGCCTGTTGACCTTCCGCAAGCGGCCATCGGCCCTGGTATGGCAGTGTTCAGCCGCCACTCTGGGGTGCTTGAGGCGGATGGCTCGAAGATGTCGGTTCGAAGCGCACTCGCGCGCATCAACGAGATCCTCGATCAGGTGCTGAACGAACAGGAGGGCGACTTCGACCCGACGTCACGCTTCGCGATTGCGTGGTACCGCGGGCATGGGTATGGTGTCGGCAAGTTTGGTGACGCTGACAATCTCGCTCGGGCGCGCAACACGAGCGTTGACATCATGGAGCGGGACAAGATTCTGACGAGCCGGGCTGGCAACGTCCAGCTCATCAAGCCTGCCGACCTGCCGTGGGACTATGACGCCCTCAAAGACACGCACACAAGCAATTGGGAAGCGCTGCATCACCTGATCAAAGTCTTGGAACGAGACGGCATTGCCCCTGCTGGTGACTTTCTCCAGGGCTCGCTGAGCCGCCCGGATGGCACCGTGGACGCTGACCTTGTGAAGGAGTTGGCGCACTTACTCTTCCGCGTTGCCGAAGGCAACGGCTGGACCCAGGACGGGCTCTCCTTCAACAACCTAGTAACGAGCTGGCCCGAGATCCTTGAGGTGGCACGCTCGGCGAAGAAGCCCACCCAGACACAGGGCGCCTTGGCGTTTGACGAGGACGACTGACATGGCAGTGAGCAATCGTGACCGCGTCGGCAAGCTGTTCGAGGTCATCGCCCCGGCCCTCGACGACTACATCTCGTCCGTGATCGGCGCCGTCGACCAGTCTGCCGGAGCGAACTGGGTCAAGCTTGTCGCGGCGAAGGACGGCCACGCGGGCAAGGTGTACGACCCGCTCGACCCGCAGGTCCAGCTCCGCATACTGACGGAGTCCTCGATCACCACCAACGTGAAGCCACGCTGGTACCCGTTCTCCGACACTCTAGGCCGAGTCGGTGAGGCGTTCGCCACCGAGTTGAAGACCGCCCGCAACACCTGGGCGCACAACGGCTCCTTCACTGACGACGATGCCTATCGCACGCTGGACACGGCAGAGCGACTGATGACGTTGCTGGGGAAGCCCTCGGAAGCTGAACAGGTCAAGTTGATCCGCCTGAATCTGCGGCGAGTCACCGCGGACCGTGACGACAAGAAGGTTCTCAAGGCCGCGGTTGACAACCCGCAGGCGGTGGGTGGGCTCAAGCCGTGGCGGGAGGTGCTACAGCCGCACGAGGATGTCGCGACCGGCAACTTCCATGCCTCGGAGTTCGCCGCGGATCTGTACAAGGTCGCTACGGGCGGGGAAGTCGACTCTGATTACGCCGACCCTGTCGAGTTTTTCAAGCGGACGTACCTCACCGCGGGTCTGAGCGATCTGATCGGCCGTGCGGTTCGTCGGCTCGCGGGTGACGACAACGCGTCGCCGGTAATCAATCTCCAGACGAACTTCGGTGGGGGCAAGACCCACTCCATGCTATCGCTGTGGCATGTAGCTGCCGGTCTGCCGGTGGGCGACTACCCGCAGGAGACGCAGGAGCTGCTGCTCGCTAGCGGCTACCAGGGAGCCAAGGTCAACCGCGTCGCCATTGTCGGCAACCATTTCAGCCCTTCCGGCGTGGTGAAGGACGACGGCACTCACGTGAACACGATTTGGGGGGAGCTCGCCTGGCAGCTCGGCGATGTCGAGGCATACGCGATCGTCGCGAAGGCCGACGGTGACCGGACTCACCCTGGGGATGCGCTTCACGAGCTCCTGAGGAAGTACGCGCCGGCCGTGATCCTGATCGACGAGTGGGTCGCGTACGCGCGATCCCTCGTCGGGCGCGACGATTTGGCCGGCGGCACCTTTGATGACCAGTTCACCTTCGCGCAATCGTTGACCGAAGCCTGCAAGGGCACTCCTGGGGTTCTACTGGCGATCTCCATCCCTGCCTCCGAGAGTGGCGACGACGCGGAGATCGCAGTCGGTAACGCCGAGGAGGTCGGCGGGGCTCACGGGCTTGAGGCGCTCAAGCGGCTCCAGAACGTGGTGCGCCGCGTCGCCGAGCAGTGGCGTCCGGCGTCCTCCGACGAGGCTTACCACATCGTCAAGCAGCGTCTGTTCAAACAGCCCGACGCCGCAGGCTTGGCGTCCATCGGAGCAACGGCCAGGGCGTATGTCGAGATGTATCGCAAGTACACTGACGACTTCCCGCGCGAGGTTAGGGATGCGGCGTATGAGGACCGCATCAAGCGGACCTACCCGATCCATCCGGAGATGTTCGACACCCTCTACGAGGAGTGGTCAGGGCTTGAACGCTTCCAGCGCACCCGCGGTGTACTGCGCCTGATGAGCACCGTTATCCACGCGCTCTGGACCGGTGAGGACGCTTCGCCGCTGATCATGCCTGGCTCGATCCCGCTCGCCACCGCTAATGTCAATGCGGAGTTGACGCAATACCTGCAGGATTCGTGGAAGACGATCATCGACGCCGATGTCGACGGCCCCAACTCCGAGCCCGGTCGGATCGACAAGGAGAAGCCGCTGTTCGGTCAGCGGGCTCTGACCAAGCGACTCGCGCGAACGGTGTTCTTCGGTGCTGCCCCGACGATCGCGCCCGGTTCTACGCACAAGGGCATCGGGACCCAGCGCGTGTTCCTGGGTACTGCGGTCCCCGGCGACGTGCCGGGCAACTTTCACAGCGCACTGACGCAGCTTGGCGACAGGGCGACGTACTTCTACTCCGGCTCGGGCAAGTATTGGTATGACCTACAGCCCAACATCACACGGACCGCCAAGGATCAGGCCGAGCGCCTCCACAAGGAGGACGTGTGGGCTGAGATCATCAAACGTCTCCAGAGCCAGGGCCGCACGCGCGGTGACTTCGCCGGCGTCCATGTCTGTCCGGAGTCGAACGCCGACATCCCTGACATCGACGAGGCGCGGCTGGTGATCCTGCACCCGAAGGTGGCGCACAAAGGCAAGACCGAGTCGGAGGCCAAGGCGTTCGCGCACAACGCCACCGAGCAGCGCGGCGGCGCCAACCGGACCAACCGCAACACTGTCGTCTACCTCGCCGCCGATGAGGCCAGACTCGGGGAGCTGGACACCGCGACTCGCGACTACCTCGGCTGGAGTCACGTCCTCGCCAACGAGGCCGATCTCGACCTTACCCAGAACCAGAAGAACCAGGCCGCGCAGCGTCAGGCGCAGGCCGACCAGACCGTCACCGCGCGTCTGTTGCAGAGCTTTACCTGGGCGCTCGTCCCGACACAGCCGGACCCGAGCTCCCCATTCCTGGTGAGAGAGACCAAGGTCGAAGGTCAGTCACAGTCGCTCGCAGAGCGGGTGTCGAGGCGTCTGGGCAATGACGGCGACCTCTCGACCCGACAGGCCGCGGCAACCATCCGGCTGGCGATCAACCGGGTGCCGCAGATCTGGAAGGACGGCCACGTCGCGCTCGGTGCCCTATGGGGCTTGTACTGCCAGTACCCGTACATGCCGCGGCTGCGGGACCGGAGGGTTCTCAACGAGGGCATCGTCGACCTGCCGATGATCTGGGTGACCGACGCGTTCGCACTCGCCACCGAGTACGACCAAGCCAGCGGCCGCTACATCGGTCTGTGGACCCCGGAGGACAAGGGCCCGGCACCGGTCGCGACCGACGCGCTTCTGCTCGTGCGCCCCGATGTCGCGACGAATCAGCGTGAGGCCGAGTCCGAGCGAAAGGCGCCGTCCGAAGAGGTGTCCGCGGCCGTCGTCGAGCAGCACGGCGGAACTACATCTCACGACCCGTCCACATCAAAGGGCGACATCGACTTCGCCAAGCCGAAGACCCGCTTCTACGGAGTGAAAACCCTCAGCTCCGACAAGATCGCGCTAGACTTCAAGAACATCGCCGACGAAGTTATCGCCAACCTGCGGGCCGCCGATGGCACCCAGTTGACCGTCCGCATCGAGATCGAAGCCACCAACTCCACTGGCTTCGCAGACGACAAGATCCGCACCGTCTCGGAGAACGCACACACCCTTAAGTTCGACCAGTCGGGCTTCGAGGAGAGCTGAGAATGCGAGTCAACTTGGCCAAGCATGACCTCGGGTCCCTTCACACTTCCAGCCATGGCCAACTCTAAGCACACGGTCGCGCCCGTAGTCGTCTTCTTCGCGCTCATCCTGGGCATTCCTTGGGCTGTTGAGACGCTCGCCGGGCCGACACCTGCTGCTACTCACGAAACCCGTACCGTGCTGGACTCGACCAAGATCCGCCTAGATTCGTGGGGGTACTACCACGCGACCTGGAAAGTCAGGGGGGACGATGGCCACGCCAGATGCCCCCAGCCGAACGAGGTGTTCCTGATAGTGAGTGAGGAGACGGTGCCATTCGACACTGCAGAACGCTTTAGCTGTGCCTCCGTCGCCATCGGCGACCACGGGTCTGTAACCCTGAACCTCGGCGATGCCCCCTGGGCGATCCTCACGCAAGGTAGCGAAGTTGAGTGGCGGGACGGCGGCGTGGAAGGCGAAGTCATCGCAAGATGGCGGATGGACGGCGATCGAGCAGAGGGACCCTCGGAGCGTTGAACGCCTCCGCGTCGGAGGGAGGACAAGAGCAACAAACTCCACCCTTCGCGACGTTCGCGAGGCCGTCAGAGTAGACACAGACACTCCGTTCGGGGGCACCTCATGTGCGCACAGCTCGGCAGTCCAACCGACATCCACAGGGAAGTACCTTCGCGCCCACGAGTGGCCGGATCACCGACCTGTGAAGCCGCGAAGCCGCAACGATGAGGATCGTCCCACGGTGGTACCCGGCCGTCTAAGCTTCACCGACTACGGGGGCCACTCGATTGCCACGGAGGTGGGGTCGAAGGTGCTCCCGTTGCCGGAGCCGATGGGGTTGATGGTGATGCGCATGGCCAGGAATCGGATGATGCGCTTGCGGGTCTCCACGTCGGCGGTCTCCCAGGCGTCAGCGACGCCGGTGCCAGCGAAGCCCGCGAGCTCGGGGCTCGGCTGGGCGGCCGCCAGGCGTGCGCGCTCCTGAGCGAGTTGGGGCTTGAGGCGTTCGGAGACGCGGCGCAGCTGGTCGCTGGTGATGGTGTCGTCGGCGAACTGGTCAGCGGCGAGGGCAAGCTTGGCTTCCAGGGCTGCGATGCGGTCTGAGGCATGGGTGGCCGCGGCGGGGTCGCCGCCGAGGAGCTGGACGCCGTCTCGCTCAAGCACGCCGAGGACGACGCGGGTGACGAGGTCGTCGACGTCGGCCATGCGGCGCCGGACCTTCATGCACCCGGCGTGTGGGCAGGTGTAGGAGTGGGCGTAAGTCCGGGTGCGACCGTTCCTCAGGACGTAGCTGTACTCGTTGGTGCCGACCATCGATCTACCGCATGCTCCGCAGTGGGCGAGGGAGGTCAGGAGGTACTTGGCTTCGGTGCCCCGATTGCTGGTCCGGCGTGCCGGGTCGGTCAGGAGGGCGACGACTCGCTCGTGGGTGGGCATGTCGATGATCGGGTCCCACTGCCCGGGCCCGACCTCCTTGCCCAGGTGGGTGCGGACGCCGCAGTTGCGCCAGCGCAGCAGCATCTGCCGTAGGACGATGGTCTGCCACTGACGCCCGCTGCTGGTGGTGATGCCGCGGCTGTTCAGGTCGTTGCTGATCTTCCACAGGGCCTGGCCTGAGAGGACGCGGTCGACGCATTCTCGGACCACGGCTGCTTCCTCGTGGTTGATCGTGAGTGTCCTATCAGCTCGGAAGTCCCACCCGAACGGGCGTTTGCCGATGTGAGCGCCGTTGGCGGCGAGTTCTTGGTGCTTCGCCTTCAGCCGCCGACGTTGCTGCTCGACCTCATACCGGGCCACGGTGCCCTTCATCCGGGCCATCATTCGTCCCTGCTCGGTGGCCAGGTCGATGTCCCCACCGACTGATGCGAGCTTGAGCCCGAGGCGGTCGGCGTGGTCGATGACGTCCTCGAGCTCACGTGGGGTGCGGGTGAGGCGGTCCACGTCCCACACCGCAACCGCCTTGATCACTCCCCGCTCCACGTCCTGCATCATCCGCGTGTAGGCCGGCCGGACCTTGCTCCTGGTGGCACTGACGTCGTTGTCCTCATAGACCTGCGCGAGGTCCCACCCCATGCGTGCGACGAGCTTCTCGCAGTCGACCCGTTGTCGCTTCACGCCGAGCCCGAGCCCTTCGGAGTCGCGGGAGATCCGGAGGTAGATGCCGGCAGGCACGGTCATGGCAGGTGCTCCTTCGGGAGAGTATCTAGCGAATGATACTCCCCGGCAAAGTCTTTGTCGCACGGCACGGTCGCCCCGAGCTGACCCCGACGATCCTGACCGAGCAGCAGGTGCGCGACCTGGTCGAGCGCATGCTGCGTTCCAGTGGCCGCAGGGTGGACTTAAGCAGCCCTTTTGTGGACGCGGCACTGCCGGACGGGTCGCGCTTGCACGTCGTCATCCCAGACATCACCCGGCGTCACTGGGCGGTCAACATCCGCAAGTTCGTGGTCGCTGCGGATGAGCTGGGCGACCTCGTGCGCTTGGGGACACTCCCGGCGTCAGCTGCTGCGTTCCTGACCGCCGCGGTCGAGAGCGGTCTCAACATCCTGGTCGCGGGAGGGACTCAGGCGGGCAAAACCACCCTCCTGAACTGCCTGGCCGCGGCGATCCCACCGACCGAGCGGGTGGTGACGTGCGAGGAGGTCTTCGAGCTCAAGGTGCCGCTGCGTGACGTGGCCGCGATGCAGTGCCGGCAGGCCAGCCTCGAGGGCACCGGAGAGGTCCCACTGCGACGACTTGTCAAGGAGGCGCTGCGCATGCGCCCCTCCCGCATCCTGGTCGGCGAGGTCCGCCAGGAGGAGAGTCTGGATCTGCTCATCGCACTGAACAGCGGACTTCCTGGCATGTGCACCGTTCACGCCAACAGCGCCCGCGAGGCGGTCACCAAGATGTGCACCCTTCCCCTGCTGGCTGGCACCAACGTGGCCAGCGGATTCGTTGTCCCCACGGTCGCGAGCTCGATCGACCTCGTCGTCCACCTGGCCCTCCACGCGGACGGACGGCGGCGGGTCCAGGAAATCGTGGCTCTGCCGGGCCGGGTCGAGGCCGAGGTGGTTGAGATCGCGGATATCTTCCTGACGCGTGACGACCAGCTGGTGCGTGGCGAAGGCTTCCCACCGCACGCGGACCGGTTTGCTCGTGCCGGACACGATCTGGCACAGCTTCTCGGCTCGGGGAGCACCAGATGACGGGGTCGTTTCTCGGCCTGGTCCTTGGCCTGGGTCTGGCGTGCATCTGGTGGTCGTTCTGGCCCGCCGCAGATCCCGTGCGGAAGGCGCGACACCACGCGCTCCTGGCGCAGCTCGACGACGACATCCGACTGGCGGGCCTGCGCTCGCTGCGCTGGTCCGGGCTCCTGGCCGTCTGCGCGATCGCGGTCGTCATCGTGGCGGTGCTCGGGCTCGCCGTCACGCGGGTCCCGGCTGTGAGCATCGCCTTTGCCGGGATGGCAGGCTGGGCGCCGCTGGCCGTCGTCAGGGCACGGGCGAGGAGCCGCCGCTCCCGCCTTCGCGAGGTCTGGCCGGATGCCGTCGACCACATCTCGTCCGGGGTGCGCGCCGGACTGTCGCTGCCCGAGGCCCTCATCCAGCTCGGCGACCGCGGTCCGGAGGAGCTGCGCGAGGCCTTCCTCGCCTTCGGCCACGACTACCGCGCCAGTGGCAGGTTCACAGACTCGCTCGACCAGTTGAAGGAGCGGATGGCAGATCCCGTGGCCGACCGGTTGGTGGAGGCTCTGCGCCTGGCCCGTGAGGTCGGTGGCAGCGACCTCGGCAAGGTGCTGCGCACGCTGTCCACCTTCCTGCGCGAGGACGCGCGCTCCCGGGCGGAGCTGGAGGCACGCCAGTCCTGGACAGTCAACGCCGCGCGTCTGGCGATGTGCGCGCCGTGGATCGTGCTGCTGCTGATGGCCACCCGGGGCACGGCTCTGCAGGCCTACCGCGAGCCGACCGGTGTGGTCATCCTGATCATCGGCGGCGTGCTGTCGATCGTGGCCTATCAGGCGATGGTCCGGATCGGGCGGCTTCCCGTCGAGCACCGGGTGCTGCGATGAGCGGGGCGGCCCTGCTCGGCGGACTGCTCGCGGGCAGCTTGTCGATCGGCCTGTCCTTGGTGGCCGTGAGGCTGCCGCGCCCCGGTCGAAGCGACCTGATCGCACGGGTGGAGCCCTATCTCGACCGCGTGCCGAGCGATGCCCACAGACGCGCCGTCGGCTCCGGGTCTGGTGATCTCACCGAGACCGTGCAGCGCGGGATGCGGCGGGCCGGACAACTCGTCGACCGCCTGCTGGGCGGCAGTGAGTCGGTGGCCGCGCGGTTGCAGCGCGCTGGTCTGCCTCCTGACGTCGAGGGTTTCCGGATCCAGCAGGTCCTGTGGGGTGCTGCGGCCGTGGTGGTGACGGTGCTCCTCGGGTCACTGGCGGTGTGGACCCGTGGCGTGGGACTGCCGGCCCTCGCGATCGTCGCGCTGTCGGCCGCGCTGGGCGGGATGTTGCTCCGGGACCAGCTGCTCAGCCGAGCCGCGAGCCAGCGCGAGCGCCGGATCATGGCGGAGTTCCCGGCGCTCGCGGAGCTGCTGGCGCTGTCGGTCACGGCGGGCGAGGGCACGACCCAGGCGCTCGACCGCGTCGCCCGGCTCTCCCACGGCGAGCTGGCTGGCGAGCTTGAGCTCTGCCTGGCCCAGGCCAGGACCGGAGCCACGATGGCCGAGGCGCTGGGCAACATGGGCACCCGCACAGGGCTCTCGCCGATCGTGCGTTTCGTAGACGGACTCGTCGTCGCTATCGAGCGCGGCACACCGCTCGGAGAGGTGCTGCGGGCTCAGGCCCAGGACGCCAGGGAGGCTGCCCGCCAGGAGCTCATCGAGGAGGGCGGTCGCCGCGAGATCCTGATGATGATCCCCGTCGTCTTCCTGGTGCTGCCCGTGACGGTTCTGTTCGCCGTATTTCCCGGTGCCTCACTCTTGCGCCTCACCGTCTGAAGCCCAGCCATGAACGCACTGCGTCCACCCGACCACCAAACCGAGCACGACAACCGACAAGGGAGAACATGATGCAACACCTGATGCGCAGCCGGACTCGTCTGACCGCGGCACTGACGGGCTACTCGGAGCGCCTCGACGCCTGGGCACGACAGCCAGAGCGCGGCGACGTGCCCGGATGGGTGCTGATCACGATCATGACGGCCGGCCTCGTGGCGGCGCTGTGGCTGGTGGCGGAGCCGCTGCTGTCCGACCTGTTCGTCAGCGCGGTGTCCGGCGTCAGTGGGCCGTGACCTGCGACACCGCTGATGCAGCCCGCTGGCACAGGGGCGGGGCTCCCTGCCGGGCCGGCGGCCACCAGGTCCGGGACCGGGGCGCCGCGACGGTGGAGTTCGCCCTGGTCTCCACTCTCGTGGTGTTGCTGTTCCTGGCGGCGGTGCAGGTCGGATATGCCCTGCATGTGCGCAACACGGCCACCGCTCACGTCATTGAAGGCGCCCGAATCGGCGCTCGGGCCGACAACACCCCTGCCGACGGGGTGGCTCGCGCTACGGAGCTGCTCGCCACGACGCTGCCGGGGCGCTACGGCACCAGTGTCACGGGGCGCGCGGCGACCGTGGGTGGGGTCGGCGTGGTCCAGGTCTCGGCAGACCTGCCGTTGCCGGTCCTCGGCCCGCTCGGACTACCCGGCACGATGACCGTGACCGGCCAGGCCTACGCGGAGGAGCAGTGAGCAGGCTCGGCGCAGCGCTGCGTGCCGACGACCACGAAAGAGGGTCGATGCTCGTCGAGACCGCCTTCCTCCTGGTGCTGGTGATGCTGCCGCTGTTCTATCTGGTCGGCACCCTGGGACGGCTCCAGGCTGGGGCGTATGCCGTGTCCGCGGCCGCACGCGAAGGCGGCCGGACCTTCGTGGCCAGTGCGGACGACCCGTCGGGCCACGCGGCGGCGTCGAGCGCCGCCTCGATGGTGATGGATGCGCACGGATTCACCCCACAAGAGGGGAGCATCACTGTGGTGTGCGAGGCCAGCCCGTGCCTGACGCCGGGCGGCGTGGTGCGCGTCGATGCCGTCGTCACCGTGGAGCTGCCGCTCATCCCTGACTTCCTGCGTGGCGCGCTGCCCACCTCGATCCCGTTGTCGTCCAGCCATGTCGCACCGGTGGATGAGTTCCGTGAGTCCTGAGTCACCGGTGGGGTTCGAGCGGGCAGACCCCGAGAGCGGTCAGATCAGCATCCTGCTCATCGGCATGGTGTCGATCACTCTCCTGCTCGTGCTGGGCGTGGTCGGTGTCACGTCGGTCCAGCTCAGTCGCATCCACCTGCTCGATGCTGCCGACGCGGCAGCGCTGGCCGCCGCGGACGCCGTCGATGAGGGTTCCATCTATGACGCGGGTCTCGGCGAGGGCGTCCCCCTCACCACGGCCGGCGTGACGGACGCGGCTGCCGCCCACCTGGCGCGGCAGCCCGTGCCCGACCGGCTCCTCGGCTGGCAGGTGGCCCCGGGCACCGGCACCCCCGACGCCCGCACCGCCGTGGTCCGGCTCCAGGGTGAGGCTCAGATCCCGGTCGTGAGCGGCATACTCAGGTCCCTCGGGGGCAGTGTCACCATCACGGTCGAGTCCCGCGCCCGGTCCGAGCTCGACTGAAGAAGGCCGTTTGGGCGCCGTGCCTCCAGGCTGGTAGATTTGATCCTTGCGTGCGCGCTTTCAGGTCGTGCGCGCATGCAGCACGACCCTCACGTGACTCAAGCAAGGGTGCCCCACGCCCGGTCCCGAGTCACGTGTGTCGCCCTCAACGACACACATCCGACCAAGCAGGAAGACTTTTCGTGGCAAACATCAAGTCCCAGATCAAGCGCATCAAGACCAACGCGAAGGCCACCGAGCGCAACCGCGCTCACAAGGCCGAGGTGCGCACGTTCATGCGCAAGTTCCGCCAGGCCGCTGCCTCCGGCGACGTCGAGGCTACCGAGACCGCGCTCCGCGCCGCGTCCCGCAAGCTGGACAAGGCCGTGAGCAAGGGCGTCATGCACAAGAACCAGGCCGCCAACAAGAAGTCGGCGATGGCCAAGAAGGCCGCCTCCGTCTGAGGCTGCCTCAACACAGACGCTGAGGGCGTCCACCCGATCGGGGTGGGCGCCCTTGCTCGTCTCCACGCGTCATACCCTGTCCTCGTGACTGCCCCCGACCTCCTGGCACTGCACGGCGTGCGGGTGCTGGGGCACGCCACCAGCCGGGCCGTCGCTGACCTCTATGGACTCGACGACGGGACGGTCGAGGAGCACCTCCTGGATGCGGAGGCCCGCGGTCTGGTCAGGCGTGCGGACTACCTGCCGGGCAGCAGCTGGTCGATGACAGACCTGGGGCGCCGGCACGAGGAGGAACTGCTCGCCGCCGAGCTCGACACCCTGGGCGCGCGTGCAGAGATCACCTCTCTGCACCGGGACTTCCTGCCGTTCAACGCCCGCCTGGGTCCGCTGATGACCCGCTGGCAGCTGCGCCCGACCTCCGATGATGCGCTGGCGTTCAACGACCACACAGACCTGAGGTATGACGACAGGATCCTGCGCGAGCTCACTCACCTGGCCGACGGCCTGAGTGAGGTCACACACGGACTTGAGTCTGTCCTGGCGCGGTTTGGGGTCCACCAGCCGCGGATCACCGCGGCCCTGGAGCGGGCGCTGCACGGCGAGCGTCAGTGGGTCGATGCTCCCGAGGTGGCCTCGATGAACATCGTGTGGATCCAGTTCCACGAGGATCTGCTGGCCACCCTCGGTCTGCGCCGCGGCGACGAAGCGGCACACTCGTGAGACCTGGGCACGGTTATCGCGCCTGAGCGAGAGATATTTCCCTCCCGCAGGCGCCCCAACGGTGCCCAGGCTCCGAGACGGCGAGGGTGCCCAGGCCTCGAGGCGGCGAGGGTGCCCAGACTCGGGAGGCGGGAAAGGGGCTCGGTCAGAAGCCGGTCGGGGTGCTGTACTCGATCTTGGGGCAGGTGTCCATGACGACGTTGAGCCCCGCATCCTTGGCCCGCTGCGCCGCGTCCTGGTCGAGGACCCCTAGTTGCAGCCACACCGCGGTGATGCCGAGCCGCTCCGCCTGCTCGATGGCCTGGTCGACGACTGCACCGACGCGCGAGGAGTTGACGAAGCAGTCCACGACGTCGACCTTCGTGCCGTCCGGGATGTCGGCCAGGCTGGCATAGCCGGTCTCTCCCAGGGCTTGCTCGGCGCGCGGGTGGACCGGGATCACCCGGTGGCCCAGATCCTGCTGCAGGAACCGCGCGACCCCGTGTGCCGTGCGGGCCCGGTTGGCTGACAGCCCCACCACGGCCCACGTGCCCTTGGTGTGGAGCAGGCGGACGATGACGCTGTCGTCGTTGCGGTGCCGTCGACGTGTCTCGGTCATGGGACCAGTATCCCGCGCGCGCCCTGATCCGTTGCATTCCGGCCGGCACCCCTCGTGTGCTGATGCACGTGACCAGAGATCCGACATACGGTTGGCAGCATGCGATTTGGACTCTTTGTGCCTCAGGGCTGGCGGATGGACCTGCACGGGATCGACCCCGTTGACCAGTGGCAGGTGATGCGCGACCTGGCCGTCCGTGCGGACGAGCACCCGGAGTGGGAGTCGATCTGGGTCTATGACCACTTCCACACCACACCGGAGCCGACCGAAGACCCGACCCACGAGGCCTGGACCCTGATGGCGGCGTTCGCGGCCGCCACCTCCCGCGTGCGGCTGGGCCAGATGTGCACCTGCATGAGTTATCGCAACCCGGCCTACCTCGCCAAAGTCGCTGCGACGGTGGATGTCGTCTCGGGTGGCCGGGTCGAGATGGGCATCGGCGCCGGGTGGTACGAGCACGAGTGGCGCGCCTACGGCTACGGGTTCCCGCGGGCAGGGGAACGGCTGGCTCGTCTGCGAGAGGGTGTCGAGATCTTCCGGCAGGCGTGGACCACGGGGTCCGCGACCCTGGCGGGGGAGCACTACCAGGTCGACGGCGCTCTGGTGCACCCCCGACCGCTGCAGGGCACGAGTGCCCCCGGCTCTCAGGCCAACGGCATCCCGATGTGGATCGCTGGCGGTGGTGAGCGCAAGACGCTGCGGATCGCGGCGGAGTATGCCGACTACACCAACTTCTTCGGTGACCTCGAGGGCTTCAAGCACAAGTCGGAGGTGCTGGCCGGGCATTGCCGGGACGTCGGACGCGAGTTCGACAGCATCGTGCGCAGCTCCAACTTCAACACGGTGATCGGGCGTGACGAGGCAGAGGTCGAGGAGCGCCTGAAGTGGTTGCACGACCACCTGGTCAGAACCGGCCACACCAAGGACAAGGCGGACCAAGCAGTCGAGAGCATGCGCCGACAACCGGCCGTTGGCACCCCGGAGCGGGTCGTCGAGAAGATGGGCGCGCTGCGTGCCGCCGGCCTCGGCTATGCCATCCACTACTTCGCCGAGGCCGCGTGGGACACCTCGGGGATCGAGCTGTTCGAGCGCGAGGTGATCCCGGCGCTGGAGGGTAGCGGGCGATGAGCGAAGGCGCGGTGATGGGCCTCCTGGGAGGCCCGATGCTGGCGCTGGCCTCATTCGTCATCCCGTTCCTGACCCGGTCGGCCGTTGAGGGTGGGCTGGGTCCCAACGCGGTGATGGGCATCCGGCTCCCGTCGACGATGGCCTCCGAGCGGGCCTGGGTCGCTGGTCACCAGGCGGCCCTCGGCCCGAGCCGGGTGATCGGACGGGTCGGCCTGGCGTGCGCCGTCGCCCTGACGGCCTCGGCGTTCCTCCCGCAGGGGGAAGATCCGCACTGGGTCTCGATCGTGCTGTTTGCCCTCGGGTATGGCGTGGTCCTGGGTGGCGCGGTCTGGTGCGCGGTCGTGGCGAGCCGGGCCGCCAGGGAGGCAGAGGTCAGCCGACCAGTTCCGCCGGGCTGAGATCCAGCTGGACCGGGGCGGTCGTGGTCCACCGCTCGTCACCTGCGACGTAGGCCTCCTCGCGGTAGGCGCCCTCGACGTCCAAGCGGTAGGCCGTCAGTGACGGGGTGTCGGGTGCGATGACCCAGTAGTGCTCGACACCTGCCGCGGCGTAGGCGTCGCGCTTGGGCCCGAGGTCGCGCCGCCAGGTCGACGGGGACAAGACCTCGACGACCAGGACCGGGGCGGCGGGAAGGTTGGCATCGGTGAGGTCCGCAGTGCGCGCGATCAGCAGGTCGGGCTGCAGCGTCGTGTCGCCCTCAGCGATGTCATCGAGCAAGACGTCATAGGGCGCGCCCAAGAGTTCCATCCCGTGAGGAAGGACCGGCCCGAGAACCAGGGCCAGACCCATGATGGCGCGCTGGTGGGCGGTCGACGGGGCTGGGGTCACGAGGACCTCACCGTCGAGCAGTTCATAACGGGCGTGGTCACGGCGCCCGTCCCGGAAATCCTCGAACCCCGCCCGAGACAGACGGTAGTCACGTCCGGGGCCCGTGAGTGTCGGCATACTCATCATGGTGTCCTCTCGCAGGCATGCCCGCAACCATCCCAGCATCGGGTCCGGAGTGGCCGGCGTTGTCCACAACCAGCGAGTAGGTAGGCTGCGCCCATGAGTGATTTTGACCTGTTCCGCATCTCCGAGGACCACGAGGCACTGCGCGAGGCAGTGCGGGAGGTCAGCGATCACAAGATTGCGCCGCACGCTGCGGCTGTCGACGAGGAGAGCCGGTTCCCGCAGGAGGCGCTGGACGCACTGAGGGCGACTGACTTCCACGCACCGCACATCGCCGAGGAGTATGACGGGGTGGGCGCCGACGCCCTCGCGACCTGCATCGTCATCGAGGAGGTGGCCCGGGCCTGCGCGTCCTCCTCGCTCATCCCGGCCGTCAACAAACTGGGCACGATGCCGCTGATCCTCGGTGCCAGTGAGGAGATCAAGGCGAAGTACCTGCCGCCGGTCGCCCGTGGTGAGGCGATGTTCTCCTACGGCCTGTCCGAGGCCGGTGCCGGCAGCGACACCGCCGGCATGAAGTGCAAGGCGATCGAGCAGCCCGACGGGTCCTTCCTGCTCAACGGTCAGAAGTCGTGGATCACCAACGCGGGCGTGTCCGACTTCTACACGGTGCTCGCCGTGACCGACCCGGACGGGGAGCGCGGCCGCAACGTCACCGCATTCGTGGTCGAGAAGTCCGACGACGGGTTCACCTTCGGCGAGCCGGAGAAGAAGCTCGGCATCAAGGGCTCGCCCACCCGCGAGCTGCTCTTTGAGAACTGCTCCATCCCCGGTGACCGCATGGTCGGCGCACCGGGTGAGGGTCTGAAGATCGCGCTCCGCACCCTGGACCACACCCGGGTCACCATTGGCGCCCAGGCCGTCGGCATCGCCCAGGGAGCCCTTGACTTCGCGCTGGGCTATGTCAAGGAGCGCCAGCAGTTCGGCAAGGCCATCTCGCAGTTCCAGGGCGTGCAGTTCATGCTCGCCGATATGGGGATGAAGCTGGAGGCAGCCCGACAGATGGTCTATGTCGCGGCCGCCAAGTCTGAGCGCAACGACCCTGACCTGCCGTTCTTCGGTGCAGCTGCCAAGTGCTTTGCCTCCGACGTCGCGATGGAGGTCACCACGGACGCGGTCCAGCTGCTGGGTGGCTATGGCTACACCAAGGACTTCCCGGTCGAGCGGATGATGCGGGACGCCAAGATCACCCAGATCTATGAAGGCACCAACCAGGTGCAGCGCATCGTCATGGCGCGTCAGCTGCTCAAGGGCTGACCGACCCCACGACCACCAGCCCCTCGGCCCGCCGTCGCGGTCGAGGGGCTTTGTGCGCCCAGGACAAGGGGTGAGACTTGCGACACACCGGGCTGGGCGCTTGGTGAATGTGTCGTGCATAGATCAGATTTGATCAGGACAGATGTGAGCAGAGTGAGCCGTGTGACTGTGTGTGCATGGCCGGGCCGGCTGGGAGGTGCTGGATGACGACTGCGCGGCCCCCCGTCTCGCCTCGACAGCGTGCCGTCTATCGGCGCCGCCGACTGGCCGTGTCGGGCCTCGGGCTGCTCCTGGTCGCCGTCCTTGTCCAAGGGGTCCAGGGCGCCTCAGCTCTCATCGCAGGGACCTTCGGGGGCGCGGAGTCGGCGACCACGACAGCGCTGGTGGACCCGAGCTACGCCCCGGTGCGCATCGACGTGCCGGCAACCGGCCTCAGCCAGCCGTTGCAGGTGGCCGGCCTGGACGGCACGGACCTCAAGCCCCCCGCAGGGAAGGTCGCCTGGTTCACCGGGCTCGACCGGGTCGTCCCAGGGGAGCTGGGCACGGCCGTCGTGGCGGCGCAGGCCGGAGAGGGTGGCGCGTTCGCGGGCCTGACGACGGTTGACGAGGGCGATCGGGTCGTCATCACGTTTGCGGACGGAGTCACGCTCGTGCTGGATGTCGTGGCGACGAGCCTGATCGACGACGACGAGCTGCACGACTCTCAGCTCATCTGGGGCCTGCAGACGGAGACCCGTCGCGTCGCCGTCGTCACACCGGACGAGGTGCCGGGGCAGGACGGGCACCTGCTGGTTGTCGCCGAGCTCGCCTGAGCCCTGGACCGCTCGCGAGGCCACCGGAGGGACTCTCGCCGGTTGTCCATCGTCACCTGTGACGAGGCGCTCGGGTGTGACACCAGGTGGGCACCGCAGTGCCAACTTTGTGGCCGTCGCCGAACTGGCCTAAGTGATACTGGCCCACATGACGTGGTTCGAGGCCTTTGGCTGGCTGGGGTCCATCTTGGTGGTGGTGTCGCTGACGCTGTCGAACCTGCGCAGGTTCCGCACCCTCAACCTGACCGGCTCGGTCATCGCGACCATCTACAACACAGCCATCGAGATCTGGCCGTTCGCGGCGATGAACGCCGCCATCGCGCTGATCAACATCTATTGGCTCATCCGGCTGCACCGCGAACGGTTCGTCTCGCGGACGTATGCCGCGCTCTGGGCCGACGTCTCCGACGACACGGTGCAGCACACGCTGCGGGAGCACGCAGCCGAGATCGCCACGTTCTATCCGCAGTTCGACGGATCTGCCGGTGACGAGGGTCGACACGCCTTCCTCATCGCGACTGGTGACGTCACGGCGGGCCTGATCGTGCTGCGCCGCACGGGACCGGACTCGGCTGAGGTGGAGCTGGACTTCGTGACCCGGGCCTATCGTGACTACAGCCCCGGGGAGTTCGTCTATCGGGACAGCCACCTGATGTCAGACCTCGGCCTGGTGCGACTGGTCGTCCCGCGCGGCACGAGCGGCGACGACAAGCACTTCCGCAGAGCAGGGTTCGTCCCCGGCGAGAACGGCCTGGTCCTGGAGGCCCCGACCGGCTAGGACTGGGACCTCCCGGGGGCTTCCAGCGACCTTAGACCTGCAGCGAACGGACGGCCGCCAGCACCGCCGTCGCAAGATCGGCATCCGACTCCGGAGGGACACACCGCAGGTCGAGCAGCAGCTCCCCGGACTCGACACGGCCGACAACACTCGGCGTGCCGGTGCGCAGCACTGTGGCCAGCGGCTCCGGGAGCGCGACCGCCCACCCAGGCAGCACCACCCCAGGGGCCCCGCCGCCCCCGACCACGCCGTCGTGGGCCCGCACCCGACCGCCGACCTGCTCCGCGAGCGCTGCGGCGCGCGTGCGCAGGACGTCTGGGTCCGCGGTGCGATAGGCGGTGACCGGCGCCACGCCACCGCGCAGCGTCGCCTCCAACGCAGCCAGCGTCAGCTTGTCAACCCGAAGCGCCCGGGCGAGCGGGTGCCGCCGCAGTCGTTGGACGAGCTCGGCGTCACCGAGCAGCAGCCCGGCCTGCGGCCCCCCCAGCAGCTTGTCACCGCTGGCGGTCACCAGTGCTGCCCCCTCACGCAGAGCGGTCGTCGCGTCGGGCTCGTCGGGCAGGGCCGGGTCCGGCGCCAGCAGCCCCGAGCCGATGTCGACCACCACCGGGACCCCCAGGGTGGCCAGGTCGGGCACGCCCACGCCTCCGGTGAATCCCTCGACCCGGAAGTTGCTGGGGTGCACCTTGACGATGGCCGATGTGTGCGGACCCACTGCTGCGGCATAGTCCGCCAGGGACGTCCGGTTGGTGGTGCCCACCTCTCGCAGACGGACCCCCGTTGAGGTCATCAGGTCCGGCAGGCGGAAGCCGTCTCCGATCTCGACGAGCTCGCCGCGGCTGACCACCACCTCGCGGTCGCTGCCGCTGGCGATCAGCCCGGTCACCGCCAGCAGGAGGGCCGCCGCACCGTTGTTGACGACCAGCGCAGCATGGCCCTCAGGCAGTCGGTCACACAGCGCAGCGAGCACCGCAGCGCCGCGCGGACCCCGGCGACCGGTGTGCACGTCATACTCCAAATCGCTGTAGCCGGCCGACCGCACGATGCCCGCGATCGCCTTGTGCGACAACGGAGCCCGGCCGAGGTTGGTGTGCACGACCACGCCGGTGGCGTTGAGCACCGGTCGGACGCTGCTCGTCGTGGGCAGCGAGGCCACCGCGTCCTGCAGGACCTTCTCCGGGGCGATGAGGCCAGCCCGCGCTCGCTCCTGGGCACCCCGGACAGCCGAGAGTATGCCGTCGCGCCCCAACCCGCTGCCCATCTCGCTCAGGCGGGGGTCGGCGAGCAGGTCATCGGTCCGCGGAATGCGTCGCCGGGGGTCGGGCTCGCGCACAGTGCACCTCCTGATCGGGCGCCTCTCAGCGGATGATCTGCACGGGGCACTTGGCGTGGTGCAGGACCGCTCGGCTGGTGGACCCGAGCAACAGGCTGGTCAGCTCGCTGCGTCCACGCGCGCCGAGGAGCAGGGCAGCGGAGTCCTTGGAGGCGTTTGCCAGGACCTCCTCCGGCCGACCCTCGCGCACCAGTGTGGTGACCGTCAGGTCGGGGGCCTCGTGCAACGCCTCCTCCTTGGCCTCGTCCGTGACCCGGTGCGCCACCTCGGAGCGCAGCTTGACGGCCTGGGCCATGGAGGCGTAACCCTCCGGTGGGGTGCCCCGGTTGTCCTGGTAGGGCCGCTCCCAGGCCATGAGGATCTGCAGCGGGGCGTCGTAGCGCTGGGCGGTGGCCACTGCGTGGTGCACGGCGCGGGTCCCGCTGGGAGATCCGTCCGTGGCGACCGTGATCTTGTGCTCCGGGCCGGGGACGTGCAGGGTGCACGGGGGCACGATGACCACCGGGCAGCGCGCCAGCGAGACGACGTGGTAGGCGGTCGACCCCAGGAGGATGCCGCTGACCCGGCCCCGTCCGCTGTTGCCGACCACGATCAGCCGGGCCTCGAGCGAGATCTCCTCCATGGCGGCCGCCGCGCTCGCGAGGGAGGACTTGGCGGTGACCTCCAGGTCGGGGGCCGTCTCGCGAGCGATCTCGACACCACGCTCGGCGATCGCCAGAGCGGAAGCGTGAGCCTGCGCAGGGGTCCACAACCCGACGCCGGCGTCATGGGTGTATCTGATCCGGTCCGCGGCGTGCAGGACGACGAGCGGTTCGCCCTGGTGCTGCGCGAGCTGCGCAGCCCACTCGACCGCCTTCCCGGCGCGCTCGGAGCCGTCGTATCCCACGACGACCGGACGGGCATCCACCTTGCTCATCTCGACTCCTTCGGTCGATTGCCTGCGGCCATAGTGTCCTCTCGGCGGCCGGTCTGCCACCGGTCAAGCGCGATTGACGCCGATCTGCGCCTGACAGACTGGCGTCATGAGCAGCACAGGAACACAGGGACAGTATGCCGCGCCACGGCTGACGCAGTTCGCCGCCGGAGGGGGGTGCGCGTGCAAGATCCCTCCGGGCCTCCTGGAGTCCCTGGTCTCTGGGCTCCCCAGTGCGGCAGGTGCTCCGGGGGCCGCGGTGCTGGTCGGCACACAGACCGGTGACGACGCGGGGGTCGTGCAGCTGCGCGAGGACCTGGCGGTGATCAGCACCGCCGACTTCTTCACGCCCGTGGTGGATGACCCCTATGACTTCGGGCGGATCGCGGCAGCCAACGCGCTCTCCGACGTCTATGCCATGGGTGGTCGGCCGGTGATGGCGGTCAACCTGGTGGGCTGGCCCCGCGCGACACTGTCGGAGGAGGCACTGGGTGCGGTCTTGCGCGGTGGTGCCGACATGCTGGCCGAGGCCGGCTGCCCTCTGGTGGGCGGGCACTCCATCGACGACCCCGAGCCAAAATACGGCCTGGCGGTGACCGGCGTCGCACACCCCGACCAGCTGCTCCGCAACGACACAGCGCGTCCGGGGCTGCCACTCACCCTCACCAAGCCGCTCGGGATCGGGGTGCTCGGCAACTGGCACAAGCAGACCGGGCAGCAGTCACCGGCAGCGATCGAGGCGATGACGACCCTGAACGCCGCCGCGGCCGAGGCGGCCCTGGCCGCCGGACTGCGGACCGCGACCGACGTCACGGGCTTCGGACTGCTGGGCCACCTGCACAAGATGATGCGGGCCTCAGGCACGACCGCGAGGCTGGATGCGGCGGCCGTGCCCTATCTAGAGGGAGCGCGCCAGGCCGCCGCGGACGGGTTCATCAGCGGCGGCACCCGGCGGAACCTGGAGTGGGTCAGTCCGCACCTGGGCGAACCGGACGTGGACGAGGTGGAGCTCCTGCTGCTCGCCGACGCCCAGACCAGTGGTGGGCTGCTGCTGGTCGGCGAGGTAGACCTGCCCGGTGCGGTGGTCATCGGTGAGGTGATGCCGGGCCGCGGGGAGCACACCGTCGAGATCACGTCCGGGTCCTGAGCGAGTGGGGCGTCAGGCGCGCGTCGTGACCAGGTGGGCCTTGACGACCAGCAGCTCCTTGATCGGCACCTGGTCATAGGGCGGCACTAGCCGTAGGCCATCGAGCGAGCGTGTGGGGCGTCGGGTGAGCTTCTCACGGGTGACGCGCCACCCCGTCTGTGACAGGAGCTCGCGGTAGTCACCGATGCGCAGCCTGTTCTGAAAACCTAGACGGTTGTTGGTCAGACGCCAGCGGGTGGGCGACATGGTCAGGAAGTGGAACTCGGTGATCCGGGGGTCAAACCCCGCGTAGTGGTCAGCCAGGTCGATGTAGTGGCTCATCCGGGCGCTCTTCGAGCCAACTCGGAGGAACTCACGGAAGATGCCGGCGAGGATCTCGGCGGGGATGTGCTCGAGCGTGTTGTTGGAGACCAACAGGTTCGAGCCGTGCGCCTCAGGCACCTGGGACAGGTCCTGGGCGTCGGCGATGACCGGGCGGATCCCCATCGGCTCGAGCAGCTGAGCGGCCGACGAGGGCGGGGGCGCGAGGAGGAGCTCACGCAACCGGGCCATCCGCTCGGGGGAGGCGGCCGTGATGGTGCCTGCAGCCTCGAGCTGGCTCAGACGCTGCATGGCCAGCCGCACCCGCGCTGCGTCGAGGTGCTGGCCGGTGTCGATGGTGACCACGGTGCCTCCGTGGACCGCCAGTCCCAGCGGCACGATAGGAAACCAGCCGGTGCCGATCTCGACGGCACGGGTCTTGAGCAGGGGGCGGTCACCCGGGTTGCCCAGCGCCCGCAGGTGCTGGGTGACGTGCCGCCACTTTGACAGGAAGTAGTCCTCGCTGAGGTAGGCCCCGCGCATCCGTCGCCGGAGGGCGTCGTCCAGGGCCGCGGCCCTCGGGGCGGCCGCCAGCGCGCCCTGGGCCGCCGCCTTGACCCACCACCGGTTGAGCGGAGCCCTGGTCATGGCTCGATGGAGAGCGGGGCACCCGTGCGCAGTGCGGTGAACAGGTCGGCGGCCGCGACCTCGTCCCACAGGACCGAGGAGCCGGCCGCGGTCTGATAGTTGGTGTTGGCCACCGGAACGGTCAGTGACTGACCGTTGCCGTCGGAGATCGAGCGCATCCCGAGTGCGATCCGGCCGGCCTCCCACATGGAGGTGTCCTCGCCGAGGGCTATCGCGGAGCCGGTCGCCGTGCCCACCTGGTGCAGGCGCCATGGCACGAGCACGGTCGCGGGCTTGGCCATCTCATGGGTCAGTGCGGCCAGGAACTCTCGCTGGCGCTCCACGCGCCCGAGGTCGCCGCGGGGGTCGCCGTAACGCATCCGGACATAGTTGAGAGCCTCCTTTCCCGCCAGCTCCTGGCAGCCTGCGGGCAGGTCCAGGCGGGTCTTTTCGTCGGTGACCGGCTCATCGAGACACATCCGCACCCCACCGACGGTGCCCACCACCTCGACGAACCCGCCGAAGCCGATCTCGAGATAGCCGTCGATCCGCAGGCCCGTTGACTGCTCCACGGTGTCGACCAGCATCTTCGGGCCACCGATGGAGTAGGCGGCGTTGATCTTGTTGGACCCCTGCCCCGGGATCTCCACATAGGAGTCGCGGGGGATCGACAGCAGCACCGGGTCGCCGCCGTCGGGCAGGTGCAGCAGCATGATCGTGTCGGCGCGGGCGCCCTCGGTGTGCCCGGTCACGAGGTCGTTGCGCTCGTCGCGGGTCAGGTCCTCGCGGCTGTCCGTGCCCACCAGCAGGAAGTTGCTGCCCGATCCTGCGCCGGGACGTGCCGCATTGGTGGGGGTGGAGTCGACCCGGTCGATGGAGGACCAGATGCTGGCGACCGCCCAGATCATCGAGGCCACATAGGCAAGCACGATGAGGAGCAGGAACGCCATGACCCGGCGCAGGCGGAAGCGTCGACGGGTGGGCCGGCGGGGCGCGCCGCCACGCGGGGGTCCGGGGCGGCCCCCGTGCCGTCCTCCGCCGTCGTAGTCCCCAGCGTCATAGCCGCCACCCTCATAGTCCGCACGGCGACCGGTCCTGCCGCGGGGCGCCTCGGCATACTCGACCTCCTCCCACCGCTCGTCGGCGAACTCGTCGTCCGAGTAGCCGTAGTCGGCAGCGGTCGCGCGCCGGCCGGTAGGCAGCTCGCGGGTCTGGTCAGCCCAGTCGTCATGAGCCTGCGGGTCCCAAGCGTCCTGCGACGAGCCCGTCCAGCTGTCATAGGGCTCGGGGTCGCGAGGGCGGGCCCGGTCGCCGCGCGGGCTGCGCGGGATCGGGCGGGTCCAGTCGTCCTCGGGGCGGTTTGGCACGCCGACAGACTAGGCCGTGGACCTGTGTGCTGGTGACTGCCCACGCCGAGGCATGCGCGGCGGAGCCGCTGCCCGCCCGACCGGACGGTGGCACGGGTAGCCTCGTGCGGGTGAGTGACCAGCACCCTCCTGTCTCCGTCATCATGCCGATCCTCAACGAGGAGCGGCACCTTGCTGAGGCGGTCCGGTCGGTGCTGGCGCAGGAGTATGCCGGGGAGCTGGAGGTCGTGCTCGCCGTCGGTCCGAGCCAGGACCGCACCCAGGAGGTGGCCGAGGAGCTGGCCGCAACCCATCCCCGGGTCACGCTGGTCGTCAACCCCTCCGGGCGCACACCCGACGGCCTGAACGCAGCCCTGGCTGCGGCGCGCCACGAGATCATCGTGCGGATGGACGGCCACGGGGAGCTGTCCGACGGCTACATTGCGACAGCGGTGCGGGTGCTGCTCGAGACCGGGGCCGCGAACGTCGGCGGCGTGATGGTCGCGGAGGGGCAGACCGACTTCGAACGTGCCGTCGCCTGCGCGATGCGCTCCCCACTGGGACTCGGAAACGCGCGTTTCCACCTCGGCGGTAACGCCGGGCCCGTGGAGACAGTCTTCCTCGGGGTGTTCCGGCGGGACTGGTTGCGCCGCGTGGGTGGTTACGACACCACGTTTGCGCGCGCCCAGGACTGGGAGATGAACCACCGGATCCGTCAGCTCGGCGGCACGGTCTGGTTCACTCCCGAGCTGAGGGTCACCTACCGGCCGCGTCCGGATCTGGGAGCCCTGAGGCAGCAGTACTTCCGGACCGGCCAGTGGCGTCGCCGGGTCATGGAGGAGCACCCTGAGACGGTGAGTGCGCGCTATCTGGCACCACCGGTCGCGGTGGCGGCGCTCGCCGCCGGCGCCGTAGGCGGCACGCTCTGGCGGCCGCTGTGGCTGGTGCCGGCAGGATATGCCGTCGCGGTGGCTGTCGGTGGACTCGTGATCGGCGCCCCACACGGACCGCGGGTCGCAGCCCGGATGCCGGCCGTCCTGGCGACCATGCACCTGTGGTGGGGAGCCGGGTTCCTCAGGGGGACCCAGCGGGACTGACCATGGCGAAGGCCCGGACCGCCCGGTCCGGGCCTTCGCCTGTTGCCTAGCGGTTGGTGCTGGGGGACCGCCGCGAGCCTGCCGCTCAGGCCAGGTCGACGACGAGCGTGGGCTCGGTCTTCTCCTGGACCTCCTCGGGCGTGACACCCTCGGCCACCTCACGCAGCACCAGTCCCTCAGGGGTCACGTCGATCACGGCGATGTCCGTGATGATCCGTTGCACGACGCCCAGCCCGGTGATCGGCAGCGAGCACTCGTGGACGATCTTGAAGCTGCCGTCCTTGGCGGTGTGCTCCATCAGCACGATGACCCGCTTGGCGCCGTGGACCAGGTCCATCGCGCCGCCCATGCCCTTGATCATCTTGCCCGGGATCATCCAGTTGGCGATGTCGCCGCTGACGGACACCTGCATGGCGCCCAGGATGGCAGCATCGACCTTGCCGCCGCGGATCATCCCGAAGCTCAGCGCGGAGTCGAAGAAGGCGGCTCCCGGTCGGACCGTGACGGTCTCCTTGCCGGCGTTGATCAGGTCAGGGTCCTCGGTGCCCTCCACAGGATAGGCGCCGACGCCCAGGATGCCGTTCTCGGACTGGAGGACCAGCTCGACGTCGTCGGGCACGTAGTTGGGCACCAGGGTCGGCAGCCCGATGCCCAGGTTGACATAGTCGCCGTCGGCGAGCTCGCGGGCGGCGCGCTCGGCCATCTGCTCACGGGTCAGTGCCATCTCAGGCCTCCTTCTGGGTCGGCGCGGGCCGGGTGGTGCGCTTCTCGATGCGCTTGTCCTTGGCCTGCTCAGGGGTCAGCGGCAGGACGCGTTGCACATAGATCCCGGGCAGGTGCACCGAGTCGGGGTCGATCTCGCCGGGCTCGACGAGCTCCTCGACCTCGGCGACGCTGATCTTGCCGGACATGGCGCACAGCGGGTTGAAGTTGCGGGCGCTGTGGCGGAAGACCAGGTTGCCGTGCCGGTCACCCTTCCAGGCGCGGACCAGGCCGAAGTCGGCCACGATCGACTCCTCCAGGACGAAGGTGCCGGGCTGCCCACCGAAGTCGAACTCGCGGGTCTCCTTGGGCTCCGAGGCGAGGGCGATGCTGCCGTCGGCGTCGTAGCGCCACGGCAGGCCGCCCTCGGAGATCTGGCTGCCGACACCGGTGGCGGTGTAGAAGGCGGGGATGCCGGAGCCACCGTTGCGCAGCTTCTCGGCGAGCGTGCCCTGCGGGGTCAGCTCGACCTCGAGCTCGCCGGAGAGGAACTGCCGGGCGAACTCCCTGTTCTCACCCACGTAGGAGGCGATGATCCGACGGAGGCGCCCCGCACTGAGGAGGATGCCCAGACCCCAGTCGTCGACACCACAGTTGTTGGAGACGACCTCCAGCTCCTTGGTGCCCTTGGCGAGCAGTTCGGCGATCAGCACGGAAGGCACCCCGCCGAGACCAAACCCGCCCACGGCGAGAGTCATCCCGTCCTCGATGCCTTCGACGGCTTCCGCTGCGTTCTTGACAACCTTGTCCATGGGACCGAACCCTACCGGCGCCCGGGGACAGGTCTGAGCCGGGGGCGGTCAGGCGCGCAGCGTCACGCCTTCGGAGGTCATCCGGGAGTCGTCGGCAGCGGGGGCGGGGCCGCGGACCAGGACCAGGGAAGAGCCGGTGGCCAGCGCGTGAAGCAGGTGCCCCAGGAGTGCGTATGCCGATTCGCCGCTCACCAGCACCCGTGACCCGTCCGGCCACTGGGCCGGGGCAAACAGCTCTTGGTAGATGACCCGGTCACCGTCGTGGACCAGGGCGTCGTCATCGGGTTCCGGCTCGTCCCAGGCGTGGAAGGCGTCGCCGAAGCTGGAGATCTCCCTGGCCTCGTCCATCACGCCGGTCCGCAGGTCACCAGGATACTCCCGGGCCAGTCCGGCAAGGGTGACAGCGACCACCTCGTCGGCGTCCTCAGCCGTCGACGAGTCGGGGTCGGTGGTGACCAGGACGTCCGCGCCCTCGTGCGGGTCCAGGGTCAGTGTGGCTCCGACCGCCCAGACCGCGAGAGCCCAGTAGCAGGTGCGCCAGTGCGGGCTCGGCAGGTCGATCAGCACGACCGACCCACGCTGCACGTCCAGCCCCTCCTGGAGCGCGTTGGCGGCCTTGGCCACCCAGGTGCCCAGGACGCGCCGGGAGATCTCGATGCGCTCGCCCTGGGTCGGTCCGGGGGCGTCGTCATAGAAGGTGATCGCGGGGCGGGTCGCGTCCTCGTCGATCCGGAGGACCAGCGCCTGGTGTGGGGTGAGCACGTGGTCACGTTAGCCGAGACCAGGTCGCTGACGTGTCAGCAGGGCATGCCATGGTGGCCTCGTGACAGCCACAGCCTCAGCCCGGCCGCTCGCGCGGCGCTGGGCCCCTGGGCGCCCGGTTGATGTCGCAGCGACCTGGGGGACGCTTCGACGAGGAGCCGGCGACCCGACCTGGAAGACCGCTGACGGCGTGCTCTGGCGCGGCATCCGCACCCCCCTGGGTCCGGCCACGCTGCGACTGGAGACCCAGCACCATGACAGGTGCCTCATCGCCCACGCGTGGGGTGCACCGGAGGTTGCGGAGTCGCTGCTGGAGCGCCTGCCCCAGATGCTCGGTCAGGACGACGACCCGTCCGGGTTCGAGCCACGCCACGACGTGGTCGCCGCGGCGCTGGCCCGCCGCGGAGCGGGCTGGCGGGTGCCCCGGACCGGACTGGTGCTGGAGGCGCTGGTCCCGGCGATCATCGAGCAGAAGGTCACCGGGCAGGAGGCCTTCGGCGGCTACCGGCGTCTCGTGCGGAGGATGGGTGAGGTTGCCCCGGGGCCGGGTGCCCAGCTGGGCCTGTATGTCGCGCCGGACGCCGCGCGGATGCGGCACGTCCCCTCCTGGGAGTGGCTGCGCATGGGTGTCAGCCCGCAACGGGCGGACACCCTGATGCGCGTCCTGCGGGTCGCCGATCGTCTGGCCGACGTCTTGGACCTGCCTCTGGCGCAGGCTCATCGGCGTCTGCGCGCAGTGCCTGGAGTCGGCGTCTGGACCTCCGCAGAGACCGCCCAGCGGGCCCTCGGCGACGCCGACGCGGTGAGCTTCGGTGACTACCACGTGGCCAAGAACATCGGGTGGGCGCTCACGGGCTCTGCGGTCGACGACGACGGTCTGGCAGAGCTGCTGGAGCCCTACCGCGGCCATCGCTACCGGGTCCAGCGCCTGCTCGAGCTGTCCGGCGCGATGCGTCCTCGCCGGGGTCCGCGGATGGCGCCACGAACCCATCTGCCGGTGCGTGAGGCCAGGGCCGATCCGGCCCTGTGACCTGTCAGCTGTCGGTGGAGCGAGCCACGGCGACACCTTCGAGCCGCTCGCCGGCGAGCGCAACCGCCAACCGCGCGCAGACCCGACCCGCCACGAACGGGTCCGGAGCCCGCACCACGAGCGTCGTCGTCCCCGAGTGCTGGTCCACGTCCACCACCGCCGCACCCTCGCCGTGCAGCGCGAGCCGGACCGCGCGGGCCATGCGGTCGGCGGCCTCCTCGGGCAGGACGGAGGCGATGCCCACCTCCTCGGCGGCTGGTGACCCGGGAGGGACGCCGAGGGCCGCGCGGACGGCTTCCGCGCCGCCCTGGGCAAACCAGTCCCCGGGTCCGGTGCGCACCAGGGACCGGGCGCCGGCAGCCCCCGGGTCGCTGACGGTGCCGACCGCCAGGCCGCGGACCAGTGCCACCGGCACCCCACCGGACTTGCCCTTGACCAGGTCGGCGGCCGCGGCGATCTCGTCAGCCACGGCCCGCGCCGTCACCGTGAGCGCGCGTCCGTCGGCGTCGACGCCGCCACGCAGGTCGTCCAGGACCTGCACGGAGCAGGCCCCGAGGGCGAAGTCGGTCTGACCGTCGCGCCAGGGCCGTCCGGCCGTGTCGGTGACCACGATCCCCAGGCGGGGTAGGGGGTGTGGGGCGTGCGCTGTGAGCAGCTCGGCATACAGCTGGCGTGCGGCCAGGTCCGGGTCGGTCGGCAGCAGGAGGACCCCGTCCCTGTCCCCTGTGTTGGACGCGTCGATGCCGGCCCCGGCCATGACCGGGCCGGCGAGGGCCTCCACGATGCGGGTGGTGCCGTGGGCCGTCCGGCGCTCGGCCACGACCCGTCGGCTCTGCTGACGCACCAGGGTCTCGCGGTCCTCGAGAGGGCCTCGCAGGTCCTGTGCCTTGGAGATGATCTTGCTGGACACGGCGAGCACGTCACCGTCGCGCAGGGTGAGCCCGGCCTCGACGAGGGCTGACCGGATGAGACTGCCCAGGTGGTCGCCGGACACCACCTCGGGTATGCCGACGAGCGGATAGATCGTCACGGTGCCGGTGGGCGGTTGGCCAGCAAGCAGGGGCTGACGTGGGTCGGGTGCGTCCGTCATGGCACGCGGCTCAGGCGGTGCGTCGGGCCGCGAGGTCGGTGGCCAGGTCCAGCGCGGCACCCGCGATGCGGGCGGCCCCCGGCACGTCACGCATCCGCAGGTCGAGGGCGCGGACGTCGAGGCGTGGGACGCGGACACTGCCCGCGTCGGCGTCGTCGACGAGCCACCCGTCCAGGAAGTCGGCATAGAGACCAGCGACCCCTGCCGCGCTCACCTCGACGTCGAGGGTGGCCAGGCAGGCGTCCGCGTGACCGCGCACGGGGGCACCGCCGATGATCGGGCTGACGCCGACGACGGGGGCCCGGGAGCCACGCAACGCGTCCCGGATGCCCGGGACGCCCAGGATGATGCCGATCGAGACGACCGGGTTGCTGGGCGGCAACAGGACGACGTCGCACGTGCGCAGGGTGTCCAGGACCCCAGGGGCCGGAGTGGACTGGGCCAGGCCAGCGACCGTGAAGCGGTGTGCCGGAACGGCTGCCTGCAGCTGGACCCACCACTGCTGGAAGTGCACCGCGCGCTGCCCACCCTCGTCGTCATCGATCACGACATGGGTCTCGATCGGGGTGTCGGTGGCCGGCAGCAGCCGCACCCCCTGGCCCGGCAGCCCCCACCGCCCTGCGAGCCGAGCGGTCACCTCGGTGAGTGACATGCCCTGACCGAGCCACTGGCTCCGGGCGATGTGGGTGGCGAAGTCCGCATCGCCCAGGCCGAACCACTGCGGCTGGGCGCCGAGCTCAGCCAGCTCACGCTGGACGGTGTGCGTCTCCTGGTCCCGTCCCCACCCCTGTGCCTCGTTGATGCCGCCGCCGAGGGTATAGAGGATGGTGTCCAGATCAGGGCAGATCCGCAGGCCAAACAGGGTGATGTCATCGCCGGTGTTGCCGATGACGACAACCTCGGTCTCCTGGTCTTCGCGCACCTCGCGCAGCTCGTGGACCAGGCCGCGGACGAAGCGTGCGCCGCCGACTCCACCGGCGAGTGCGGCGATCCTCATGTGGTGAACCTCATGGGTCGATCCTCGCACCGCGACAGGCCAGGGACCGCACCGGACCGCCCGAAAGGCCCTCCACGTGAGGTCACAACGTGCGAGGTCAATGACCGTTAGCAGATCCGGGCTTGACGAATGTGGATGACACGCGTGTAATTCTCTTGTTGTCACTTGTGCTGGTCGAGGGTTTGGAGGAACCGTGCACGAGCTGGAGATCATGACATTTCTGACGAGCACCGACACCGAGGCAGAGGAGGCCTCCTGGCAGGAACGCGCCCTGTGCGCACAGACTGACCCGGAGGCCTTCTTCCCGGAAAAGGGCGGCTCGACGCGTGAGGCCAAGAAGGTCTGCGTCGGCTGCGAGGTGCGCGCCGAGTGCCTGGAGTATGCCCTGGCGCACGACGAGCGCTTCGGCATCTGGGGCGGTCTCTCGGAGCGAGAGCGCCGCAAACTCAAGAAGCGCGCCGTCTAGAGGCGGCCGCCCACATCGTGCCCGCCACACCTGTGACCCGGGTGCGCGATCGTCCGCGCGTCCGGGTGGAGGACCTGACGGTCCTCCTGCTGACGCACCCCGGTGGCCCCGTCGTCCTGCAGGCCCTCGACGCCCTCTTTCTGCAGGAACGACGCCCCGACCGCATCGTGCTGACCGGCCTGACCGCCGATGATGCCGAGATCGTCGAGGCCCGGGCGCACCCGCTGATCGCCGTGGACGGTGTCGAGCTCCTGGTGCGTGAGCCACTCGTCCCCCCGGACGAGGAGGCAGAGCTGTGGCAGGTCATCGAGGACGCACGTCGTGACCTGGACGCCCGACCCGAGCACTGGATCTGGATCCTGCACGACGACTCCGTCCCCGATCCCGAGGCGCTGACCAACCTGATCGAGGCCACCCGCAGCTCCAGCGGCGTGGGGATCGTGGGGCCCAAGCTGGTCCGCGCCGACGACCCACGACGGTTGGTCTCGGTCGGGCACCGGATCACCCGGGGCGGCCGGATCGTGGACTCCCAGGTGGCACGCGAGCTGGACCAGGGCCAGCACGACCAGCGCGTGGACGTGCTCGGGGTGCCGCTGCCCGGCATGCTTGTGCGCAGCGACGTGCTCCGCGACGTCCGGGGGATCGACAAGGCGTTCGACGAGGGCGCCGAGGGGCTCGACCTGTCCTGGCGCAGCCACCTCGCGGGGCACCGCGTCGTGGTCGCGACCGACGCCGTCGTGCGCCAGGGCGAGAACGGACACCCGCCTGCCACGCTGGCGACCAGGCGCCGCACCCGACAGATGGCCCTGGCCCGCGGCTCGTGGTGGTCTGCGCCGTGGCGCGCGGTCACCATCCTCGTGACGTCCGTGCTGGCGGGCCTCGGACTCCTGCTGGTGAAGAGACCCCACGAGGCCGCTGCCGAGTTCGCCGACACCGGGGCGGTGCTGTCACCGTGGCGCGGGGCGGGCGCGCGGTGGAGGTTCCGGGGTCGCACCCGGGTGCGCCGCAGCCACCTCTCCGGCCTGTTCGCACCGGCCTCCAGCGGCTGGCACGGCACCGCGGACACCGTGCACGGGGCGCTCGCGGGCCGCGACGCGCGCCGCGTCCGCAGCGGGGTGGAGACCGGACCCGTCTCAGCAGATGCAGAGTCACTGGAGTCGACTCCCTCACGGCTGAGGTCGCTGTGGAGCTGGCCGCTGACCCTGGCCGTGCTGGTCGGTGTCGGAGCAGCACTGGTCCGCTGGCGCGACCTGCTGCCCTCCCTGTCGGGTCGCGGCTACGGCGTCAGCGGTGGCGTGACCTATCCGGTGGGGACCGACGCAGCGGGCCTCTGGCACGCCTGGGCCGGCCCCTGGTCGGGCGCCGGTCTGGGCAGCGCGGAGACCGCTGCACCGTGGCTGCTGCCCATGGCTGGTGCCACCTGGCTCGTGGAGCAGCTTCCCTGGGTCAGCGCGAGCCAGTCACCCGCCGCGGTGGCCCTCACCTGGATCCTCTTCGCCGCCATCCCGCTCTCGATCGTGTCGGCCTACCTCGCGACGAGGATCGGGGTGCGCGCGCGCTGGATCCGCGCGTTGGCCGGTCTCGTCTGGGCGGGGATGACGCCGTTGTCGGCCGCCGTCGACCAGGGACGGTTGGGTCCGGTGATCGCCCACGTGGCCCTGCCTCTCATCGTCGCCGGGGTGATGGTGGCGGGCTCGCGCAGGCAAGGAGCTCAGCGCACCTCCGCAGCGTTCGCCACAGCCCTGCTGGCCACGCTGGTCGGTGCCTTCACGCCGGCTGTGCTGGTGCTGGTCAGCCTCGCCGGACTGCTCCTGCTGCTCTTCGGTCCAGGATGGGGCCGCCTGCGCGGGCTGCTCCTTGTCGTGCTGCCCTGGGCGCTGTCCGGGCCGTGGCTGCGAGAGGTCCTGGCTGATCCGAGGTTGCTGCTCGGCGGCGCCGGTGCCACCACCGCTGGACAGTCGGCGGCGGACCCCTGGCAGACGCTGCTGCTGCATCCCGGTGGCGGGCTCTCACCGACGCTCTGGTGGACCGTTCCCCTGATCCTGCTGGCCATCGGCGCCACTGTGCGTCGCGGTCACCGGGGGCGGCGGGCCGGTGGCCTGCTGGTCGGAGCCCTGATGGGCCTGGCTGCTGCGATCGCCGCGCCACTCATCCAGGTGGGTGTCGTCCCGGTGGGACACCCCGCCGCGGGGGACCCGGTGTCGGCGTGGCAGGGCCTGTTCGTCAGCGTGACCGCTGCCTGCCTGCTGCTCGGCGCAGCCCAGGCGGTCGAGCTGCCACACCCGGCCGGCCGCGCCTCGTGGCACGCGCCGGTGGTGACCGTGCTGACCGGTGTCGTGGCCTTTGCCGGGCTGGGGACGCTCGCGTGGACGGTCTGGGCCGGCGTCGGTCCGCAGCTCGAGGTCGCCACCCGCCCCTATCCGGCGGTCGTGGATGCCCAGGCCAGTGGCCCCGAGTCGCTGCGCATCCTGGACCTGAGCGTGGAGGACGACGCGGTCACCTATCGCCTGGCCGGGCGGGAGCCCGGCCTGTGGGTGCGCGACCATGTCGCTGAGGTCGTGGCCAGCAGCGACCGGGGGGCAGCGCGTGACGCGGACGCCCGCCCCGGGACCGCGGCCAACGGAGCTGACTCGCTGGAACCGGGTCGGGTCGCTCTCAGCGACGCCGTGTTGGCCCTCACCGAGGGAGCCAGCGCAGACAGCCCGGTGTCAGCTCACCAGGCACTGCTCGACCTCGGTGTGGGCTATGTCGGACTGCGGGCGTCCGAGGACGACCCGTTGATCGCCTCGCTGGACGCCACAGAAGCGCTCACGAGGGTCAACTCGACCGATGACCTGCTGCTGTGGCGCGTCGGCAGCTCCGGGGACGGCACTGTCCTTGTGCCACCAGCGCGAGTCACGCTCGTGAATGGTGCGGGCGACGCGCTTGGCATCGTGCCGGTCGACGGACCGCACAGCGTCCTGCGCAGCAGCATCGAGACCGCGCCGGAGGGCACCGCGGCCCTCGTCGTCTCCGAGGCGCAGGCCTGGGCCTCGGTGGCGCAGGTCCGCGCCAGTGGAGTCGTCCTCGAGCCGGTGGCCGGTGAGTGGCCGCTGCGCTATCCGGTGACCGCGGGCGCGGCGGAGCAGATTCAGATCGAGCTGCCCCAGCAGGACCTGACGTGGCGCCTGGTGACGGCTGGGCTGTGGACGCTGGTGCTCTTCCTGGCGCTGCCGTTCGGCTCTCGGCGCAGGAGGCCCTCATGACGGCACGACACCCGGTGCGAGACGGAGGCGGACTCTGATGCCACGCAGACGCAGACGAACTGACAAGGGATCCGACGCGCAGCAGCCCCGCGTCGACGACTTCTTCTATGGCAACCCGGACGCCCCGGAGGACGCAGCCCAGGGGGGCGAGACACCCCACGGGGACGGGCGCTCAGACGGTGACGCGGACGGCCCGCCGAAGGGCGCGGAGCCGGAATCTGCCGACGCGCCAGCCTCTGGCGACAGGCCCGACGAGAGCTCCGCGCCGAGTGAGGAGCAGGACGAGCGGGCCACTGAGCCGGAGTCGGTGGCCGACCAGCAGGGCACGCGAGCCGACCGGCCGGTCGGGCTCGAGGTTGAGCAGGTTGAGTGGGCCGATGAGCGGGATCCATGGGTGGAGGGGCCTGCGGAGCCTGACGAAGACGGCGAGCAGACTGGCGGGCAGCGAGCGCAGAGGGAGGAGGACTTCGCGCTGCGAGGCCGCGGACACCCCGAGGACGACCCGGCTCATCCCGACCACGACGCGCTGGCTGCCGCCCGGCGCCGCCGACTGCGAGCAGGCGGCCGCTGGGGCCGCTTGGCCGTGGTAGTGGCCGTCGCAGGCACCCTCGTCTGGGCCGCGGGCTCGGGACAGATCGGATCGGTTGACCTGGCCCAGGCGCTGGGCCATGAGGAGAGCACGCCGGGGGAGTCACCCCAGACGGCTGGGTTGTCGGTGATCACGGACGCCGGCGTGGCCTGTGTCGGCCCGGAGCTGGTTGGCCTGGATGACCCATCTGTGCCCGAGTCGGAGCAGACCATCTCGGTCTGGGCGGGCAGCGCGCCGAGTGAGGCACTGCCCGAGGGGATCACGCCGACCGGGGACGGAGCGGTCACGTTGGACGTCATCGCCCCCGGGGGCGCGGCGGGAGAAGCCGCAGAGGGTGACGCGCAGGAGGACGCCGGCGAGGGTGCGGCGGAGGACCCTGGCGGGAGCCCGGCGGAGGACCCTGGCGGGAGCACGGGGCAGAGCGCGCAGACCGCCATCCGTGGGGACGCCGCGAAGCTCGCGGTGTCGGGTGCCCACTGGGTGAGGGTGGGGGCGGCCGGCTCGATGGGCGCGGGACTGGCTGCCTCGCAGGTCTCGGTGAGTCTGCAGGAGCAGGAGCGTGGGCTGGCCACGGCTGCCTGCCTGGAGGCACGCGACGACACCTGGCTGGTGGGCGGCGGCAACGAGGTGGGACGGGTCGAGCGCTTGGTGCTGGTCAACCCGACGGGCAACCCGGTCACCGCGGACGTCGAGGTCCTCGGGGCGCTGGGCGTTGTGGAGGTCGCCGGCGGCCGTGGAGTGGTCGTGCCTGCCCACGGGCGGCAGGTGCTGCTGCTGGATGCACTGGCACCCGGCGAGGACCGGCCGGTGGTCCACGTGACGAGCGTGGGCGGGCCCGTCATGGCGGCACTCGGTGAACGCTGGCTGGAGGGCACCTTGGACCGGGGGCGCGAGCTCACGACCGGCACCGCCGCCCCCGCGACCAGCTTGCTCATCCCTGCTGTGCCGGCCCCTCGCGCGGACTCCGCTGACACCGCCCAGGTGCGCGTCGGTGTGCCGGGTGCAGAGACGGCGGTCGTGCAGCTGCGTGCCCTGACCTCCGAGGGTCCGGTGCGGGTGGCCAACGACGTCACCACGGTCAACGCTGGAGCGGTGACCGACATCGACATCTCCGACCTCCCGGTGGGCACGCACGCGATTGAGGTGGTGGCCGACACGCCGGTCGTCGCTGCCGCACAGGTCCAGCGCCGCACCGACCCGGAGTCCGTCGGGGATCTCGCCTGGGTGCCGGCGGTGGCGCCGACCGACGGCCTGCTCGGAGTGCCGCTCGCCCACCGCGGCGACCAGGAGCTGGGTCGTCAGCTCTCGGTGGCCTCGCTCGAGGGCGCAGGTCTGGCGGTCGTCTCGGTCAGTGGCGGTGTCTCCGAGAGCGCGCCGCTGGAGGTCCCCGCCGGAGGCCAGGTCGCCGTCGCGCTCGACCCCGAGATCGAGGGCATCTGGCTGCAGGTGACGAACGGGTCCGCCTCTGCGGCGGTGATCACCTCGGTGGAGGACGAGCTGGGCACTCTTGTTGCGGGCCTGCCCGTGCCTGAGGCGCCGCTGACCCGACAGGTGCGCTCGGTCGCTCCCTGGCTGCCCTGATCGGGCGGTCAGGCCAGGTCCTCGGGGTTCATCCCCAACATGCTGGCAACCTGCTCGGCCAGCACCTCGTGCACCAGACCGGCGAGGTCTTCGCCAGGAGACCTCATCTCCACGGGCCGGCGATAGACCACGACCCGCGCGGGCAGGGAGCCCTCGGCGGGGAAGAGGCGACCCAGTGCCGTGCCGGACTCCCACGGAGCAGGGTCAGCGGGCGGGACGTCCTCGACGGCGAACTCGAGCCCGGTCAGCTCGTGCCCGAGTCGGTGCTCGATCAGCTGCACGGCATCGAGGACAAGCTCGTCGAAGCGGACCGACCGGCTCGTCATGACGGGCACCGGGGGCCATGCCACGGGGCCGCGCAGGCCCCGGCCGCGGCGGTCGCGCCGCCGCGGGGTCGGTTCTGGTCCCAGAGGTCCTGCCACGCACCGCAGTCTGCCACCCGTGCGGTCGGGCGCCACCGACCCGGGAGGTTGTCGATCACCCCGACGCGCGGAGGCGGTCGGTCGCTTCCACCGAAAGTGGTGGCACCGACCCGGCACCCTCTCGGCGTGGTGGACCTCACGAGCTTGCGCGACGGCATACAGTCTTGAGTCGTGGCCCTCTCTCGTCAGTGTTCCAAGACCGCGTGCGGCAAGCCCGCCTTCGCCACGCTGACCTATGTCTATGCCGAGCAGACAGCTGTGCTGGGGCCGCTGGCCACCTATGCCGAGCCGCACTCCTACGACCTGTGCGACGTCCACGCCAACCGGCTCACCGCACCCAGGGGCTGGGACGTCGTCCGCCTGACGATGGGCGAGGAGGCACCGGACGACCTCGTGGCGCTGGCCGAGGCCGTGCGCGAGCACAAGGCAGTCCGCCAGGGGTACGGGGAGCCACCTCTGCGTCCGGCAGAGTCGTCGGTCACCGAGATCGGCCGCAGGGGCCACCTGCGACTGCTCCGGGACAGCTGATCGCGACCACCCACCTGGCGCAGGCCGCGCGCTGACCAGCGGCTGCAGCGGACTGCCGCGAGACGTCCTCCGACTGCCGGACAGTTAGGCTTCCCTCGTGATCTCAGCGCGCCTCCAGGACTTTATCAAGGCCTATGACGTGCGCGGACTGGTGCCGCAGCAGCTCAACGCTGTCGTGGCGTCCGCGCTCGGCTCGGCCTTCGCCCAGGTCGTCGTCCTGCCCGAGGGGCACCGCTCCATGGTGATCGGCCACGACATGCGCGACTCCTCACCCGAGCTGTCCCGCGCCTTCGCCGCAGGCGCCGCCGCCCACGGCGTCGACATCACCATGATCGGGCTCTGCTCGACCGACGGTCTCTATTTCGCCAGTGGGGCTCGTGACGTGCCGGGCGCGATGTTCACCGCGAGCCACAACCCGGCCGCCTACAACGGCATCAAGCTCTGCCGGGCCGGCGCCCGCCCGGTCGGTCTCGGCACCGGGCTGGCTGAGGTGCGCGACCTGGCCCAGTGGCTGCTGGACCGCGGGGAGCAGCACGATCTGCCCCACAGCCCGCGCTCTGGGAGCATCGAGGAGGCCGACCTGCTGGTCGACTACGCCGACTTCCTGCACTCACTGGTCGATCTGACCGGTGGCCGGCCGCTGAAGGTCGTCGTCGACGCGGGCAACGGCATGGCGGGGCACACGGTCCCGGCCGTGCTGCAGCGTTCTGAGCTGCCGCTGGAGGTCATCCCGCTCTATTTCGAGCTGGACGGGACCTTCCCCAACCACGAGGCGAACCCACTGGAGCCAGAGAACCTGCGCGATGTGCAGGCGGCGGTGTTGGCGCACGGGGCCGACCTCGGTCTCGCCTTCGACGGTGACGCCGACCGCTGCTTCGTCGTAGACGAGCGAGGTCTGCCGGTGACGCCCAGCGCGATCACTGCCCTGGTCGCCACGCGTGAGGTGGCCAGGGAGGTGGCCGCCGGCGCCGACCCATCGGACGTGGTGATCGTGCACAACGTGATCTGCTCCCGCGCCGTACCAGAGACGATCACCGAGCTCGGTGCCCGCGCGGTGCGCACCAGGGTCGGCCACTCCTACATCAAGACGCTGATGGCCGAGCACGACGCTGTCTTCGGCGGCGAGCACTCGGCGCACTACTACTTCCGCGACTTCTGGTTCGCTGATACTGGCATGCTCGCGGCGATGCACGTGCTGGCCGCCCTGGGTGGCCACGAAGGCTCGCTGTCCGGGCTGGTGGCGCCCTATGAACGCTATGCCGCCTCGGGTGAGGTCAACTCGCCGGTCGCCGACGTCGCTGCCGCCACGGCACGGGTGCGCGCCTGGGGTGAGCAGCAGGGCGCTAGTGTCGACCTGCTCGACGGGCTGACGCTGAGCACCGGGGCGGGCATGCCGTTCTGGTGGCTCTCGCTGCGACCCAGCAACACCGAGCCGCTCCTGCGGCTCAACGTGGAGGCCTCCGACGAGGCCACCATGATCCAGATCCGTGACGAGGTGCTGAGGATGGTGCGTGCATGACTGATGCGATCGAGCCCTGGGTGCGAGAGATCCTGCGCTGCCCGGTCGGGCGGCACGAGCTGGTCGACGCCACCAACGAGGCCGGCGAGCCGGTGCTGGAGTGCGCCGAGGACTGCGGCGGCGCCGGGCAGCGCCGGCAGTTCCCCATCACGGACGGCATCCCCGTCCTGCTCGAGAGCGACGCCACGACCGTCACGCGCTGAGGGGATCCACCATGGCACCGCACATTGACGAGGCGCTCCTCGACGACCCGGACGAGCTGCACCGCAAGGACAGCCGCCAGACCTTGCACGCCCTGGCCACCGCCGGGGCGCAGGTGCGCGAGTCGGTGACCCTGGCGCAGGAGGCAGGCGTCGACCGGCTGGCCCGGCTCGACCGCCCCCGCTCGGTGCTGGTGGCCGCGCTCGGGGGATCGGCGCTGGTCGCCGACGTCCTGGAGCTGCTGGCCGAGCCCGGCTCGCCGGTGCCGGTCCAGGCGCGCCGCAACCTGCCGCTGCCCGGCTGGGTCGGGCCGCTCGACCTCGTCGTGGCCGTCTCGCTGTCCGGCCGGGCTCCCGGCCCGTTGGCCATCGCCGCCGAGGCAGCCCGACGGGGCGCCTCCCTGCTGACTGTCGGGGCTGACGACTCACCCCTGGCGGAGGTATGCCGACGCGCACGGGGGGTGCACATCGGCGTGGGCCGCTCCCGGACCAGTTCGCGGACCTCGTTGTGGAGCCTGCTCGTGCCGGTGCTGCTGGGTGCGGACCAGATCGGCATCATCGACACGCCAGCTGAGGCAATGGCCGAGGTGGCGCAGCGGTTGGACGAGGCAGCAGAGGCCTACCGGCCCACCTCCGAGTCCTTCGTCAACCCCGCCAAGGTGCTGGCCCTGCAGCTGGCCGAGACGATGCCCATGGTGCTGGGTGACTCACCGCTCGCCGGAGTCGCCGCAGCTCGGGCCGCCTCGATGCTGGCCCGCACGGCGCGCGTCCCGGCGCCGTGGGGCGAGCTGCCCGATGCCGCCAGCCAGATCGTCGCGTGCTTCGACGGGCCCTACACCAGCCTGGGCGGTCGGCGGCCCGGCACCTATGACGCCGGCCGGATCCGCCTGGGAGACATTGACACCAGCGGGTGGGAGCCGCACCACTTCGCCGAGCCCGAGGGTGACCTGGCGGAGCGTCCGCGTCAGTCGGGGCGCGACATCTTTGCCGACCCGTTCCTGGACGGGCCGTCCCTGCCCGAGCTGGGGCTGCTCACCCTGCGCGATGCGCCGGCAGAGCCCCCGACCCGCGAGTCTGCGCAGGTGGAGGCGCTCACCGACGCCGTGCTCACCACGGCGCGCGAGGCGGGAGTGCGCGTCATGGACGTGACCGCCCAGCCCGGGGCACCGCTGACCAGGCTGGCCGAGCTGGTGACGACGGTGGACTTCACCGCGACCTACCTGGCCCTGGGCCTCGGGCTTGACCCGTCGGTGTCACCACACGTGGCGGACCTCAACGACCGCACCCGCTAGTCGCTCGGTGCAACCAAGCCCATCAGCCGGGCCCCGTTGCGCCACAGCACGTCCCGCAACCAGTCGTCGCCCAGGTCCCACCGGGCCAGCGCCTCGATCTGGTGTGCATAGGGATAGGGGATGTTGGGGAAGTCAGCGCCGAGCACGACCTTGTCCTGCAGGTCGGCGAGGCGGGGCAGGTAGTCGGCCGGCATCGGGGCGCGCGACTCGACATAGTCCGTGCCGGCCATCGTGGTGTCCAGGTGCACCCCGGCATACTTCTGCGCCAGGTCCGCGAACTCGTGGTGCTCCGGCATCCCGAGGTGGGCGATGACCAGCACGAGACGGGGGAAGCGCCGCAGCAGGGCCGCGACCGGCTCCGGCCCGGTGTGCACCCCAGGGTGCGGTCCGGAGCCGGCGTGCAGGACCACGGGGGTGCCGGCATCCTGCACCGCCGACCAGGCCGGGTCGAGCAACGCGTCGCTCGGGTCGAACCCGCCCACCGTCACGTGGACCTTGAACAACCGCACACCGTCCTCGATCAGCTGCGGGACGTAGGAGGCAGCCTCGGGCTCGGCGAAGAAGGTGCCGGAGTGCACGGCGTCCGGCACGCGCCGGGCGAAGTCGGCACACCACTGGTTCAACCAGGCCGACATGCCGGGCTTGTGCGCATAGGTCAGCGACGGAATGCCCCGCAGCCCCAGTGCGCGCACCCTTGTCAGCCGCTCCTCCTCGGGCCACCGGTAGTGGATCGGCCAGTCCCCGCCCGCCGACCACCCGTGGGCGTCGAAGTAGTCCCACACCTTGGCCAGGACCCGGTCGGGCAGGAAGTGCACGTGGATGTCGGCGAGGCCGGGAAGCCCGAGCCCGGCGACCCACTGGGCCACCTCCGCGTCGTTCGCCGGTCCCGCGGGCAGGGGTTCGGTGTCGATCGGCACAGCCCTGAGTATGCCGTGGGCTCACCGTGGCGCGGTGGGGGCCCCAGGGCGACTCAGGCCCGGTCGAGGACGCTGAGCTGGTCGCGCAGGTCGTGGCCGCTGCGCAGGGCGCCGGGTTACCGTGGGTGGCATACGCCCACAAGGAGGTTCGCGTGTCCGACGAGGCCGTTCCCGCTCAGTCCACCCCCGACCAGGACGGTCGCACCGCGGCGGCCTCCGACGAGCCGGTGCCCCGGCATCCCACCGAGCGGGCGCTCGAGGAGGGGATCGAGCGGGACTTCACCCGCAACCTGTCCTATGGGGAGTACCTCGACCTCGCCAGGGTCCTGTCGGCGCAGCATCCTCGGTCGGTGCCGCCACGGCACGACGAGATGCTGTTCATCATCCAGCACCAGACCAGCGAGCTGTGGCTGAAGCTGATGATGCACGAACTGCGCTCGGCCCGGGACCTGATCCGGGAGGACCAGCCGAAGCCGGCGTTGAAGCGTCTGGCTCGGGTCAAGCACATCCAGACGATCCTGACCGAGCAGTGGACGGTCCTGGCCACGCTGACCCCGAGTGAGTATGCGCAGTTCCGCTCGTTCCTGGCGACCGGCTCGGGCTTCCAGTCCTGGCAGTACCGCTCGGTGGAGTTCCTGCTCGGCAACAAGAACGCCGAGATGCTGCGGGTCTTTGAGCACGACCCCGCGGTGCGGGCCGAGCTGTCCACCCTGCTGCACGAGCCTAGCCTGTATGACGAGGTGCTGGCGTGGTTGTCCCGGCAGGGTTATCCGGTGCCCGCCGAACTGCTCGACCGGGACTGGTCCCTGCCGCATCAGGAGAACGAGGGGCTGGTCGAGCTGCTGGGGACGGTCTATGCCGCCCCGCAGCAGCACTGGGGCGTCTATGAGCTGTGCGAGGAGCTGGTGGACCTCGAGGACAACTTCCAGTTCTGGCGGTTCCGGCACCTGAAGACCGTCGAGCGGATCATCGGCTCCAAGCGGGGCACCGGTGGCTCCTCGGGCGTGCCCTTCCTGCGGCGGGCCCTGGACCTCACCTTCTTCCCCGAGCTGTATGCCGTCCGGTCCCGGATCCAGGACGTCGAACCGGAGGGTTATCACCATGACTGAGGGGTCCGGGACTGACTGGATGGCGGTGGCTGCCGACCTGGACGCGGCCGACCCGTTGGCTGGTTTCGTCGATCGGTTCGAGCCGGCCGAAGGCGTGGTGGCCTACTTTGACGGCAACTCCCTGGGGCGCCCGGTGCGCGGCACGGCCCACGAGCTGGCTCGCTTTGTCCAGCAGGACTGGGGCACCCGCCTGATCCGCGGCTGGGACGAGGCGTGGATGCGCTGGCCCGAGGAGACCGGTGACCTGGTCGCGGACGCGGCACTGGGGGCGGCACCGGGCCAGACCGTGGTCGCCGACTCGACCACGGTCCTGCTCTACAAGGTGCTCCGTGCCCTCGCCGACGCGCAGGTGACCGCAGCCCCCGACCGGACCCAGATCGTCGTCGACACCGACAACTTCCCGACCGACCGGTATGTGGCCGAGGGGGTGGTCGCCGAGCGGGGGATGGAGCTGGTCTGGATCGAGGCCGACCCGGCATCGGGCGTCACGGTCGACCAGGTGGACGCCGTCCTCGGTGAGCGCACCGCCGTCGTGCTGCTCAGCCACGTGGCCTACCGCTCGGGCTTCCTCGCGGACGCTGCGACCATCACCCGGCGGGTGCACGCGGCCGGTGGCCTGGTGCTGTGGGACCTGTGTCACTCCGCCGGCTCGGTGCCGATCGAGCTGGACGCGTGGGACGTCGACGCGGCTGTCGGCTGCACCTACAAATACCTCAACGGAGGACCGGGATCGCCGGCCTTCGCCTATCTCGCGCAGCGCCACCACGCCACGGTGCGCCAACCGATCCAGGGCTGGATGGGCCGGCGTGACCCGTTCCTGATGGGGCCGGGCTACGAGCCCGCCCCGGGGGTCCGCTCGCTCGTCAGCGGAACCCCACCAGTGGTGGGCATGGTCCCGTTGCGGCTCTCCGTGGCGCAGCTGGCCGAGGCCGGGATCGAGGCGGTGCGCACCAAGTCTCTGGCGTTGACCGACCTCGCCTGGCAGATCGTCGAGTCCTGGCCGGCCGAGCTCGGCGTGAGCATCGCCTCGCCCCGCGACCACGCACGACGCGGCGGGCACCTGACCATCCGCAGGCACGACTTCGCGGACGTCAACGCCCGGCTGTGGGAGCAGGGGGTCATCCCGGACTTCCGCGCCCCGGACGGGCTGCGACTCGGCCTGGCACCGCTGTCGACCAGCTTCACCGAGGTCGCCACGGGGCTGCAGGCTGTCCGAGCCCACCTCGCCTGACTCTGGGGTGGTCCGGACCACGCCGCGGCGGGGCGGCGCTGCGACCGTAGTCTGTGGGGGTGGCTGACTACGACCTCATCATCATCGGCACCGGCTCGGGCAACTCCCTGGTGACCGAGGACTTCGCAGACAAGAAGGTGGCCGTCATCGAGCGCGGCATCTTTGGCGGGACCTGCCTGAATGTGGGGTGCATCCCCACCAAGATGTTCGTCTACGCGGCCGAGGTCGCGACGACCATCCGGGATGCCGCCCGTTTCGGTGTGGACGCCACCCTCGACGGGGTGCGCTGGCCGGACATCCGCGACCGCGTCTTCGGCCGGATCGACCCGATCTCCGACAGCGGCCGGGACTACCGCGTGAGCGGTCCCCACACCACGGCCTACCTGGGCCAGGCCACCTTTGTCGGTGAGCGCGAGGTCGAGGTCGAGATCACCAGGCCGGGCGGCGCGCACGCGGTGGGGCAGAAGCACCGGATCACCGGTGATCAGGTCGTCATCGCCACCGGCAGCCGCGCCACGATCCCGGAGGTCATCGAGTCCTCGGGGGTGCCCTACGAGACCTCCGACACGGTCATGCGCCTGCCCGACCTGCCGCGGTCCATGGCGATCATCGGAGGTGGCGTCATCGGTGCCGAGTTCGCCCATGTCTTCTCGGCGCTGGGCGTGCAGGTCACCCAGGTGCAGCGCGGCGACCGGCTGCTGCACCGGCTGGACGCCGAGGTCGGCACCCTGTTCACCCAGCAGGCTCAACAGCAGTGGGACCTGCGGCTGAACACCCAGGTCGTCGGCGCGAGCCGGTCCGGCACCGGGGTGCGGCTCGAGCTGAGCGAGGGCTCGCCGCTCGAGGTTGACGTCCTGCTCATCGCGACGGGCCGCGCACCCAACAGCGACGGCATGGGGCTGGAGGTTGCCGGTGTGCAGGTGCGACCCGACGGGCGTGTCCAGGTCGATGAGCACGGCCGGACGACTGCCGGCGGCGTGTGGGCACTGGGTGATGTGTCGGCGCCGGTGCAGCTCAAGCACCTGGCCAACCATGAGGCGCGCGTGGTGGCGCACAACCTCGTGCACCCCGACGACCTGCGCTCGTTCGCGCACACCAACGTGCCCGCGGCCGTCTTCAGCCACCCGCAGGTGGCCATGGTCGGCCTGACCGAGGAGGCCGCGCGCGAGGCCGGGCACGACATCACGGTCAAGCTGCAGCGCTATGGCGACACGGCCTACGGCTGGGCGATGGAGGACACGACCGGGGTCGTCAAGCTGATCGGTGACGCCTCGACCGGTCTGATCCTGGGCGCCCACTTCATGGGCCCGCACGCCTCGACACTCATCCAGACGGTGATCCACGCGATGTCTTTCGGGCAGACTGCCGAGGACGTGGCGCGTGACCAGTTCTGGATCCACCCCGCGCTGGCCGAGGTGGTGGAGAACGCCCTGCTCGGTCTCTGAGGGGTCCTCGCGCTCACCGGCCCCAGGTCGGTGGGGCAGCGGGATGGGCGCGCGGCGCGCGCAGAAGACGGCCTGGAGCGCCGGAGAACGTAGGATGGGCGTCGGGTCCGGACGTGACCGGCCCCCTGACCAGGCACGCGGCAGACTGCGCCGCGGACACGCAACCGACGGAGCACCAGACGATGACGTTTGACCACAAGGTCAAGGACCTGTCCCTCGCGACCGCGGGGAGGCACCAGATTCGGCTCGCCGAGCACGAGATGCCCGGGCTGATGACGCTGCGCGAGCGCTACTCCTCGACGCAGCCGCTGGCTGGCGCCCGGATCGCCGGGTCGCTGCACATGACGGTCCAGACCGCGGTCCTGATCGAGACCCTCGTCGCCCTCGGCGCCCGGGTGCGCTGGGCCTCGTGCAACATCTTCTCCACCCAGGACGAGGCGGCCGCGGCCGTCGTGGTCGGCCCCGAGGGGACCCCGGAGGACCCGCAGGGAGTGCCGGTCTTTGCGTGGAAGGGCGAGACGCTGCCGGAGTACTGGTGGTGCACGACCCAGATCCTGGACTGGCCCGGCGACGAGGGTCCCAACATGATCCTCGACGACGGTGGTGACGCCACCCTGCTGGTCCTGAAGGGACGTCAGTGGGAGCAGGCCGGGGCCGTCCCGACCGCGACGGCGGAGGACAGCGAGGAGTACTCCGTCATCCTCGACACGGTGCGCGAGACGCTCGAGTCCCAGCCGACCCGGTGGACCACCATCGCCGACGGCATCCGGGGTGTCACCGAGGAGACCACGACCGGTGTGCACCGGCTCTATCAGCTGCACGAGACCGGCGACCTGCACTTCCCCGCGATCAACGTCAACGACTCGGTCACCAAGTCCAAGTTCGACAACAAGTACGGCACCCGGCACAGCCTGATCGACGGCATCAACCGGGCCACCGACACCCTGATCGGCGGCAAGGTCGCGGTCGTCTGCGGCTACGGCGATGTCGGCAAGGGCTGCGCCGAGGCGCTGGCCGGGCAGGGCGCCCGCGTGATCGTCACCGAGATCGACCCCATCTGCGCGCTGCAGGCCGCGATGGAGGGCTTCCAGGTCGCCCAGCTCGAGGACGTCCTCGGGATCGGCGACTTCTTCGTCACCACCACGGGTTGCTGCGACGTGATCACCCCCGAGCACATGCTCGCCATGAAGGACAAGGCGATCGTCGGCAACATCGGTCACTTCGACAACGAGATCGACCTGACCGGTCTGGCGCGGGTGCCCGGGGTGCGCAGGACCGAGATCAAGGCCCAGGTGCACGAGTGGACGCTGCCGGCACAGGAGGCCGACGGTGAGACGGCTGCCCGCGACGAGCGCTCGATCATCGTGCTGTCGGAGGGCCGGCTGCTCAACCTGGGCAACGCCACCGGTCACCCGAGCTTCGTGATGTCCAACTCGTTCGCCAACCAGGTGCTGGCCCAGATCGAGCTGTTCACCCGCCCTGACGACTACCCCGTCGGCGTCCACGTGCTGCCCAAGCAGCTGGACGAGGAGGTGGCCCGGCTGCACCTCGGTGCGCTGGGTGCGAACCTGACCGAACTGTCCAAGAAGCAGGCTGAGTATCTCGGCCTGGACGTCTCCGGGCCCTACAAGCCGGAGCACTACCGCTACTGAGGTGGAGCCGTGAACGCACGCGTACTGGTAGTCGATGATGACCAGGCACTGGCCGAGATGCTCGGCATCGTGCTGCGTAAGGAGGGCCTGGAAGTGGCCCACTGCGCGGATGGCGGACGGGCCGTGGCCCTGTTCCGTGAGTTCCGTCCGGACCTGGTCCTGCTCGACGTCATGCTCCCGACCCTCAGCGGCGTGGAGGTATGCCGCCACCTGAGGGCGGAGTCCGGCGTCCCGATCGTGATGCTCACCGCCCGCACCGACACCCACGATGTGGTCGCCGGCCTCGAGGCGGGGGCCGACGACTATGTGGTCAAGCCGTTCAAGCCCCAGGAGCTGCTGGCGCGGATCCGGGCGCGGCTGCGGCGCAGCGACCGGCGCGAGCCCTCCCAGCTCGCGGTCGGTGACCTGCTCATCGACGTCGCCGGGCACACGGTCAAGCGCGAGGGCGTGGAGCTCCCGCTGACCCCGCTGGAGTTCGACCTGCTCGTCGCGCTCGCCTCCCGGCCCAACCACGTCTTCGACCGCGAGTCCCTGCTGGAGAAGGTCTGGGGCTACCGCCACGCCGGTGACACCCGGTTGGTCAACGTCCACGTGCAGCGCCTGCGCGCCAAGATCGAGAAAGACCCTGAGAACCCGCAGATCGTGCTGACCGTCCGCGGCGTGGGCTACAAGGCAGGACCAGGCTGAGGCCATGAGCGTCCCCGCACTGGGCGCCAGGGGAGTGCGCCGCTGGTGGCGCTCCTCCCTGCGGGTGCGGGTGATCGTCACCACGATGCTCCTGGGCTCCATCGTCACCGCGATCATCGGCTCGATCCTGTTTGCCCAGGTGGCCGAGGGGCTGGTCCGTCAGGCCGTCACGGCGGCGACCAACGACGCGGCGCAGGAGGTGCGCAGCGCCCAGGAGCTGTTTGATGCCGCCAACCGCAGCGACGACACGAGCCTCAACGCCCTCGCCGACGGGATCATGGGTGAGATCGCCCCGGCCGACCAGTCGCTGCGACCCACTCTGCTGACCCGCAGCCTGGGCAACGACCACGACGCGCGCATCACCACCCTGGGCTCGGACGGGGTGGACCTGGACGACATCCCGGTCGCGCTCGCGGAGGCGCTGGAGGACGACCCCAGCAACCAGCAGGTAATGGTGACCGACGTCGTGCTGGGCGCTGCGGGGACGGCCGTCGCCTCGGTGGTTGTCGGAGCGCGCGTGGACATCTCGCGCGCCGGGCCGCACAACCTCTATCTGATCTATCCGATGATCCGCGAGCAGGGCACCATCGACCTGATCCGGCAGTGGTTCGCGGTCGGTGGGCTGGCGCTGCTCGGCCTGACCGGTGCGGTCGCCTGGGTCGCGACGAGCATGGTCGCCCGACCCGTGGGCCAGGCGGCGCGGGTCAGCCAGCAGATGGCCCGCGGCCACCTGGGTGAGCGCCTCTCGGTGCGCGGCTCCGACGAGCTGGACCAGCTGGCGATGTCGTTCAACACCATGGCCGACAGCATCCAGAGCCAGATCCGCCAGCTAGAGACCCTCTCGATCCTCCAGCAACGCTTCGTCTCGGACGTGTCCCACGAGCTGCGCACGCCGCTGACCACCATCCGGATGGCCGGCGAGGTGTTGCACGCCTCCCGGGATGACTTCACCGCGCCGGTCGGCCGGGCCGCGGAGCTGCTCTATGAGGAGCTGGACCGCTTCGAGGAGCTGCTGACCGAGCTGCTGGAGATCAGCCGCTACGACTCCGGTGCCGCCGACCTGGAGATCGACGAGATCGACCTCCGGGGCGTGATCCGTCAGGTGGTCGGCTCGCTCACCGAGCTGTCCAGGCACATGGGCTCGGAGGTGAAGCTGGCCCTGCCGGACCGGCCCGTGCTGGTGGAGGTGGACCAGCGCCGGGTCAGTCGCATCATGCGCAACGTGGTGGCCAACGCGCTCGACCACGGTGAGGGCAAGCCGATCCAGATCTGTCTCGCCGAGCGGGAGGAGGCCGTCGCCGTGACCGTCCGCGACCACGGTGTCGGCCTGACCCGGGACCAGGCCGACATGGTCTTCGACCGGTTCTGGCGCGGCGACCCGGCGCGCAACCGCACGACGGGCGGCACCGGCCTCGGACTCGCGATCTCGCTGGAGGACGCCCACCTGCACGGCGGCCACCTCCAGGTCGCCGGTCGACCCGGGGAGGGGGCCGTCTTCCGGCTGACCCTGCCGCGTCGCCAGGACACCCCGCTGACGACCCAGCCGGGTCCGGTGCCGTTCGACCCCGCGCAGGACACCCGCATGCCCGAGGTGGCCGTCGGCGCACGGCCGGAGAGGACCCCATGACACACCGTTCGCGACGCGCCCGCCTGCTTGCCGTCATACTCCCCCTGCTGGTGGTGCTGACGGCCTGCGGCGGCCTGCCGACCAGCCAGACGGTGGAGCGTGGCCTGCCGGTCCAGGGCGCCCCCGTGCAGGAGGTGCAGGCCCTGCCCGTCGGTCCGGAGGAGGGTGCGGACCCGGAGCAGATCGTGGCGAGCTTCGTGCGGGCCAACTCCAGCTTCACCGATGACCACGAGGTGGCCAGGGCCTTCCTGACCGGCGGGCTGGCACGGCAGTGGCGCCCCACCAGCCAGGTGCTGATCTATCAGGACGAGCCGCGGCTCACGAGCCTCGCGGACGGCTCGGTGGAGGCCGAGGTGACTGTGCGGGGGACCGTGGACCAGGACGGCTACCTGGTCGAGGTGCCCCGGGGGACCACCCGCCTGCACAACTTCACCATGCAGCAGGTGGACGGCGAGTGGCGCATCGACGACTTCCCCGACGGCTTCGGGGTGTGGCTCTCGGAGATCAGTTTCGAGCGGCAGTTCCGCTCGGCTGCTGTCTACTACGTGACCCCCGAGACCAACCTGCTCATCCCGGACACCCGGTGGTTCCCGCGCAGCGACGGGCTGGCGACCGGTCTGGCCACCGCCCAGATCGGGCCGGTGCCCGACTACCTCGCCGGCGCTGCGACGACCGGAATCTCGGAGAACATGAACCTCGTGGCCAGCGCGGTGCCGGTCGACCCGGCGACGGGGATGGCGACCGTGGACCTGCGCGGACTGTCGCTGGGCACCTCCGGTGGCCAGCAGCGAGAGATCATGGCGCAGTTCACCAGCACGCTCACCCAGGCTCCGGGTGGCGTCTCGACCGGCGTCTCGAGCGTCCTGGTGCGCAGCAACGGCCGGCCGCTCGAGGTGGAGGGTGTGCCCAACCCTCTGACCGACGTGTCCACGACCGGACTCGCGCGGGCACGCTGGGAGGTGCCATTTGCGTTGCTGCGCACCGACGTCGAGCTCACCCCGGTGATGGGACTGCACTACCAGCTGCAGGATGACCTTTCGGTGGATGCCGAGGAGCTGCCCCGCGTGCCGATCCGGTGGCAGGACCTGGCGACCGACGCCGAGGTGCGGGAGTTCGCCGGCGTCTCGGTCACCGGTGACCAGGTGTGGCGCTGGCGCGATGGCAACGACGTCGAGATGGAGGGGATCGGCACCGGCCTGAGTGCGCCGTCGTTTGACCGGTCGGGTGGACTGTGGGTCGCTGGCCGGTCGGCGACCGGTCCCCGCGTCTGGGTCATCGCCCGCAGCGAGTCGCTGGGGCAGGCGATCGCTCGTCCGCTCGAGGCGCCGTGGCTGGACGAGGACCAGCGGGTCACCGAGTTCCGGGTCGCCGCCGATGACCAGCGTGCCCTGATCGTGCTGCAGGACATGGACTCTGACGAGGCTCAGATAGGCCTCACCGGTATCGTGCGGGACAAGGACGGCCGCGCCACATCGCTGACCGAGCCCTACTGGTTGGCGCCCACGCTCACCCACGTGAGCTCGGCCACCTGGTCGTCGCAGACGGAGCTGTTTGTCCTCGGCAGGCAGGCCTCGGACACCGCAGACCGGCCGTTCATCGTGCACATCGGCGGTTGGCTTGAGCCGCTGCGGACCGTCTCGGAGGCCACCAGCGTCCGTGCGGTGCCCTCCGACGAGGACAACGCCCTGATCGTGCTCAGTGAGCAGGGTCGCGTCTACACCCAGGACCGCACCGACTGGGGCATCGCGCGCAACGGTGACGACGTGATCATCCCCGGCACCTGACGGCGCGGTCCACAGGGTGGTGGCGTGCGACGTGTGCCTCCACAGCGGGGGCAGGGCCATGGACACCGCCGAGGACTGCCCACCAGAGTCGGACGTATGCCGACACTGACCACCACCGCGCGTGCTGCGGTCTCGGCGTTGGGTGACCTGGTGCTTCCGGTCCGGTGCGGTGGGTGTGACGAACCGGGAGTGCCCTGGTGCCGCCGGTGCGCAGCCGCTTTGGCGGCCGCTCCCGGACCGACGCCGTGGTCACCCACCCCAGCGCCGGTGGGCATGCCACCGGTGTGGACGCTGCTTGCCTATGACGGACCGGTCCGGGCAGCCCTGGTGAACTGGAAGGACAACGGGCGTCGGGACCTGGTGCGCGTGCTGGCGCCACCGCTGACCGAGGCCCTGCTGGCCGCGCTGCTGGCTCCGGCCGCCGGTGACGGGGGCGCAGGCCTGGTTGGCTCCCACGCTGCCGCTCCGGTCGTGGTGCCGGCCCCGTCCGGGCGGTCCAACGTGCGCCGGCGCGGTGACCGACCCCTGCACCTCCTGACCCGCCGGTGCCTGGACCCGTTGCCGGCCAGCGAGCGGCCGCGGGTGGTTGATGCCCTGCGCCTGCGTCGCGCCGTGGCTGACCAGGCCGGGCTCGACAGCCTAGGCCGGGCGAGCAACCTGCGCGGTGCGATGGCTCTGCGACCTGCGGTGTCGTCACTCGTGGTGGGAGCCAGATGCGTGGTGGTCGACGATGTCGTCACGACCGGCGCCACCCTCGCCGAGGCCGCGCGGGTGCTCCGCTCGGGAGGTGCTGCGGAGGTCGTCGCGGTGACGGTGGCAGCAACCCGTCGCCATCCAGCAGCCCTCCGGTCGAGCCGTTGAACCGGGCACGACCACGTCGCAGTGATGCCGCTGCGACGCGCCCCCGCGAGCCGTTGCGGTGCACCCACCAGCACCGTTCTCAGGGGGGTCAGGGCTGGCCCGAAGGACACGACCTCCACAACTGTCTTTCCCCCAGGAACCGGGTTAGTGTCTGTCTATGGGAAGCCCCCAGCGCCCGTCGGCCACCCTCTGCGGTGGCCGCGACAGGCATGACGGGGGCTCTGGGAACCGCCAGCAGGAGGTGGTGCCGAACGGCTAGAGGGCAGAGTCAGCCCAAGGTTCAGCACTGTTTTGCAGCTCGAGGAGGATCCTATGGAAATCACCGTGACCGGCCGCAAGAAGCAGGTCTCCGACCGCTTCCGCCGTCACCTGGAGGACAAGCTCGACAAGATCCCGCAGCTCGCGCCGCGGGTGACGCGCACGGACGTGGTGCTCACGCACGAGGCGAACCCACGCCAGACCAAGGAGAGCGAGCGGGTGGAGATCACCTGCTACATCAGGCGGACCGTGGTCCGCGCGGAGGCCGCGGCCGATGACGAGTACGCCGCTCTCGACCTCGCGCTGAACCGCCTCCTGGAGCGCCTGCGCCGGTCCAACGACCGCCGTCGCATCAGTCACACGGGCAAGCACCGCAAGGCCTCGGTCGCCGAGGCCACCTTTGGACTCCCGACCGATCCACTTCCCACCGAACTGCCCTCCGAGGAGGAGGCCAACGGTGCGCCACACGACGCCGAGGAAGCAGTCGCCCAGGCACTGGGCACCGAGGGCAACTCCCCGATCGAGCTGCGGGAGAAGGTCCACTCCTCGGAGCCGATGAGCGTGGGACAGGCGCTCAACGAGATGGAGCTGGTGGGTCACGACTTCTATCTCTTCCACGACGAGGAGAGTGACCAGCCTGCCGTGGTCTACCGTCGTCGCGGCTGGTCCTACGGCGTGCTGCGCCTGGAGCCGGCCGGCGCGGATCAGCCCGCGGCAGAGCAGGTTGCCGCAGGGTGAGTCAGCCCTGACGCGCTGAACCTGACGCGCTGAGCACCACCGACCGGACACCATCACTACCCGAGCACGACGAGGGCCTCGACGACTGTCGGGGCCCTCGTCTAGGTTGCGACTATGCAAGCGGAGCTGACGAACGCCCAGGCGCGACGCATCGCGTTGGCTGCGCAGGGGTTTGCCGATCCGCGTCCCACGAACGCCACGATGCGCCACGTGCAACGCGTCATCGACCGCGTCCAGGTCGTGCAGATCGACAGCGTCAACGTCGTGGCGCGCAGCCACTACCTCCCGTTCTACTCCCGGCTCGGCGCCTATGACACGGCACTGCTCGATCGTGCGCGGGACGGCACAGGTCCGCGGTCGAGGGCACCGCGCCGGCTCGTCGAGTCCTGGGCCCACGTCGCCAGCCTGATCCCGCCCGAGACGTGGCCGTTCCTCGGTTTTCGGATGGCGGGGGCTGCCGACGACTCATGGAGTCACCAGGTCGCTCGGGACCATCCCGGCGTGCTGGAGCGGGTGCGCGGGGTGGTCCGTGACCAGGGGCCGTTGACGGCACGGCAGGTGGACGCGCTCGTGGAGCCGGGTGACGTGCGCAACCGCGACCAGTGGGGATGGAACTGGTCGTTGGTCAAGCACTGTCTGGAGCACCTCTTCTGGGCGGGTGAGATCGTCAGCTCTGGACGCAACAGCCAGTTCGAGCGGCGCTACTGCGACCCCGCGTTCGTGCTGCCGCCCGAAGTGCTGGCTCGCGCACCTGGGCAGCCGCACGCCCCTGACGTGGCCGAGTCCGGTGTTGCGCTGATGCGCCGTGCAGTGAGTGCCCACGGCATCGGGACAGCCGCAGACCTGCGTGACTACTTCCGGCTTCGACAGTCGATGGCGGGGCCGGCCCTGGCCGAGCTGGTGCGGCTCGGCGAGGTGGAGCAGGTCGTGGTGCGCGGCTGGGACCAGCCTGCCTACCTGGACGCCGCCGCGCGCCGCCCGCGCGCAGTTGCCGCGCGTGCCCTGCTGAGCCCGTTTGACTCGTTGGTGTGGGAGCGGTCCCGCACCGAGCGGATCTTCTCCTTCCGCTACCGGATCGAGATCTATGTGCCCGAGGCCCAGCGCGTCTTCGGTTACTACGTGCTGCCGTTCCTGTGGGGCGAGCACCTGGTCGGGCGGGTCGACGTCAAGGCGGATCGCCTGGCGGGCCGGCTGCTGGTGCGGCGGCTGCACCTGGAGCCCGACGCTCCCGCCGGCGCTCGGGAGGCTCTGGGCGAGGAGCTCGGCCAGCTGGCGGGGTGGCTCGGGCTGGACCGGGTCGACTTCACCTGACGATCGCCGGTCGTTCATCGGCGACACGTCCCAGGGTCTTCCCAGGTGTCACCGCTAGCGGCTAGTGTCCGGAGCCCAGGCCATGTCATCGGTGGCCGTTTCCATGTCGGACCCGCTAAAGGAAAAAACATGTCACGACTCACCCGACGGACTCGCGCGGTGCTTGCCGCCACGGCGTCCGTCGCCATCGCCGGGGCGCTTGCCCCTGGTGCTGCCACTGCGATCACCCCACAGGCCCCTCCCGCGCAACCCACTGTCGAGTTCGCCCCCATGGCCCTTGACGACCTGATCATCAGCGAATACGTCGAGGGATCTGGCAACAATAAGGCGATCGAGATCTTCAACGGCACCGATGCCGCCGTCGACCTGGCCGCGGAGAGCTATGTCCTGCGCCTCTACTCGAACGGCAGCGACACGCCTAGCTTTTCCATCGCTCTGACGGGCACCGTCGAGTCCGGCGGGGTCTACGTTGTTGCCAACTCGCAGCAGGCTGGCATCCCACAGATGGTGATCAACCAGCTCTCGGGTTCCCTGTCGCACAACGGGAACGACTCCTATGTGCTGGTCAAGGGAGACCCAGGGACGACCATCGACTCCTTCGGTCAGGTGGGCTTCGACCCTGGCGCGTCCTGGGGCACCACACCCACAATCACGGTCAACGCAACGCTCCGGCGGCTGCCCTCGATCTGCTCCGGCGACACGGTCACCAATGACGAGTTCGACCCCGCCGCAGAGTGGAGCGGGTTCCCGATCGACACCTTCTCGGGGCTGGGCTCGCACGTCGCTGACTGCGGGCCGTCCGAGCCGCAGACTCCGGTCATCAACGAGTTCTCCATCGACACCGCGGGCCCTGAGATCGACTTCGAGTTCTACGAGGTCTACGGCGAGCCGGAGACCGACTACTCGGATCTGTCGATCCTGCAGGTGGAGGGCGACGGAAGCTCCGGCTCCCGCGGTTCGATCATCAGCGCTGACCAGGTGGGCAGCACCGATGCCGACGGTTTCTGGCATGTTGACCTTCCCGCCAACCGGGTCCAGAACGGCACGCTCACCCTGCTGCTGGCCACGGGTTACACCGGCCAGACCGTCATCGACGCGGACCGGGACGGTGTGATCGACGAGGACATCGGACTCACCGTGGTCGACTCGGTGGCGATCCTGGACGGCAACGTCGACGACCTGATCTACTCCGAGACCGCTCTGGACGATGGGTTCGACGGCGAGGCCTTCGCTCCTGGTGGCGCCTCGCGGATCCCGGACGCGACCGACACCGACACCGCGGCCGACTGGGTCCGCAACGACTTCAACAAGGCAGGCTTCCCCGGGTTCGATGCTGTTATCCCGACGGCGGGTCAGGCCTGGAACACCCCCGGCGCCCCCAACGAGGTCTATGAGGAGGAGCCCCCGCCGCCCGGCGGCGAGTGCGGTGACGAAGCCACACTGATCGGGGCTGTCCAGGGATCCGGTGACGCCACCCCGATGAGCGGCCAGATCGTCACGGTCGAGGGCGTCGTCGTTGGCGACTTCCAGACTGGTGGCTTCGACGGCTACTTCGTCCAGGACGCCGGTGACGGTGACGCGACGACCTCCGACGGGGTCTTCGTCTACGCTCCCGGCGGCGAAGATGTCGCGGTTGGCGACAAGGTGCGCGTGACCGGCACGGCCACTGAGTTCAACGGCAAGACCCAGCTGACCTCGCCGAGCTACCAGCTCTGTGCGAGTGACGTCACCCTGCCCGAGGCGACCGAGTTGGCCTTCCCGCTGACGGACACCGACTACGAGGCGGTGGAAGGCATGTTCGTCACCTTCCCGGATTCCCTGTCGATCCTGGAGTACTTCAACTACGCACGTTATGGCGAGGTGACCGTGGGCACCGGGCTGAGCACCGCCCGTCAGTTCCAGCCGACTGCGGTTGCGGCTCCTGACTCGGCCGAAGCCGTGGCCGTGCGTGACTACAACGCCTCACACCAGATCCTGGTCGACGATGGCCTCAGCCCGCAGAACCCGCCCTACCTGCGGCACCCCGCAGGTGGCCAGTTCACCCTCGAGTACACGTTCCGCGGCGGCGACACCCTGACGAACCTCAGTGGGGTGCTGGACTACTCGTTTAACCTCTACCGGATCCAGCCGACTCAGGACGCAGACTTCGAGGCGGTCAACCCTCGCCCGGTCGAGGCGCCCGCGACAGCAGGTGCCACCATGACTGTGGCCTCGTTCAACGTGTTGAACTACTTCACCGACTTTGCCGGTCGCGGCGCGGACAACCAGGAGGAGTTCGACCGCCAGGAGGTCAAGATCGTCGCCGCGCTGGCCGAGCTGGACGCCGACGTGGTGGGGCTCATCGAGATCGAGAACAACAACGATGTCGCAGTGCAGACCCTGACCGACGCGCTCAACGACGTCGTCGGCGCTGACACCTACGACTACGTCCCGACCGGCACGATCGGCACCGATGAGATCACGACGGCGTTCATCTACAAGCCGGCGAACGTCTCTTCGGTCGGTGACTTCGCAACGTTGACCACGGCCGACGACCCGCGCTTCCTGGACAGCAAGAACCGTCCGACGCTGGCGCAGACGTTTGAGGAGATCGCGACCGGTGAGCAGGTGACCGTCGCCGTCAACCACCTCAAGTCCAAGGGCTCGTCCTGCGACGACGTGAATGACCCGGAGGACCCGTGGGCAGCCAACTGCAATGGGGTGCGTACCGACGCCGCGGAGGCGATGGTCGACTGGCTCGCCGGCGACCCGACCGGCACCGGTGCCGAGAACACCCTGGTCATCGGTGACCTCAACGCCTATGACAAGGAGGACCCGATCAACGTCTTCCTCGACGACGGCTACTCCGACCTGCTCCTGGAGCACCAGGGGGAGTACGAGTACTCCTACGTCTTCGACGGCCAGCTGGGCTACCTCGACTATGCCCTGGCCAACGAGGCGCTGGCCGGCAAGGTCACGGCCGCCGAGGCGTGGAAGATCAACGCAGATGAGCCGAGCATCCTCGACTACGACACGTCGTTCAAGCCCGACGAGCAGGATGCACTGTTCGAGCCGAATGCCTTCCGGTCAAGTGACCACGACCCGATCCTGGTCGGGCTGGCTCTGGCGGGCACGGCTCCGGAGCCGGTCGTGATCGACCGGACCTTCGGGAACAACCGGTATGCCACCTCCGCTGCGATCGCCGAGCAGTTCGGCGACGTGGGCGTGGCCTACCTGGCCAGCGGCGAGGTGTTCCCGGACGCACTGACCGGCACGGCGCCCGCCGTCCGTGACGGCGCCCCGGTGCTGCTGACCCGTCCCGGTGCGCTGCCGCAGTCCGCGCTGACGGCCCTGGACACCCTCCAGCCGGAGCACGTCTTCGTGCTCGGGGGCCCGGACACCATCAGCGACGCGGTCCTGGTCGAGGTCGAGGCCGCAACAGGAGCCACGGTGCTCCGGATCGCCGGTGATGACCGCTATGGCACAGCCTCGGAGCTGGCGCTGGAGCGTTTCACCGCGGCCGAGGTGGACACCGTCTATGTGGCTGCCGGTGAGGAGTTCGCCGACTCCCTGGCCGGCGGACCGCTTGCGGGCATCGAGGATGACCCCATCCTCCTGACCGGCACCGGTGCGCTGCCTCAGGCGACGGTCGACGCTCTCGTGGCGCTCGACCCGGCACGGGTCGTCGTGCTCGGTGGCCCTGACTGGATCCCCGACACCACGCTGACCGAGCTCGGCGCGTATGCCGACTCGGTCGACCGGGTGGCGGGTGACGATCGCTATGAGACGGCGGCCCTCATCGCCGGCCGCATCGGCAGCTCCGACGCAGCGTTCGTGGCCTCGGGAGTCGTCTTCCCGGATGCCCTGTCCGGCGCGGCCTGGGCTGGTCATGAGAGCAGCCCGCTGCTGCTCACGCGGACGGAGACTCTGCCGCAGGCGACCGCGGCAACGCTCGTGGACCGGGCCCCTGCGAGGGTGACGCTGTTCGGTGGACCGGTCACCATCACCGACGCCGTCCGCACGGCGATCGAGGAGCTGTTCGCGCAGTAGTCGATCCGATCATGGACGGGGTGTCGACGGCTGTGGCCGTCGGCACCCCGCTCGTGTCCGGGACCATGACGGCGCGTGGGTTTCGGGGTAGGCCGATCGGCGTTTAGCCTAAGGTTGAGGTCGGCGTGCGGTTCACGCAGACCAACCGCGATGTGTCAGGAGACCCTGTGGCCAAATTGTTCGAGAAGTTGCTGCGTGCCGGCGAGGGCAAGACCCTGCGCCGGCTGCAGGTCATCGCGCAGCAGGTGAACGCGCTCGAGGATGACTTCCAGGGTCTGACAGACGCAGAGCTGCGCGAGGAGACCGACAAGTTCCGGGCGCGGCTGGCGGATGGCGAGACGCTGGACCAGCTGCTTCCAGAGGCGTTCGCGACAGTGCGCGAGGCCACCGTGCGCACCCTCGGCAAGCGCCACTTCGATGTGCAGATCATGGGCGGGGCGGCGCTGCACCAGGGCAACGTGGCCGAGATGAAGACCGGTGAGGGCAAGACGCTCGTGGCGACCCTCCCGTCATACCTCAACGCCCTCACGGGCAAGGGTGTGCACGTCGTGACCGTCAACGACTACCTGGCGGAGTACCAGGCCGAGCTGATGGGGCGCATCCACCGCGCCCTCGGTCTCGAGGTCGGAGTGATCCTGTCCTCGATGACCCCCGACCAGCGGCGCGAGGCCTACGCCAAGGACATCACCTACGGCACCAACAACGAGTTCGGCTTCGACTACCTGCGCGACAACATGGCGATGGCCACCAAGGACCTCGTGCAGCGCGACCACCACTTCGCCATCGTCGACGAGGTCGACTCCATCCTGATCGATGAGGCCCGCACGCCGCTGATCATCTCCGGCCCCGCCGACGGCTCGCCGCGCTGGTACACCGAGTTCGCCAAGCTGGCCCAGCGGCTGCGCAGGGGTGCGGACGGCTCGGGCGACTACGAGGTCGACGAGAAGAAGCGCACTGTCGGCGTGCTGGAGTCCGGGATCGAGAAGGTCGAGGACTACCTCGGCATCGACAACCTCTATGAGAGTGCCAACACCCCGCTGATCGGCTACCTCAACAACGCCATCAAGGCCAAGGAGCTCTTCAAGAACGACAAGGACTATGTCAACGTCGACGGTCAGATCATGATCGTCGACGAGCACACGGGTCGCATGCTTGCTGGTCGCCGCTACAACGAGGGCATGCACCAGGCGATCGAGGCCAAGGAGGGGGTGGAGATCAAGAACGAGAACCAGACCCTGGCCACGGTGACGCTGCAGAACTACTTCCGCATGTATGCCAAGCTCGCCGGCATGACGGGCACCGCCCAGACCGAGGCCGCGGAGCTCAGCCAGATCTACAAGGTCGGCGTCGTCTCGATCCCCACCAACAAGCCGATGATCCGCGAGGACCAGTCGGACCTGATCTATCGCACCGAGCAGGCGAAGTTCGAGGCCGTGGTCGAGGACATCGCCGCGCGGCACGAGAAGGGTCAGCCGGTCCTGGTGGGCACGACGTCGGTGGAGAAGTCTGAGCTCCTCTCCGAGCAGCTGCGTCGCCGCGGCATCCCCCACGAGGTGCTCAACGCCAAGCACCACGAGCGGGAGGCCTCCATCGTGGCCGAGGCCGGCCGCCGGGGTGCGGTCACCGTCGCGACGAACATGGCCGGTCGAGGCACCGACATCATGCTCGGTGGCAACCCCGAGTTCCGGGCCGTCGCCGAGCTCAAGGCCCGCGGCCTGGACCCGGCAGAGACCCCGGAGGAGTACGAAGAGGCCTGGGACGGTGCTATCACGGCAGCCGAGGAGGCGGTCCAGACTGAGTATGAGGCGGTGCGGGGGTTCGGCGGTCTCTATGTGCTGGGCACCGAACGCCACGAGTCTCGCCGCATCGACAACCAGCTGCGTGGTCGTGCTGGCCGTCAGGGTGACCCCGGTGAGAGCCGGTTCTATCTCTCGCTCGAGGACGACCTGATGCGGATGTTCAACGCCGCGATCGTCGACCGCGTGATGCAGACCACCGGCATGGACGACAGTGTGCCGATCGAGTCCAAGGTGGTCAGCCGCTCGATCCAGAGCGCCCAGGCGCAGGTCGAGGCCCAGCACTTCGAGACCCGCAAGAACGTGCTGAAGTATGACGACGTCATGAACCGTCAGCGTGTGGTGGTCTATGACGAGCGTCGCCGGGTCCTGGAGGGGGAGGACCTCGAGGACCAGATCCGCGACTTCATCAACGACGTCGTCGGCGACTATGCCCAGACCCTGCGCGGTGATGAGGTGGATGGCGAGAGCCAGGACATGGACAAGGTCCTGGCCGAGCTGCGCACCGTCTATCCGGTGAGCCTGACGGTGGAGGAACTGGAGGCGGCCATGGGCGCGGTCGGTGGCCCCACCCCGGAGCTGCTCGCCGAGCAGCTGACCTCCGACGCCCAGCACGCGTATGACGAGAAGGAGACCCTCGTCGGAGAGGACGTCATGCGCGACGTCGAACGACGCGTCGTGATGCAGGTGCTGGATCGCAAGTGGCGTGAGCACCTCTACGAGATGGACTACCTCAAGGAGGGCATCGGCCTGCGGTCGATGGCGCAGCGTGAGCCGATCGTGGAGTACCAGCGCGAGGGCTACCAGCTGTTCCAGGCGATGATGGAGTCCGTCAAGGAGGACGCGGTCCGCACCTTGTTCCGTCTCGAGGTCAAGCCGCGTGAGGCTGCCGGAGACGCAGAGCAGGCTGGAGGGCTGGCCGTGCCGGCTGCGCTCGCCGGGCTGGTGGACGCCAAGCCGACGCCCGCAGCCGCGCTGACCTACAGCGCTCCGTCGGAGGACGGTTCTGTGGAGCAGCGCCGGGTGACGGCGGACGGTGCCACCACGACCAAGGCACCGGTCAAGAGCGCGGCCACCGGCAATCGGGCGGAGCGACGCAAGGCACGCAAGGGCAACTGAGCCGGCCGGCGCCGCGGTCAGCCGATCTCGAGGGCGGTGATCAACCAGCGCCCGTCCACGCCGCTCATCCGCAGGGCCAGCGCGCGCACCCGCGAACGATAACCGATGACGGCAGCGACCTCGGCCACCCCGTCGACGGGCTCGCAGACCCGGATCGCGCGCACGTGGAGCGGCCCGCCGGGACGTTGGTGCCGCTGCCGGGCGAGGACGCCGCTCTGCGCGATCTGGTCGCGCAGGTCGGGGGCGACCCACCTGCCGAGCTGGTTGGCGGGTCGCAGTCCGTCCATCGACTCCAGGATCGCGGTGATCAGCCGCCGGGCCCAGAGCTCTGGATCCGGCAGGACCTGACGACTCGTCGACTGAGGGCCGAAGAGGACGTCGTGACCCTCCCGACGGAAGTCCACGGCGAGCGAGCCCTGGATGTAGCGCGGGTCAGGCGTAGCAGGGCGCTCACCCTGGGGCAGCGGCGTCGGCTCGCAGTCCGGGATCGGCAGCACGGTCAGGTGGGACGGCCGAAACGGTGCCGCAGAAGGACCACGGAAGGCCTGCAGGACCGGCTGCGCGCTCACGGTGCCACCTGCTCGAGGGGGGTTGCAGCGGCGGCCAACAGGTCGTGAGGCGGTGGCACCAGCAGGGTGCCCGGCAGGATGAGGTCGGGGTCCGCGCCGATCACGTCGCGGTTGGCCTCGAACCACAGTGGCCACGCGGCGGCGATCGTCGGTGCGTCGGCGTCGGCCCCGAGGTGGCGGGCGGTGATGTCCCACAACGTGTCGCCGGCGCGGACCACGATCGAGTCCGGTGCCGCCGTGCCACGGCTCACCAGGTCGATCGAGGTGGACGAGGGTGCGGTCCGTGGCGGTTCAGTCGGACGCCACCCTGGCTCCGGTGCGCCGGCCGCGGGTGCGTCTGTCCCGGTGGCCTTAGTCCCAGGCGCCTCGGTGCCGGGTGTCCCGGCTCCAGCAAGCGTCACCAGAGCTGTCCTCGTGCCTGGACCGCCGCTCGCGGACACGGACTGCGTTGCGCCCCAGCCGGTCTCCGGTGCTGCGTGAGCGACACCCGCCGGAGTGAGCACCACCGCGGTGGTCACAAGTCCTGCGGTGATCCGAGGCACCAGGCGGGGCGCAAGACGCGTGGTGAACGAGCGCAGTGGAGCAAGTCGGGCACCGGGCAGCGCAGCGGCGGAGCCGGCGAGGAGGAGCACTGACAACCACGCCGACACCAGGCCTGCAGCGGCGAGGACGATGATCTCGAGACCCTGCGCCACCTCGATGCTGGCGCTCCAGGCGTCCTGTCCGACGGCGCCCACGACCCGTTGCCAGCACGCCGTGGAGACCCACCCCAGCAGAGCCGCGCCCAGCGCACCGAGCACCGCTGCCCCGCCGGCCGTATCGCGGCCCACCCACCCGTTGTCCTTCTTGTCCTGTCTCATCTCGTGGCCCCTCCAGCACCTAAAGCGTTCAGTTGCGATCATTTGCGTTCACTGTACGCCATTAGAGCCTATAAGAGCTGTGAGGGCAAGAGGAGCCGTGGTGTTGTGGATGATCGTCAGCGGCGTCTGGCGTGTCCGGCACAATCGACTCCATGCGATGGACAGACCTGTTCGACGACCTCGAGGCGCAGCTGGCGGCACAGGAGGCAGCGCAGGTGCAGGGGGAGGTCGCCGAGCACACCCGGGCGGCACTGGGCCGGGTGAGCCTGAGCGAGCGGTTCCTGGCCGACCTGGGTGCTCGGGTGCGGCTGAGTCTGCGTGGGGGACTGGTCGTGGAAGGAGCCCTCTCCGAGGTGGCCTCGGACTGGCTTGTGCTGCAGGAGGACGGCGCCGCACGTCCCCGTGAGCTGCTCATCGTGACCGCGACGGTCCTGAGTGTCAGCGGCCTGTCGGGACGCTCAGATGCGGGGCGGCCCAGCCGGGTGCAACGGTCCCTGGACCTGAGGCAGGCACTTCGCGCGCTTAGTCGCGACCGTGCCCTGGTGCGGGCGCACGACCTTGATGGGGGGCTGGCCCTGGGCACCATCGACCGGGTGGGAGCTGATCATCTCGACCTCAGCAGGCACCCCGATGACCTGCCGCGCCGGGACCGCGACGTCTTCTCCGTGGTGTCGATCCCCTATCAGGCCCTGGTCTGCGTGGCCCGCAGCTGATCGCTTAGGGCTGGTCGTGGTCCGGTCCTTTGCCCACCTCGCCAGGCACCTTCTCGATGCTCTCGCGCGTCTCGGCATACATCCGCTCGATGTAGTCCTCGAGCATGGAGGCCTCGACCCGCCACACGCCCCGTCCGCCGATCTTGAGCGCTGGCAGCGACCCACCGCGCACCAGCGCCTTGGTCTGCGACATCGTGATGTTGAGGGTCTCGGCGACGTCGGTGAGAGTGAGGAACCGTGGGGTCAACAGACTGCTCCATCTGGTGAGCGGGAGGGGCGGGTGGCGAACCTTGACCGAGATTTTACCTGTCCTGGGTGGTTCTCGAAGTTGCCCTGTGGACAAGATGATCCCGCTGCTCCCCGGCGGCTAGCCTGACCTCGCCTGGGTGGATCAGACCAAGAGGACCAGCAAGCGACTACGGGGGCTGACGACACATGACTGCAGCACGAGGTGATCACGCGACGATCCCTGTCGCCCGGCGACTGCGAAGACCCGGTTGGCGGGACACCCGGCTCCTCGTCGGCCTGCTGCTGGTGCTCCTGTCGGTGGCAGGCGGCGTCCGCCTGACCTCGGCGATGGACGAGACCACCCCGGTGTATGCCGCCACGCGCGACCTCCTGCCCGGCCAGGAGGTCGGTGCTGATGACCTGATGCCGGTGCGGGTCCGGATGGACGCCCCGATGGCGCACTACGTCGACGCCCACCAGCAGGTCGCTCCGGGCACCGTCATGCTGCGGCAGGTCACCGAGGGCGAGCTGGTGCCCGCGACCTCTCTGGGGACTGCCAGCCAGGCTCACGACAAGACCGTCACCGTGCCGGTCGACCCCGCGACGGCCCAGACCTTCACCGTCGGCACGGTCGTGGACGTGTGGGTGAGCCGGCGCGACCCGGACGAGGTGGGCACCGCCTATCTGGACCCGGAGCTGCTCCTGGCCAAGGCGGTCGTGGCTCGCACCCCCACGAGCTCCACCAGTCTGGGCATGGGAGTGGGCCGGGCAGCCGTGCAGGTCGTAGTGCCCGCCGACCAGGTCGGCGCGGTGATCTCGAGCGTCGACCAAGAGGCCAAGGTCACGCTGGTGCCCTCGCCCGGGTCCGGGGCCACCTCGTGAGCCTGCCGCTGCTGACCGCGGTCACGCCACGCTATGAGGCGCAGCTGGCCACCCGGCTCGACAGCAGCCGGGCCGTCCACGTGGTGCGCCGGTGCGCCGACCTGGCTGAGCTGCTCGGCTCGGCCGCTGCAGGGATCGGCCGGGTGGCCGTCGTCTCCGCTGACCTCCGGGGCCTGGACCGCGCTGCCATCCAGCAGCTGAAGGACCACGACGTGCTCGTCCTGGGTGTGCATCGCCCCGGCGACGAGGGCGGCGAACGGATGCTGCGTCGCTGGGGCGTCCAGGTCGTGCTGTCGGCCGACGCGGAGCAGCCACAGCTCGAGGGTGCTCTGACCGAGCTGGTCAGCAGCCCCCAGCACGACGACGGCCAGGGTGGATCCGCTCCCGGGACGTCCTCAGGGGGTCCGGGCAGTGCCTTCCGAGACCGACCTGCACACCCGGCCCCGGACCGTGCTGATCCCGCTGACGGCACCGGCCAGGGCCAGCGGGACGAGGCTGCGGACGAGACCGACCGGCATGAGGGCGAGGGACCCAGCTCACTCGACGCCCTCGAGACAGGTCGCGGCACGGTGGTCGTCGTCTGGGGGCCGGTGGGCTCACCGGGACGGACGACCCTCGCGGTCAACGTCGCTGCCGAGCTGGCCGAGCCCGATCAACCCGTGATCTTGGCGGACCTGGACACCTATGGCGCCTCGGTCGCGCAGGTCCTCGCCGTCCTCGACGAGGCTCCTGGCGTGGCGGCTGCGAGTCGCGCGGCAGACCAGGGGAGCCTCGACCGCGCGACGCTGAGCAGGTTGGCGATCCAGGTCGTCCCGGGACTGCGGGTGCTCACCGGCATGCCCCGCCCCGACCGGTGGCCCGAGCTGCGCGACCATGCGGTGCAGGACGTGCTGTCGGCGTGCGCCGATCTGGTGCCGGTCACCGTGGTGGATGTCGGCTTCTGCCTGGAGTCGGATGAGGAGCTCAGCTTCGACACCACTGCCCCGCGGCGCAACGGAGCCGCGCTCGCCGCGCTCGAGGTCGCTGATCACGTGTTGGTGGTGGGGGCCGCTGACCCGGTGGGGCTGCAACGTCTGGTGCGCGGACTGGACCAGCTCGCCGGCGTGACCGCGGCTGCGACGACTGTCGTGGTCAACCGTGTGCGGGCGGAGGCCATCGGCAAGAACCCGGCCCGGTTGGTGCGCGAGGCGCTCGTGCGGTTCGCCGGCGTCGAGGACGTGATCCTGGTGGCGGAGGACCAGGCCGGCGTCGACGCAGCAGTCCTGGCTGGCCGCACGTTGCGAGAGGCGCGACCCTCGAGTCCGGCCCGGGTGGGCGTGCGCGAGGCCGCCTCCCGCGTGACCGGACGGGAGCTGGCAGCACCCCGGCGACGCGTTCTGGCGCGGCGGGCTGCCGCAGTCTGACACGATGGGGCCGTGCTAGATCGTCTGACGCCGGTGGACTCGTCGTTCCTCTATCTCGAGGGACCCGTGACCGCCATGCACGTGGGTTCGGTGCTGGTCTTTGAGACCCCTGAGGAGGGCTTCGACCACGACACACTCATGGCTCTGGTGGCCAACCGGATCGCCTACGTGCACCGCTACCGGCAGCGCATCCGAGCGGTGCCGGCTGGACTCGGCGGCCCCGTCTGGGTCGATGACGCCGACTTCGACCTGACCTACCACGTGCGGCGTTCTGGACTGCCCCGTCCGGGCACCCACGACCAGCTGGCCGAGTTCGTGGCCCGGATCCAGTCCCGGCTGCTCGACCGGAGCCGTCCGCTGTGGGAGATCTATCTGGTCGAGGGCCTCCAGGACGGTCGCTTCGCGCTCGTGTCCAAGACCCACCAGGCCATGGTGGACGGTGTGCACGGGCTTGACATCGGACAGGTCATCCTCGATGAGAACCCGGTTGACGTGGTCCCGATCGTGCAGACCTGGACCCCGGCGCCCGAGCCCAGCGACGCGGAGCTGCTCGCCCGCTCCGCGCTCAGCACCATGACGTCTCCGCGCCGGCTGTGGGACGGCGTGCGCGGCGGTGTGACGGACCTGCGGCACACCGGTGTGAAGGTGGCCGAGGCGGCCCAGCAGGCGGGGACCGCGCTGGTGCGCACCGCAGCGAGCCCCGCACCCCAGACGCCGCTGAACGTCGAGGTGGGCTCAGGTCGTCGCGTGAGGCTGATCGACCTGGACCTGGAGGACTTCCGACTGGTCCGCCGACGCAAGTTCGGTGCCGGCGACCTGGAACACGTCTCCGTCAACGACGTCGTGCTCGCGACCCTTGCCGGCGGACTGCGGGAGTGGCTGATGACCCGCGGAGAACCCATCACCACATCGAGCACCCTGCGGGCCATGGTCCCGCTGTCGGTCGAGGGCGGCGCGGTCGAGTCGCACGTCGGCGGCCCGGTGGTCGCCGCCTTCGTCGACCTGCCCATCGGCGAGCCCAGCGCGGCGATGCGGTTGCAGCAGGTGAGCTATCGGATGAGCAAGCAGCTGAGTGCGGGGCGGTCCATCGGCGCGGCCGGGATCGTGGGACTGGCCGGCTTTGCCGCCCCGACCCTGCACAGCCTCGCCGCCCGCGCGGCGAGCGTCATGTCCCGCCGGGTCTTCAACCTGGTGATCAGCAACGTCCCCGGGCCGCAGGAGGCCCGCTTTGCCGGAACCGCCCGGCTCCTGGCTAGCTATCCGGTGATCCCGCTGGCGGAGGGGCAGGCCCTAGCCATCGGC